>NZ_JAWOUT010000008.1:0-247617 GCF_033339515.1 Vibrio sp. 2130-1
CTCATTGCACGCCGAGGCAAAGCAAAAGCGATTGTCGCTCTTGCAAACAAGCTCGGTCGGGTAGCATGGCACATCTTAGCGAAAAATAGTGAATACGATATTAATCAGGCCTTTAAGTCTGTTTGATTAAAATAGTAAAGTTCTAAGGAGTTATCCTAGAGAAGCAACTGAGTTTGCAATAGCTGATGAATAAACGGTGAACCCTCCTTACTACACTCTGATAACGCAACAGGGTTATTGAAACCGAGGCTTTGAAAAGACAGTGAGGAGCGGATTACATCATGGCGCAGGTCTATTATCGACCTAGAAAGACGTCGGATATATGTTAGCGACCGTACCATTCAATTAGCCATTGCATCCAGAGGTGCGTCCATATATGTTGTACTGTGTCCAGTTCGTTGTTTTGTAGCGAGGTTTCGGCATGAGACGAGGGGAATTAACTTACTTAGCCGATCAGATCGTAAGCTTCTGATTTAGTTCCCTCGAATTACGCAAAGCCTCATCATAACATTATACCTGTTAGTATACTGATATTATCGACTCTAGCTTAGATAAGCAGCATCTGATACTGTTTTGCTACATCAGTGTCTATTGAAAACCTTTCATATCAAAAAGATCAGTGCTTGATTTTTATATGCTATTTTGTGAGTATGTTATCTTTAGGTTATTGTTCTAATGAATAAATTAAGTTTGCAGACGATTGGTATCGCTACGTCGGCATTTTTGATCCTACTTTTTCTTGCCCATATTGCTATTGCTCTGTTGCAGTCAACTCGGCAAGCCACGTTAACTGAAATACTACTTTCGCATACTGAGCGTGTTATCCAGGATGTTGTGGCGGCGATTGATGATGCCCGTGGAAACTTGGTCGAACACTGTGATTCTGCCACTATCGATGTATTTCAGGTTTTGGCTCATCGTCACTATTTTTTATATGATATTGGCCTTATTCAAGATGAAAAGTTGCTATGTACGGCGAACTGGGGGGATTTAGAACCGCCTCCTGCTGTTCCCATTGAAGGTGAATACGACACTCAATCGCTACACATCTATACAGAGACCAGTGAACTGTTTCCAATTGATTTACCTTTGGTTGCATTTCGACTTGGCTCTGTTGTTGCTTTCGCATCACTAGACTTTTACTCCCAATACCCTAGGTTAGCACCTCATTTTTCCTATCGTATTTTGTCTAAAAGCGAGCCGAAAACTTTGGCTTCGTATGAAGCTAAGTACCAATGGCCAATTGAGCAGCCGTTGTTTTATCATAGTGTTCAGCTATGCAGTGACAAGCTCCCCGTCTGCATTGACACTTATAATAGACGCACGGGGTTGTTGTATTTAACTGCTCCTGAGTTACTCATTGTTGTGCTTCTGTGTGCCTTGTTCAGCGCTTTTTTCTCATCTTGGTGGGTTTCTTTTAAAACACGTCGTGCCTCTATGGAGTATCGCTTTAAAGAGGCTCTTAAATGTCGACTTTTGCACTTGGAATATCAGCCGATCGTTCACGCTCGCTCAGAGCGTATAGCTGGTGTTGAAGCTCTTCTTCGATGGCGTGATGATCGATTTGGACACGTTTCGCCGGAATTTGTTGTTCAGATGGCTGAAGAGTTATCTTTATATGGTGCTCTTTCGGAGTTTATAGTCGATACAGCGTTTTCGGATATGGAAGAGCTACTATTTTCTTATCCCGAACTCTTCTTAGCATTGAATTTATCATCTTATGAGATACTTCATCCTAACTATCTAGAGTCACTTAAGGCTAAGGTCATGTCGAAAGGCCTTAACCCGCGTCAAATAAAGCTGGAAATCACTGAAAGAGTAGAGTTAGAAATCTCTCAACTCAGGGCATTCACACGCAGAGCGAAAGAGCTTGGCTTTATTGTTGCGTTAGATGACTTTGGTACGGGGGTTGCGAATTTGGTGTGGCTGACTGAAATAGACTTTAATGAGATAAAAATAGATAGGATATTTACGCAGTCACTATCTAATGATCTTAAGCGAGAGATGGTGAGACACATTATTATTATGATAAATCGACTTGATAAACCGCTGACTTTCGAGGGGGTTGAACATCTATCGGAATTGACTCACATTCAGGAGCTTTGTGACAACCCAATGGTACAAGGATGGTTGTATTACCGAGCTATGCCTAAATACGAATTACAACGTCTATTAGACTGAGTGGTGTTAGGTTTAAGCGTAATGTTTGTAGTGGTTTCAGTTGGCATATTTTACAGGGAGGAGGCGGAAGAGTTTACTTATGTAAATTTAATCTAGCCTCTTTACCAACGCTAAATACCTCTAACTGATAACGTTTGATTGTCTAGTAAGACAGACGGTTTTTGCGTCGATTGGTCGCCCTTTAGATTGAAATTAGACAAGTACCTCCCCATATATAAAGTATCATTCATAGGCTAAAAAATACCCATGCAAATCAAGCGAGACTTTGATTATTACTACAACCTACATCATTTAGTGACTCACTCTTTACTTCATTTACTCTGTAAGGTATCAGCTACTGAGCGTCATGTTCCTGTGACCACTCGAAATGAGATTCTTATCAAGTATCTGAAACCTAAACTCGCAAATAAATCCCTTTCCAATATAAAGAAAGACATCAAATTGATGCTTAGTCTGGCGAGAAGAAAAGGGGGGAACCTAGAAAAGAAACTGCACGAGCTAAACTCTCAAGCGAATAAAACGAAGCTCGTTGGAGCGGAAAAACTTTACAATTTATTGGTTCATCTTTATGACGAAGAAGGCATCGAGTCTCGTGTCTTTGAAGAGGGAATGGAGGCGCAATCAGGTATCCTGTATATGCTTGATGAACAGATAGAATATGGTTTTGATGATAACGATAAACAAATTGCACCGCTCTCGATGCTTATTCAATTAGAGAGGGCTCCAGAGCTTATTGATGTAATTGATCAACATGGTTTTTTTGTCGCAGAGATGAAAGAGTGGAATTCAGAAACACACCAAGCGCACATCTTGGTTCATCCAGTAAAGTAAACCTCATATCCCTTTGATGAAACGAATGGTTAAGCGTTTTTAGTTAACACGCTAAATTTTACCTAAGACTCCCTCTTCTCGACGCTTAAACGTGCTAGCCGCCGATCGCCTAGGGATTGGTATTACAGCGATAGCGAGTAAAGCCAATTGATTTTGAAAGGCCCTTGTTTTGTTAGAGCTCTTTTGGGTATCAATGAACTAGGGTTTCATTAGGCGATGACTACTGCGTAACCTAGAGGTATCGTATGATAGCTCGGATATTCTAGGTACCTTATAACCGCTCTGAGCAGTTATCGAAAAGTTAGTTCTAAATAATAGTTTGGGTAAGCAGGGCGGTTAAAGTTCAGGATTACTAGTCGTCAAACCGTAGTCTCAGGTGTTTCTTATAATGAAATCTTATGCAAGCCAACAGAAATGATTTTTAATTCTAGGGCTGGTGGTTTTTGAAGAAATAGAAAATATCACTGACATCACTTGATAGTGACACGGGCCAAATAGTGATATTTGGTGTTAGCACTAACTTAATTTGAGAGTCGATTTGGTAACAAGTTACTTGCAGATTCTATAAGTGGCTTACAGTTCCCCCTAAGCTAGTGGACTGCTAGTTAAGCTTGCTATATTTGGCTGAAAGGGTTGGGGCTTCTGTCGTAGTAGGTAGTCATTGACGCTGAGTTGTATAATTCCCTTCTGTATCTTTCGACTCTTTTTACTTTATGGATGTGCCCAATTGCTGATCTGAAGCTCCTTATAACATTGAGGGGGGGGGGCTATATTAAGCCCCTACAACAATTACAGTTCTTTTAAAATTCTAAGGTGTTGATATATATTGTTTATTTGGAGGTGGATTCTGTCTTTTCTATGTAGTCGCTCCACCAGCACATTATCTCTTTTCTTTGTTCGAAAAAATCAGAGCGGTTATAACTGGCTCTAGTCACATTTTTATCCATATGAGATAAACAAGCTTCGATATGAAGTGTATCGAATCCATGTTCGTGTAACGCAGTAGAAGCTATGGCTCTTAGTCCATGTGCGACTAATTCACCTTTGAACCCTAAACTGCGTTTTAAAGCTGCATTGGCCGTGTAGACGCTTATATGGCCATCTGGGTTTCGTTCGCTAGGAAAAACGAAATCTTTACCGATGCTGTGAGCTTTGATCTTTTCAAGTATATTAATTGCTTGCTTGGTCAGAGGTACTCTGTGTTCTCTTCTTCGCTTCATTTCTTCGGCAGGTATAGTCCAGCATTGCTTATCGAAATCAATATCTCTCCAGCGTGTTCTAGCTGCCTCCTTTGGGCGAGAAATAGTGTGTAATTGCCATAGTAGGAGTAGTTTGGTCTTATCTTGGATGCTGTCATTTTTCGACAATCGTGCCATAAGCTCACCTAATAGTTCAGGTCGTATTGTAGGCATGTGTTCGACTTTATGCTTCTCGAATGAATTAATCATCTTAGTCAGTGGATTAGCACTAATTACATCGCTTGCTACCGCATACTCCATAATTTGGTTTAAGCTCTGACAAATTCTTTTGATGGTAGATAACTTTCCGTCTTTTTCGAGAGGGCGTAGCATTTCAATGGCATCACGTCGAGTAATGTCACTTACCGGAAGAGTCCCTAAATGATCAAATACGTACTTTTCCAGTGTTCTCCAGATTCGCTCTGCATGAAATGAGCTGACTGACTTACGCTTCCTATCAAACCACATGGTTGAAATTTCTAGAAAGCTATCATTGTGCTTCCGCAATTCTTCGGTTCGTTTGTTTTCTTTGGAGCGTTTTGGATCGATACCTTCAGCGATTTGTTTCCGATATTCGGCTGCTTCAAGCTTTGCAGCAGCAAGTCGCAGTGAAGGGTAAGTACCCATTGCCATTTTGGTTATTTTTCGCGTTACAGGGTGACGATACTTGAACTGCCAAGCTTTAGTGCCGGTCCCTTTATCTGAACGCTTAGGTCGAATACGTAGCTGTAAACCTTCTTCAACGGTGAATGTATATTCCTTGTCTTTTATAACGAGAGCTTTGATTGTTGTATCAGTGATTCGCTTTGCCATAGCCGATGATCTTTGAGGTGATTACTTGGAGACCATTGTATAGTAAATTGATTTGGTGGGGTACCAGGTGGGGTACCAAAGTGATGATTTTTAGTGAAATCTAGTGGGACGCTATGGAATTGGTTTGTTTATTAAGTTGTTGATATTTAAATTTAAATAGACATTATGGCAAGCTGTGGAATTTTAGTTCAGGTGTCCAGGAAACCACTGGATTGAGTTATTAACCATTTGAATTTAATACCTTAATTTTTCTAATGCTCCAGCGGTTGTAAAAGTAGCAATGTGAATCTTGAGTGACACAATACTAGAACGCATTTTCTAAAACTGTGTTTACTTCAAGCTGCTCGAAACCGCGGAGTTGAGCTTTCTTTCATGTTAATACGCCAGTTTATCATGGAATGATGATGAATCATTCAAGATGAAAGTAAAAAGCTATGGCGTGCAAACCTAAAAGCACACATCCCTTATGTATACCGACTCGCAGTGAATATCCGTCTGGGTGAGAGACCGAACGCAAACACTGTGTAGTCAAAGGTGGATTGTGTTGTCAGATTGTTCTGACGAATTTTGGTTTTTTGGTTTTATATCAAAGCTTTATTTTTATTTCGCTATTGAGCGAAGTTTGACTTTTATCTGACAAAAACTAGTCTGAGCTTCCATTCAGAGGAAGCAGTCATGCTCAGTATTCTTAGAAGTATTACGGTATCGTCCGTCGCCTTAATTTTTTTAGCGAGTTCTTTTTGCTCAACTGCCAAACAGAGTCCTAAACCGAAGGTCATCGTTGGTGTTATTGCGCAAGACGAAGCTAAAGACTCGTTTGACGGTAGCGTTGGTCCTTCGTACGGAATTAGTCTTGAGTATTTGTCTAACATTACTAAAGCTTTGGATTATGAGTTAGAACTTCGGACTTACAAGCATATTCCGTCTTTACTTGCGGATGTCGAAAGCAAGAAGATTGATGGTGCGGTTGGATTTAGTAAAACAGCAGCAAGAGAAAAGCGTTTCTTGTTTTCGATGCCTTTTTTTTCGAGCACTATCGCTGTTTGGTATCGGAATGCCACTTACCGAGATAGTGATGCGCGTGATCTTAAATGGGTGTGTGTTGAGGGCAGTGTATATTGTGACAACCTCACTGAACGCGGTATCGATAAGATACATTACGTTAAAACACGTTTAGAGGCGTTTAATGAAGTTAAGCGAGGTAAAGCGAACGCGCTTATTTACACTTATGTTGGTATTACCCAATATTTGGATTTGAATGACATTGTAAAAGGGGTTGTCGATATTCCCAGTTGGTTGAAAAACGAAGAGGTGAGTTTTATCGCTTCGTTGGACAAACAGAGTCTGATCGATGACATCAACAAAATCCTTCAGTGGGAGCAAAATGGAAAAAATATTCGCTCCGTCGCCTCGAAAAATCCTTACCATATCAGTGATAAGTTATTGGTAGATTACCGACGTAATCATCAAAACAAACTAGTGATAACTTACAGCAGCAGTGACGAAGCTTATCCGTTTCTCTACCGAGATTCGCAAACGGGCGAGTTAGATGGCTTCTTTCCAGATTTTGTCGACTTATTGCAGTCTCGTACTGGCTTGAGCTTTAAGTATGTGAAGTCGACGTCGAGCCTTTCTAATGGATTAACGGCATTTGATGCCGATATAGTCCCCATCTCTTATGTGGGTGAGCTACCTAAGTCAGATTGGTTGTTCACTAAACCATTCATGCACAGTAATTACGTGGCTATCCAAGCGGAGCAGAGTAAGCGCGATAAATCTGCACTGAAAGAAGCGGGTATTCTGCTCACTTTGAAAAAGCAAGGGTTAGTTCATTTGGGCACTTGGCAGCAAGGCCAAGTTGATCATTATGATGATTTGAAAAAGCTGCTTACCGATTTGAAATCGGGCGTTTTGGATGTGGCTTATATTCCTGACGACATCGTTCACAACATGATTGCACAAGATCAAGTCGATGGCTTGGTGATCAATGCGGAGGACGTTTTGACGTTCTCTAATGCATTTGCGGTTGCAAACCACAATACACAACTTCAACACATGTTGAACAGCATCATCGAAACCATTGATTCTAACGAGATCGAAAAACTGCTGCGTTCTCACCGAAGCTTCAAACTGACTTATGGCTATGACTCGGAGCAGATCGCTACATTTGTTGTTGCTGGTTCATTCATATTCTGTCTCATGTTAATTGCGGCGTATTTCATCTTATCTCACATGCGACTTAAAGTGAGGTTAGCCGAATTTAATGCTGACAATGAGGAAGCGGAAAAGCAATGGCTGATGGACATCATCAAAGAGATCAATAGCTTGGTTTTTATCCATAGTGAAAATAACCATATGGAGATGAGTAATTGTGCGAACTACAACAGTAAACAGTGCCAACAATGTAGTTTGAAAAGTGATTCTGCGCACGTTCCTCTAGTGAATAATTTTGATGAACTGACCACTGTTATTGCTGGAAAGCGTATTTCAGAAGAGGTTGCCTCGTCGGGCTGTGAACTTGATATTAAACATGTATATCGAGAACGCAAAGTCATCGCTTCTCCTAGCGGTAAGAACAAGTTTGTACTGACTGTTATTCAAGATATTACCCAGCAAAAAGAACGTGAGCAGGCGTTAATCGATGCGCAAAAAGAAGCGCAAACCGCGGTACGTGCGCGCGAAAACTTTTTGGCAACCATGAGTCACGAATTAAGAACGCCATTGTCGGCAGCACACGGCATCCTCGATTTGCTAAATCGCCAAGTGACGGCAGATTCAAATCGCGAGTTAATTGCCCAAGCCATACGCTCGCTCAATCATTTGAATACGCTAGTAGACGAAGTACTGGATTATTCAAAGTTAGAGGCAGGGCACTTAACCGTCGCCCCAGTTAAGACCGACTTGCTTAAAACCTTGTGCGATGTGTTTCGAAGCTTTGAACCACGAGCGCTTGCGAAAGGTTTGGATTACAAAGTGACAATCAAACCATTTTCGAATGCTTTCATTGAAATCGACGCGCTGCGATTGGTGCAAATTACCACCAATCTACTCTCCAATGCGATGAAATTCACTGCCGAAGGAGAAGTTGGAATCAGTGTCATTCTTCATGAAAAGCAGCTTATTTTGAAAGTGGCGGATTCAGGTATCGGCATGACGGATGACCAACTCGAAGGCATTCTCAATCCTTTTGTTCAAGCGGATGACACTATTACGCGTAAATATGGCGGTACTGGATTGGGGCTAAGCATTGTTGACCGATTGATCGACTGCATGGGCGGCGTGCTCTGCATCGATTCACAATTTGGCTTGGGCACGACGATTACTGTCAGACTGCCAATTGAGCATTGCGACTCTGAGCCAGACGTTTGTTTGAACTGGACGTATAGCGAGAGCTTACCACTTAATATTCGCCAGTGGTGTGACGCGTGGAAAATGCGTCCAGCGACGTTAAAAACAATGGTGGCGAACCTTCACCCTATACACGACAGCGATGCCAGTTTTAATGGCCTAATGCTGCGTGACGAACAAAGGGTACTTGGCAGTCTTACGCTAAGAGAGATTCAATATCCAGATACATTGTTCAATTTGCTCAGCCAAACGCAGCAAGAAACCAAGCTTAGTGACGTAAATCAAGAAGTGGTTTCTTGGGTTCTCGGCACGGTACTGGTCGCAGAAGATAATCCCATTAACCAAAGTGTGATAGCAATGCAGCTTCATGAACTTGGAATCGAACCTGTCATTGTGAATAACGGCCGCGAAGCATGGGAATACATCAACCAAGATGAAAACGTTGTGTTGCTGCTGACCGATTTTCATATGCCAGAAATGGATGGCTATGAGCTTGTTAGGCACGTGAAAAACTCCGAATTTAAAGCAATTCCAATCATCGGTGTGACAGCAGAAGATGCTCGTCTTGCCATTGAACGTACACAGGATATCGGCATTGATGATGTGCTCTACAAGCCCTATGACCTTAATCAATTAAAAACCGTTTTGATTCCATTTATTGGCGAAAAAGAGAGGGGTAGGCTGCCCGGCTGGATTAAACGGTTCAAAGCTCAGGACGCAAAAGAGATTGCGCGCGTGTTTAGTCAATCAATGTCTACAGATATAAAAAACTTAAACGCAGCATCGACTGAGCGAGACAAAAAACGGGTCATTCATGGCATCAAAGGAGCGGTTGGGACGATAGGGGTAAGCATGCTGGCTGAGCTTTGTATTGAGGTAGAACGAGTTACTGCTGCGGAGTTTGACAGGCGAACAGCGGAGCTAATTTTACGAATCGAGCAGGAGATCGAAAACATAAACTATTGGGTAGAGACAAATGAATACACAATTTAATGTGATGGTGATTGATGACCATCCGCTACAAACCACAATACTTACGCAAATATTGGATCGCTATTGCGCGCAAGTCATCCCTTTTAACTGTGTGGATGCCGCTATTCAGAGTGTGCAGGAACAATATTTTGACGTGATTTTTTGTGATATCCAAATGCCCGGAAAAGACGGCATCGATATGATGGAAATGCTCGATAAAGTCCAGTACCAGGGGCAAGTTGTACTGGTCAGTGCAATGGAATTGACCATTATTTCTGCGGTAAGAGCCATGTGCGAGGGATTTAGCTTTGAAGTATTAGGGAAGCTGCCCAAGCCATACGATGAAAATGAAGTCGTTGATTTGTTAGGTAAAATAAGAGATGAAAAAGCGAAACAAGTCAGCTTTGCTCAACCGATTGAAGTGGAAGATCAAGAATTCCTGTTTGCTCTGGCTGAAGGGCGCGTGAAAAATTATTACCAGCCTTTAGTCGATGTGCAAAGTGGGGAAGTGCTTGGGTATGAAGCGCTCGCGCGTTGGAATCATCCTATTTATGGTGTGTTACCCCCTCATTATTTTTTGCCAATTGTAGAGCGTTGCCGCCTTTCAGGAGAGTTGTTTCAAGCTGTATTGAGTAATGTTATCTATGACATGAAACACCGCGGATTGACGCAAAACGTATCCATCAATGTAGACCATGAAAATTTAGAAGATACGGCGTTCTCTCATTACTTTTTACAGCAATGTTTAGAGAGCGAGATTGACCCATCACAAATCACCATTGAAATTACAGAGCGAGATACATTTCAGACTAGCGCGTCCCTGTACAAGAATTTACTCAAGTTGAGGATGAACGGTGTCACTGTCTCAATAGATGATTTTGGCACGGGTTCATCAACGTTTGAAAAACTGGCTCAACTGCCATTCAACGAGTTAAAAATCGATCGTTCGTTTGTACAAGGTGTCGAATGCGATATCAAAAAACGCAACATCGTTGTTGCTATTTGCGCGTTAGCGAAAAGTTTGAATATACGATTGGTCGCGGAAGGTATTGAAGACGAAGTCACACTGCAAGCGATACGTGAGTATGGCATTGATCTTTGCCAAGGCTTCTACATTGATAAACCCATGCCACTAGAAGCCATAACCATACTAAATGAAAGATATGAATAAATTGAATTACTTGATCTTTGACGATCATCCTCTTGTTTGTGTTGCAATCAAGTCGTTGCTGGAAGAGTTAGGTAAAACAAATGGGGTGTTTACTGCAACATCAGCGAAGATGGCATTACAAATATTGAAAAAGGAAGAAATTCAACTGTTGATCTTAGATGTGAACTTGGCAGATTGCGATGGGTTTGATTTCTACAAACGTATCAAATCCCATGGTTATGAAGGCAAAGTCATTTTCTTCTCCGCTGAAACTAGCCAAATGTACAGCCAAATGGCTTTTCGTTCTGGCGCTGATGGCTATGTGTGTAAATCGGAAAATCACGACATTCTTAAAGACGCGATAGAAGCGGTAGAGAAGGGGTATACCTTCTTCAAATTTAAGCAAGTTGTTAATAGCGTTCGAGAAATGCCACAACTTTCAAGCAGAGAAAGCGCAGTAATGAAGTATTTATTACAAGGAAAGTCCAATCGAGAAATCGCTTCAGTGCTATCAATAAGTGACAAAACAGTCAGCACATACAAACGTCGTCTATTGGATAAATTTAACGTAAAGAACATTGTTGAGCTAACAAGAGTGGCGGGGGCGTAAGACCGCATCATGACACTTAAAAGTATCGCGTTGTCTCTTTTCATCGCAACATTACTATTCGTCACTTCTGTCACAATGATTGGTGCGGTGTTAATTTCTTATGAAGTAAAGCAGTTCAACACTTACGCGAATAATTTAGCCAAAATAAAACAAAAAGTAATTCTCATGGGGCTATTGACGGAAGCGCAGCTCGAGCAATACAAAGGCATGAGCGTGAGTGAAGTAGAAGCGCAAACAGAGCTGAGCTTTCAAGATGCGATTTACTCCCTGTCACGTTATGAAAAACTTAATTACGTTGAAGCTGTTGCACGGAAATCGCTTCATCAGGCTGAAGCGTATTTATCAAATGCGTTCAATCGACAAAATGCCGTTATGTATTTTCGTTCTTATACTGGAAACAAACTCATCTTAGAGAGACCGATTGAAGCGCTAGAGGGAGTGAAAGCCACATTTGATGTTGATTGGTGTAAAAGTAACTATTCTTGTGTGTTAGCCGCGTGGAAAGAGCAACTAACGGACCGGGTATTGTTTTCCCTACCATTTAAAACGACATACTCCGATGACATGGCGATAAGCATCATGAGTCCGGTTTACTTTCAAGGTGAGTTAGTGGGAGAGTTCTCGGAAGAATTATACCTCTCGCCGCTTTATAATGATGGGAAAGCGGTGGATGTTCAAATAGCGAATGGGAACAAGCAAATGGTGATTTATTTCGCTGGCTACCCCTTTCCATCATTCGCGTACACCCAATCATATGTCGCAGACAACAACAATCTCATTGTTTACATGTACCCATTCAGTAAAATTGTATTGGATTACGTGTTCTTGTTTATCATCTTCTTTTTCGTAACCTTAGCGTATTACAACAAAGCTTATGAATCTAAAGAGAGCAAACTTCGCCTCGCGAAAGCACTGACGAACGTGACGAAAGATGATTTAACGGGATTGTTTAACCGCAGAGTCTTTCAAGATAGCGAATTCAAACGTCGTTTGGAAACCGCGCCATATTCCGTCATTGCAATAGATGGCGATAGGATCAAGCGAATCAATGACCATTACGGTCACCATGTAGGGGACGAAGTTATTGGGATTATTGCTGATGCTATGTCTAAAGTGTTTCGAAATAGTGATTATCTAGTTCGAACTGGTGGTGATGAGTTTGTTGCGATTCTGCCAGGTTGCAGTATCAGCCAATCTTCAATATTGGCGAAGAAGCTTCGTAGTGTCGTTAAAGATAACCGACTAAAGACCTTGGATATCGAAGTTAGTGTGAGTACTGGTATCGCGGCGAATGAGTTACACGAAACGCTTCAGGACGTTATTGTACGTGCAGATGAAGATCTCTATGAGATGAAAAAACACAGACAAAAGTCCCATTAAGCAGGTCTGGTATTGACTAAATGCAAAGTTACGGAACATAACCATGACATAACTGTTTGATTAATTTGACCAAACAGAATGAGTGGTCTTTTATATTAGAGCAGTCAACAAATAGTGATTGCTCTATTTATTCTCGACCTTACATCTGGTGTCGCACGTGAACAAAGATCTCGACTTAAACTTACTTAAAATACTTGTCTTACTGGATAAGCACCGTCAGCTCAAGCCCGTTGCGAAAGCGATGGGGAAGAGCGAAGCGTCAATTAGCAAATACCTTGCCCGATTGCGACTCCAGCTAAACGATGAATTGTTTATTCGGCATCCTCACCACATGGAACCGACGGACTATTTAAAACGTCAATTACCTAAAATTTCCGATGCACTCGAGAAGCTTGAAACTTGTCTAATTAGAGATGAGTTTGAACCGGAAAATTACGAAAAAGACATCACCATTTGTTTGCCGCAAACCGCTCAATACTCATTTGGGCATTTACTTGCAATGGATTTAATGGCGCTGTTTCCCAAGGCGCACATTTCGATAGCAACGATTACAGAGTATACGATAGAAGAGATAATCCTAGGCAAAGTGGATGCGCAGTTACATTACTTCAACGAGGATGTTCCGAAATCTGTTTATCAGAAGTTCATCGGCTATGCGCCTGCTGTGGTAGTTGTCCCTGAAGAGCTGGGAATTACCACCCTGGAAGAAGCGGCCAAACTTCCCTTTATCATGTTAGAGATTATCGGTTGGAAAGAGAAAGAGCAGCTCGTTAAGCGTGCAATGGAAAGCCACGGTATGGTCATCAACCGTATTGCGGCTCTAGACAACGTAAGCAGCGTATTGAAGCTAATTAAGCAAAAAAGCGCCGCAACCGTGTTACTTGAATATCAGGCGCCAATTGATGGATATAAATTTATAAGAGTGCCAGAGCATTTTTACCCAGATGGCTGGCCAAAAGTGGTTGTACAGGTGAAGCAAAGCTTAAGACATGATGCAATGCACCAGTTGTTAATCGGTGCTATTGCAAAATACATGAGCGCTTAGCGGCAAAACTCAATGTTTTCTGACTGAGGAATAGTATGCAGAAGTTCAATCAACGTGTCCGCATGGTACTTCTTCAGAATACGCGTTTTGTAGGTGCTGATTGTTTTAGCGCTGAGTGAAAGTTGTTCAGAAATCTTCTTATTAGAGTAGCCTTGTACAAGATAATGGAACACCATGGCTTCGCGATTTGAAAGTGTTACGTTACCCGACGATGGTGTGTGAGTCGACTTAAACATTGAGTAACCGCGTGAAACACTCACAATTGCGTCGATAATGGTCTCTCTTGTTTCATGCTTGCTTAAGAAGCCGTTTGCGCCCATTTCGTACGCTGCTTTAGAAAGACTCGAGTAGTCACGTGAAGAAACAAATAACAGTCGGCCACGATATCCTGTCGCTAAAATGTTTTTGGCTAAACGCATACCATCGCGGTCGCCAAGCACTACGTCTAAAATAATCAAATCAATCTTTTGGCCTCGGACAAGATCCATCACTTCCGCACTGTCAGTGGTTTGAATCACTTCAGCTGTGTTGACTACAGATTCAACTAGAGAAGCAATAGCTTCGCTATACAATGGTTGAGCGTCGATAATAAGAACATTATTCAAAGTTAACCTCACCTAATACATCAACTAGTGTGCTGTCAGGCGACAGCGCAATTGGATGAATAGGATTGTAGGAAAAACCTTGCTAAGAGGAAGGAAAATGACTCTTTCCAAAAGTGAAAATCAGTGTCTTGATTATGGGAATAGCGATGTCAGGTATTGAAATACCTAGTGATAGGATGATTGCTTAAAACTTACGCTGACAGAAAACTAACAAACTGAAAGTGTTCTTTCAGTGTTCTATGCCTTCAGATTTTCTTGCGATGCCTCTAGCGCTTCGATTTAAACCCGTGTGTTCACAAGCGCAGTTTTATACCATGCCACTTGAAGAGAGCTTGTTATACACCAGGCATGAGCACAGTAGCCAACTTTGTACTGATATCTGTTAGATAGGTTTGGCTATTGACGCTGAACATCACTTCAAATTATTTCTAAACTTTTCATTGACTCTGCCGCTAAAAGTGGAGGTGTTAATTCGCACTTTGGCCACTCATAATGTCGTGTTCAAAAATGAGACAATTTTACATGGTTTGGTATGGAAATGTGCGTTAGCCGTCCTTTTGATGGTTTACAAATTTTGTTGTAACGACTAAAAAGGACTTTTGGATTTTTAGCCAGAGAACGGCTTCTCATGGCGTTTGCATCAAACTTTTCTGATGCGTATTTTCGGTTGGATAATTGGCTTTATGAGTAACGTAACCAGCACCATTTTGACAGAAAGTGGTACCAATGAGCTTGAAATCATCGAGTTTCATTTAGAAAAAACATTGCCAGATGGCAGCACAAAAACTTGTTATTACGGCATTAACGTTGCGAAAGTACGAGAAGTGATTCGCGTGCCAGAAACAACCGATTATCCAAACGCACAACCTCATATGATTGGTGTGTTCTCATCCAGAGATGTACTGACGCCTTTAGTGGATTTAGCTGGTTGGTTAGGTGTGCCAACACGACAAGATCTGGAGCGCAAGTTTGTAATCGTTACGGATTTCAACAAAATGACCAATGGCTTCTTAATTGACAGCATTTCGCGTATTCATCGCATCTCTTGGAATGATGTGGAATCACCAAGTCAGTTTTTGGAAGCGGGCGAACAAGATTGTGTAGTAGCCGTTGTCCGTAAAGAAGGCAACCTGATCATGATTCTCGACTTTGAAAAAATCATCGCAGACATCAACCCAGAATTGAGTATGGAAAAATACGATGTGAAAGGGGACAAGTCGGTGGATCTCAACCAGAGAATGGTCGGTAAGCGTAATGCTAAAACGATCATGGTGGTGGATGACTCAGCATTTATTCGCTCTTTGATCCAAGATACATTAGCTTCTTCAGGTTACAATGTGATCACATGTAAAGACGGTGGTGAGGCGCATGAGAAGTTGATGAGCTTGATCGAGGTCGCGAAAGAAGAAAACTTGCCAGTTAAAGAGCTATTAGATGCGGTGGTTACGGATGTAGAAATGCCTCGAATGGATGGTATGCACTTAGTGAAGAGACTACGCGATACCGAAGCGTTTCATGAAATGCCGATCATTATGTTCTCGTCATTGATGAGTGAGGATAACCGAGCGAAAGCACTATCTCTTGGCGCAAATGATACGATTACCAAGCCAGAGATTGGCCGCATGGTGAATATGATGGATAAATACGTGTTTAACTTTGCGTAAAAAACCGATCAGATGAAACAAATAAGGCTGCCGATTGGCAGCCTTATTTTTATTGAGGGCAGGGAAGAATATCTAAGGTGTAACTCTCGTTTGGAGTCTGCGGCGGCCCATATAAAATTCCGCATTGTGTAAGGCTAGCTCTTTTTTCGTCGGCTGCAGCAATGACCATTTCGCGAGTTGTTGAACCAGCCGGGTGATGAAATGTTTTCCAATCCGAGTCTTCTTCGTTCAGTCCTTGCACGAGTAACTTCATCGATTCGCTATCAGAATCAGGATATCCATATAAAAAAACACAGCGCTTTGAACCACCAATATTACAGCCGTCAAATGGTAAATCTGCCATTAAAGCACTGTCTACGAAGTTTGAAACGTAAGGCTTGCTTTCCAATCCCGCAATCGCCATTTTCCCATAACCCACGCCTAATGCTGACGCAATAGCGCCTTTCATTCCTTCCAAACGTGCTTCACGTGCATCGCTTTGAAGGTTTAAAAAGCGTGGCGCGGCAGTGACAGCAAGAATACCGAGCACGACAATAACTACGACAAACTCTATTAGAGTAAATCCCGTTTGTTTTTTCATATTATTTTCACAGCAAGTTAAAGGTAGAAAAACACTGACCGTACACTTGTTTATTGTGTAAATAAGTACGGTAATGATAAATCAATCAGTAGTATAAAGAGGTGAGTTGTAAAGTGCTATACCGACGCCGCACTAATTGACTGAATCCATTAAATGCAATGGAGAATTCACGGGTCTAATTCTGCTAGATTTTAAGAGGTCATTAATTCCGCTGAAGAAATGCTGCGTGAACAGGCGAGCATGAATCCTCTTCGATGTAAGCAAACATGTACATCAGCGGAATGAAATACAAAATGCAAATGAGGGCGAACCGCACAAATGGATTGTCTTTTTATTCACTTTGATGAATGCTACGCGGAATTCATATCGCAGTATGCCTGAGGTATTCATCATGCGAATGTGCTTTGGTTTTGTGTTTATTTTTCAAATATAAGAATAATCTAAATGGAATTCGATTCGATAAACTTCCTTGCAATAGGTTTGATATTTCTTGGCTCTTATGTCCAGACCGCAATCGGTTTTGGCTTGGCTATTGTTGCCGCACCTTTACTGATTCTTTGGGCGCCAGAATATGTTCCTGCGCCAATCTGTTTAGTCGCGTTATTTATTTCGTTGATGAATGCGATGAAGCACCGCAGTAGTGTTGAAATCGGCGGCTTAAAGATGGCGTTGATTGGGCGAGTGCCGGGATCAATTGCTGGTGGCTTGCTACTCTTTTTTGTATCTACACAAACTCTCACGCTTTGGATTGGTTTGTTGGTGCTGTTTGCAGTCGTGGTGAGTGTTTTACCGTTTCGGGTTGAGCCTACGCCTTCGCGTATGACATGTGCTGGTTTCTTTTCTGGGTTGTTTGGTACCAGTTCTGCGATTGGAGGCCCTCCGATGGCGTTATTGTTGCAGCATCAAGAAGCAAATCAGTTACGCGGCAACTTATCGGCTTTTTTTGTTTTCAGTTCGATTATTTCACTAATAGTACAAATCCCAGTGGGCTTCTTCACATTGCATCATTTGGTCATTACTATTCCTCTATTACCTGCTGCGGCGCTTGGTTACTGGCTAGCAATGAAAACTACCCAGTCGTTACCAAAAGAAAAGATTCGGTTTGGGGCACTTATGTTGTGTTTTGTGAGTGGCTTTACCGCCGTCGTACAAGCGTTGAGCCAATAATGCCATCTGCATCATAAAGTCACTGCGGGATTGCATTCCTTTTTATGTATGGCGGACTTGTTTACTTACGCCAAATTGGTCGTTTAGATGGGCGATAGTTTTATGAATAACACTCGTTATGGCACTTTTATGGCAGCATTCTCCTTTGTGATCTGGGGATTGCTACCAATTTATTATCGTTATTTACCGAATGCTTCTATGGATGAGTTGCTAGCATGGCGAATCATTGGGTCTGTACCTGTCGGGTTTCTAATTGTACTTGGGATAACCCGTCGAGGGCTGAATTGGAAAGAAATCTGGCTTGATAAAAAATCCTTGTGGTACACGTTTGTGGCGAGCAGTTTGATGTGTATTTCTTGGAGTGCGTTCACTTGGGCTTTGACCCATCATCGGGTCATCGATGCCAGCTTAGGCTTCTTTATTGGACCATTAGTATCTGTTGCGCTGGGCGTATTTATTCTTGGGGATAGGCTCTCAAAAGGCAAACTTATTGCAATAGTGTTGGCAACAATTGGTGTTATGTATCAAGTGATTCACTATGGTCAGCTACCCGTTATCGCACTAACGATGGGGTTGTTCTTTGCTTTGTATGGGCTGTACAAGAAGAAGATAAATTATGACTGGAGTACAACCTTGTTTGTTGAGGCGTTGTTACTGACTCCAGTTGCACTCGCCTATTTGCTCTATAAACAATGGGCAACTGGTGAACTGGCTTCGGGCACAGATACCACAACATTGCTTTTGTATTTTGGCAGTGCACCTATCACACTTTTACCACTCGTATTTTATTCTATCGCAATACGTATAACTAATTTATCAACCGTCGGTCTAATGCAATACATCGAGCCAAGCTTGCAGTTTGTGTTGGCAGTTATGTTTTTTGGCGAGTTGTTTGACGAAGTGAAAGCGGTGACCTTTGCATTTATTTGGGTAGGGCTGTTGTTCACAATTTTTGAAAGTATTATCAAAGGGCATCGGCGCAAAAAGCTAGTCAAACACCCCTTATAGTGGTTTCAATATTCTCACATATTAGCTTCTTTATTCTTATGCCCTCCATTCGAGGGCATTTTTAATACCATAAAGCATTGGCTTTCGTTTTTTGCCCGAATAGAAATCATAACTTGAGATTATTTGACGCATTATCATAATGATACCGCTATAGTTATAGCCAAGTGACACGCTTATATAAGTGAAAACCAGATCAAGAAGGACGACATATGATCACAGCTCTGTATGCCAACATTCTCGCAATACTCATTATTTGGTTGGCTGTTCAAGTAATTAAGCAACGTCGCTTAAATCAAATTGCTTATGCCGATGGTGGGGTAGAGGCTCTACAAATTGCTCGTAGTGCCCAGAGTAATGCGACAGAATATATCCCCATCACCCTGATTTTAATGGCACTTTTAGAATTTAATAGTGCTTACCCAACATGGATACATCTCACCGGTATTATTTTTGTAATTGGTCGAGTTATTCATGCTAAAGGCATATTGAAAAAAGACTTGAAAAAGCGCATTAGAGGGATGCAGGTGACATTTCTGGTGATACTTTCATTGGTTGTGTTAAATATGATTTACCTGCCATACGATAAGTTATGGTAAGTCTGCGACGTTACATTCCACCACCTTGGGTACTCGTCCTGATTGGATTAGTACTGAATATTGGCGCGATCATCGTTACTAGCTTAGTCCTTGATAAGTTGGGTAAACAGCAATCGCAGCTCGCAGAGCAAACAGCAAAAAACTTGTATTCCATCCAACTCGCATGGAACAGTGTGGAAACCCTAGAAAGGAAAAGAGAAGCTTTACTGCTGCATGTGCACATAAGTCAGAGCGTAGCGATACCTTTAGAGCTAGAAGAGGTATTAGCAGGGCATTTATCTTCTTGGGTTCTCAACGAGTCGGATGAAATAAAAATTGATCAACTTCCTCGACTGATGTCAAAGATAAATCAGGCACAAGCTTCGTATAGAGACCGCATCGATAATTACTACATTGAGAATGTAGGGCTCAATGAGGTAATGGCAAAGCAGGATGAAAAGATCGCTTGGTACAAGAATATCGGACTCTTCTTGCAAGTATTCGGACTTGCGTTAATCCTTGCACGCGACTTAGCTAGGAAGCAATAAAAGCAAGAGCTAAAGATCAGGTTTATTGCGAAATGCCAATGGTAGTTTGCAAATTGCAATTTATTCTGTGAGCAAACAGTAGCTATTGGTTAAGTTTTAATGAAAGTGATTAAATAACAACCTGTTTTTGTGCGCTGAAAAGTTGGCACGTCTCATGCTTTAGTATGAGTGACCCTTTCTAAGCCGAGGGTCACCTAGCCAACTGACGTTGTTAGTGAACCATCTTGTTCACAAATATATACAGCCAATCACGACTCCTTGTGGTTGGCTTTTTTTTATGCAGTCTAGAACTGTGCTTTAATCCAGATCATGCGATGGTCGGAAGATACATCCTTACCATCACCATACTTACCGATACGTGCATCGTTAAATAGTTTACGGCCTTCTTCATAAGACGCTGACCAGTACACACCAGAGTCTATTACATTCAAATTTGCTGAAGGCAAGGCATAGTCTACCCCTAAGCCAAACGTTGAAGTGATGCGATTCGGATATGGGTGAGTTGAACTGTGGTCAACAGCGTGTTCAGCTGCACCAAAGCTTGTTGGGTAAAGCTCACCATTCATCACGGTTTGGTTAACCAATGGATCGTTGTGCAGCTCCTGCATTACAGAGCTAATACCGTCACCAGACACTGGATCAAGGTTTTGATCACCCATCATTACGAATTTAGCGCCGTTCGTTAAGCCACCTGTTTTACCCGCATCGTCGTAAAAATAGTCTTTGCCTTGAATGTAATGATGCCAAAACTCCACTTCTGCTGCGTTTTGCGCTTTGTTTTTACCGGTGTCGAATACTGGTGGAGTAGGATGAGACATCAACAAGTGTACAACTTCTTCGCCGTTGCGAGTTGGAATGATGATTGGTGCGTCAACGTGGTTTTTCGAAGATAGACGCACTTGATCCCATTCTTCCGCTGAGTACCATTCATCACCACACTTCATGCCGTCTGGAATCTTTTGCGAGCCATCGCAGATAGTAATGGTTGGAATTTTCGCACCTTCCATATCTTTCCATTTAAATGCTTGGAATGTACGTGTGTTTGCTGTGTCAATTTTATACTTAGACATAAGGGCAAATGCATATTGACCATGGTACATGCCAAAGCCCCATGCATCACCTGGCATTTGACCTGCGGTTCCGTTGTTGTCGAGATCAAACTCACTCAACAACCCTGTATTAGTTGAATAAGATTCAGCATAAGGGTATTCAATAGGCTCAAGGTTTGCTTCACCGCCCGCGCCATCGATACTTTGCGCGACAGACAAGTAGTTCTTCTGGAATCCTTCAATGGCTGCTTTGTTTTCCCCTGTTCCGTCGTTGTTGTATTCCGCCATCATAAGAACATCAGGACGATTCTTTTGAATGATTGCTGCAACGTTACGAATTTGAATGACTTTTTCCGCAGTGGTTTTGTCTTCGGCTGCGATTGAACCGTCTAAATAAGAGGTGACCAACGCAGTTTGCTGCGTTGGTTCAATTTGCATTTCACCTACCAAAGTTTCGAAGGTAGCGCGGTCAAAAGAGAGGTTGTAAGTCGCTATTTTTACTTCTTTAGGCTGAACATTGACGTATTCAGTGTCGTCATTACATCCAGATAGTAGAGCGGCGCCAACAAGGACAGCGATAGAGGTTTTGATTGCTTTCATGGGTACGTCATACCTTATAATTAATTCGGCTGAATATTAAAGTCATCAGTCATTGTTTTAAGCGATATTAGTCACACAAACGTTTTCATATTTACATGTTCAATTAGTTTTTGTGTGATTTGTGCAATAAATGCAACACTTTCAACACCAGAAGGTTATATGTAAATTGTTAAAAAACGGTGTCGTTATTGATGCGAAATAGAGAGTCCGCCACCGTTAAAAAGAAAAGCGTAGAATTTAAGCGTGCATGAGATGTTTGAGTTGTATGCTTATCGCCGTGTTTTATTTTTTATGTTTAGATTTCCGTATATAATAAGCAGTCAATCAGAAGTGAGGACGACCTCACCGCTCTATCTTTTCTCGGGGACGACCCCATCTCGTTGGGAAATGTGACATGGCTTGGGGAATTCTCTTCATTGCGGGCTTGTGTGAAATCGCATGGGCTGTCGGTCTTAAATATTCACAAGGGTTTACCAAATTCGGTGCTTCGGCATTCACTATTGTCTTTATGTTATTGAGCTTTTGGTTGCTTGGCATTGCGTTAAGAACCTTGCCTTTAGGCATTGCTTATGGAGTATGGGTAGGGATTGGCGCAATAGGCACGGCAGTCGTGAGTATTTATCTGTTCAATGAGCCAGCAACACTTATCAAAGCCTTAAGCTTGCTAATGATTGTCGCTGGTATCGCAGGGTTAAAAATATCAGCTTAACGTTAGGCTAAACACAAAACAGCCAGAGTCACTCTGGCTGTTTTTCTAAATGTCGTGTTTACGGTTCTGGCGAGGTATATCAAGCGTTGCGCTTAATAAAAGGTAACCGTAAGTGATGACCAAACGCATTAATTAATGCGCCTGTAACAATCAGACCGCCACCGACGTACGTCCAAATGATCGGAACCTCGCCAAAGAAAATGATGCCCAACAACACAGAAAATACGATCTGGATATACGAATAAGCGGAGGCTTTACCCGCTTGTTGAGTTTGCATCGCTTTGGTTAACCCCAATTGCCCAATTTGGGTAAAGACACCAACTAGAACCAACATGAAAGTCAGATATAGATCGGGCATTACAAAATCGTCGCCAATCAGTAAGAGTGAAGCGGGGAGAGCAACCAACGGGAAATAGAAAATGATCACTGAGCTGTCTTCTGTCTGACTCAGTTTTCTGACAATGACGTAGGCAATTGAGCTACCAAATGCGCCTAAGATCGCAATCATGACGCTAAACATTGGTAAAGCGCTATCTGAGCCTTGCCCCGTTTCTGGGCTTACCATGATATAGATGCCGAGTAAGCACAACGCAATACAAAGGAAAGTTGACGGCTGGATGCGCTCTTTCAAGAAAAATACGGCGAGTAGTGCAGTAAACACCGGATGAATATATTGGAATATCGTCGCTTCTGCCAAAGGTAAGGTGGTCACTGAATAATATACACACATCAGAGCCATCGTGCCCACAGCACCGCGTGCAAATAGTAATGGCTTATTATTGCCCCATACAGAAATTCGTTTTCGCTTTACATCGAAATAACTAATGATAAGTGAAACGAGCGCTCTTGCTGCAACGATTTCAAAAACGGGGATACCGTAGTTGCCGACGTGCTTTACTGTAGCCGACATCAGAGCAAAGCCGAACGCGGAAAGCACCATAAAGCGCACACCGATGGGAATCATAGTGTTGAATGAATTGGACATTTTACTGCTCATTTGTTGCGACAGATCTCACTTTAGCATACTTAGTTAGCGATTAAATCCTCTCAACTCAAACACTTCTGTCGACAAGATGAATAAACAGTAGAATACGTAGCAATTAATCTGCCTCTCTTCAGCGTAACAATAAAAACTCGATATTTAAGGAGCTTACATGATCCCGATAAAAGCAACGCATGTTTCAGGCGTTGTCATTTCAAAAATTGATGGTATAGAAAAAATGCTGTTACTCAAACGCGTAAAAGGTGGCTATTGGTGCCATGTTGCAGGTGGTATCGAAGCGGGTGAAGCCGGGTGGCAAACCATTTTAAGAGAGTTAAAAGAAGAGACACTAATTGACCAAGTTGAGTTACATACAGCAGACTTCCTAGAGCAGTTCTACGAAGCAAAAAATAACCGTATCATGGTTATCCCATGTTTTGTGCTATTTTGTCCGCCTAACCAATCAGTTGTTCTTAACGAAGAGCATACAGAGTATCGCTGGTGTACGCTTGAAGAAGCTAAGCAGCTGGCTCCGTTTGCCAATCAGCATCACCTATATGAACATGTATGGAAACATTATGTAGATGTGGCATCACTAACGCCATTTACGCTGATCGATCAAAAGGGCTAAATGAACGGCAACGGCTTTGATTAGTTTTTATAGAGAGGTTTGTTCTCATAAAATGAAGCGTTAGGATTTGCGCTGAGCGTTCACAATAAAAAGGAATAACATCTATGGATGAAGTCACATGCCAAGAGACGTATCAAGGAAATCACTTACAGAAGCGTTTTTCCGTCTCGCAAAGGGTCTCAATTGAGCCCCTCAACACGAAACACGCGTCCGCTTTACTAGAGGTTGTGAACACTCACCGAGAGAGCCTTGAGGGCTATCTACCTTGGACGGATTCTGTCACGAATCATAGAGAGGCCGTGAACTACATTTCCCAGCGAGTGAACAGTAACGCGCTGGATTCCCACTGGTGTGCAATTTATTTTGATGAGCAGCTTACGGGTGTTATTGGCATTAAAGGTGTGGATTCACATACGCGTGTTACTGAAATTGGCTACTGGCTTGCCAACAATGGGCGAGGCCATCGTGTGATTGATCAAGTGCTCGCAGTATTGATCCCTTTTTTGAAGCAGAAAGGGCACGCACAATTCATTCAGTTCCATTGTATGGAAGATAACATCGCTAGCATCAATATTGCTGAGCGTGCAGGCGCCACATTAAAAGAATACGTTGATCATGAGTTCGATATGCTTGACCGCTCTCAACGACTAGGCATTTATGAACTACGTTTGATGTAGTATCCACCCCAGAAATATTTTAATCAGAGTTCGAACTCTAACTTCACGAGCGCTACAATAGTAACATTGTTGCGCTCGTGTTAACTTGGGGCGTCATTGGCAGAAACTAGGCTAGGAGAAGCATCATGAACGCAATCACAGAGGTTGAAGTAGATAACTTGTTACAGCAAAGCCTCGAACGCTTAAAAGCGGCATATGCAGCCGAGCCTTATCCTAGTTTGGATGAACGTAAACAGCGCCTCGTTTTGTTAAAAAAATCGCTGCTTGAGAACAAACAAGCTTTGGTTGAAGCGTTAAGTGACGATTTTGGCTATCGCTCAGAATTTGATACCGCCATGACCGACGTTTTGCCAACGGTCTCGCATATTAATTATACCCTCAAACGACTAAAAAAATGGTGCAAACCCAGCAAGCGCGAATCCGGCTTATTGCTCGCACCTTCTAAAGTCACCGTTCAGTATCAACCGTTAGGTGTCGTCGGGATCATTTCACCGTGGAACTTTCCTGTGATTTTGAGCCTTGCGCCTTTAGTGACAGCATTGGCTGCTGGCAACCGCGTGATGATGAAGCTCAGCGAATTTACGCCAAAAACCAATAAAGTCATCGTCGATATTTGCCGTGGGTTGTCTGAGTATGTCGAAGTTTTTGAGGGTGAAGCAGACGTCGCACAAGCATTCAGCCAACTGCCATTCGATCACCTTTTGTTCACGGGTTCTACGAGTGTTGGTCGCGCAGTGGCAAAAGCGGCAGCGGAAAACCTTACCCCGGTGACGTTAGAGTTGGGTGGAAAGTCCCCGGTGATCATTGCAAAAGATGCAGACATGAAGAAAGCCGTTGATGCTGTCTTGTTTGGTAAATGCATTAATGCAGGCCAGATTTGTGTCGCGCCTGACTACGCGTTTGTACCGCAAGAACGTGTCGAAGAGTTCATTTCGCTATTCTTAAAACGTTTTGAAAAGCTCTATTTAAAATCCAACAAGAATCAAAAGCTGACCCATATTGTCAACCAACGACAATATGATCGTTTGACTGCGCTACTTGAGGATGCAAAAGCGCAAGGTGCTAACCTTCACACTGTTGAGGCGTCGCCCCAAGAGGAACGACTTCTGTATCCTCATTTGGTCACGGATGTGTCGCCGAATATGCGAATCATGCAAGAGGAGATCTTCGGGCCATTTCTACCTGTTAAGCCCTACAATGCCGTTGATGAAGCGATTGACTACATTAATCAGCACCAAAGACCACTTGCGCTGTATGTTATGTCGGACGACAAATCGACCATCAAACATATTGTACGCAACACCCACAGTGGTGGCGTCGGCGTTAATGATACGGTTTTACATGTTGGCGCTGAAGATGCGCCTTTTGGTGGCGTTGGTGAATCGGGTATTGGGCATTATCACGGAGAGGAAGGATTCAGAACTTTTAGTCATGCGAAAACCATTCTTTACACACCGAAATGGTTGCCAAGAACGAGCGTATTAATGCGCCGTAGGGCTATGGCGATAAAAGCGATCCAAAAGATCTTTGTTCGATAATAATTATGATTTGATTGATAAAAAAACCGCCCGAATAGGCGGTTTTTTGTTTCTATATGCTCTGAAACGCTGGGCAGCAAAGTTCGAGAAACTTCCTTCGCGTGCTACCAACACAACAAATAAAGGCTCTTGTTGAAAGAGCCTTGTTCAGGAAATGTCGAGAGATTTTGGCAAGTTTAATGCAGAACTTCACTGCTGAATCTTAGATATCTACAGTCGTTCATCAGTTCTTTAAACGCCTTTCTGTCCAGCTTAATCAGAGTTTCATGATCGCCAGCTTCAAGGTAGACATGTTCCAAGTTTGCCAGTCTTTCATCGCAAACTGTCGACATGTGGTAAGGGCTACCAATCGGTGGAATAGCGCCGTGTTCACAATCGGTGAAGAGTCGGTAAACCATACGCTCTTTCACCAAGTGGAAGGTGGCATTAAATTCGTCGTTTAATCGCGACAAACTGATTTTGTTGTTGGCAGGTAAGACCGCCATCATATGACGCCCTTCATGATCCTCTAGAATCACACCTTTTGCGATATTCATTAAAGGCACACCTGCTGCAACACCACTTTGTAGCGAGCTATGACTGTGGCTGTGATTCACGGTTTGAAAGTGAATGTTATGCTCAGTCAAATATTCATCTAATCGGGTTGCAATCGTCATATAGCCTCCACGTGTATGAGACCCATAAAAAGTATAGGTTAGTCGGGCGACAATCGCGCATTTTACTCGGCGACACTGACGCTCTTTACGCTCCTGTTCTACGCTTATTGCAAGCCAGCGAGAAAGCATGGTTAACAATAATAAATAGGGGGCAACATGAGCAAGCCAATCATCGCTGATAACAAGCCGATCAAAGTAGAGTTGAAAGCTGGGCAAGAATATTACTTCTGCCGATGTGGGCGTTCTAAAAAACAACCTTACTGCGATGGGTCTCATTCGGGAACCGGCTTAAAGCCAATGAGCTTTAGTGCGGAAAAAGACGAAGATGCCTATCTCTGCCAATGTAAGCATACCGCCAATGCTCCTTTTTGTGATGGTACACACAAGCGATTTACCGCAGAGCAAGTCGGTAAAGAGGGACCGGAACAAAAGCGAGAGAAAAGAGACAAACCAACGGCGTCTGCTACTCAAGAAGAACCAACCCTCGAGTTTATCCACCAATTAGCGAGAGAAGGACTCTCTAAACTCGGTCATCATGGTCCGATGGCTGCAATGGGGGTTCCTAGGCATTTGCTACCACATTGGGATGCTATACAAATTATGGTGGCGCAAATGGCGACACAACCGTTGTTGGAAGACGTTCCTGTGTCTACCGAGTTGATTGTGGGACCAAACGCGCGTAAGCCGCTCAGACTCGCCATTCCTTTGTTGGTGTCGGACATGAGTTTTGGCGCACTTTCTGAAGAGGCGAAAATTGCACTAGCAAAAGGTGCAGAGTTGGCAGGGACTGGGATTTGCTCTGGTGAGGGTGGCATGTTACCGGAAGAACAAGCCGCTAATTCACGGTATTTCTATGAGCTTGCTAGTGCTCAATTTGGCTACGACGAATCTAAGCTTCTTAATGTTCAGGCGTTTCACTTTAAAGGTGGGCAAGGAGCAAAAACGGGCACGGGTGGTCATCTGCCTGCAAATAAAAATGTAGGTAAGATCGCTCAGGTGAGAGGCATCCCCGAGGGACAACCAGCGATATCACCACCAACGTTCAAAGATCTTCACACTACTCACGATTTCAGAAAGTTTGCTGACAGAGTTCGTGGCATCACAGGCGGTATTCCAATTGGATTTAAACTCAGTGCCAACCATATTGAGCAAGACATTCAGTTTGCGCTTGATGCTGGGGCTGATTACATCATCTTAGATGGTCGCGGTGGTGGCACGGGTGCGGCGCCAACTATGTTCCGTGACCATATTAGTGTGCCCACCATTCCTGCGTTAGCTCGTGCACGTAAGTACTTAGATGAAAAAGGTGCAAGTGACCGCGTCACATTAATCATCACCGGTGGGTTGCGAGTTCCTACGGATTTTGTCAAAGCGTTGGCACTTGGAGCAGACGGAGTAGCGATAGCAAACAGTGCGATGCAATCGATCGGTTGTGTCGCGGCTCGCATCTGCAACACCAATAATTGCCCGGCAGGCATTGCGACACAAAATGCCGATTTGAGGCAGCGTCTCGACGTTGAAAAGTCATCCCAGCAACTGAAAAATTTCTTCGAATCCTCGGTCGAGCTCATGAAAGTCATGGCGAGGGCGTGTGGTCATCACGCTCTGAATGAATTTAGTCATCATGATTTAGCGACCTGGGATCACAACATGGCGAGGCTGTCTGGGATTAAGTATTCAGGTATGGACTTAAACTGATCTCTATCCATATTTTCTGCATATAGGTACATGTTTGATAACAATTATTTATTCGCTGAAATGTTTGAAATTTTGACTTGGCGTTAACTAAAAAAACAGTGTATGAACTACGCTGTTTGAGGTGGATATTCGATTTATTGAATAACAAAGAGTGGTTACCACAACCACGACACGAAGGAGCATTATATGAGCAAAGCAAACGGCGGTTCGGTAGGTAAATGTCCAGTTATGCATGGTGGGCAAACATCTACAGATAAGTCGGTGATGGATTGGTGGCCGAATGCCTTGAACTTAGACATCCTGCATCAACACGACTCCAAAACCAACCCATTTGGTCAGGACTTTAATTACAAAGAAGAACTGAAAAAGCTAGATGTCGAAGCACTTAAAAAAGATTTAAAAGATTTAATGACTGATAGCCAAGACTGGTGGCCTGCCGACTGGGGACACTACGGTGGTTTAATGATCCGAATGGCATGGCATGCAGCGGGCAGTTATCGTATTGCGGATGGCCGTGGCGGTGCTGCTACAGGCAACCAACGCTTTGCTCCTCTCAACTCTTGGCCAGATAACGCTAACCTCGATAAGGCTCGACGCCTTTTATGGCCAATCAAGAAAAAATATGGCAACAAACTAAGTTGGGCAGACCTGATTGTCCTTGCCGGTAACATGGCGTACGAATCCATGGGCTTTAAGACCTTTGGCTTTGCGTTTGGACGAGAGGACATCTGGCACCCAGAAAAAGACACTTACTGGGGGTCTGAGCAAGAATGGTTAGCCACAAGTGACGCTGATAACAGCCGCTACTCTGGTGAGCGAGATTTAGAAAACCCGCTTGCTGCGGTAATGATGGGTCTTATCTATGTGAACCCTGAAGGGGTAGACGGTAACCCAGATCCTCTCAAAACAGCACATGACATGCGAGTGACCTTTGCGCGAATGGCAATGAACGATGAAGAAACCGTCGCGCTCACAGCTGGTGGTCACACGGTGGGTAAGTGTCATGGTAATGGTGATGCCGCAAACCTTGGCCCAGAGCCCGAAGCAGCAGACGTTCATGAGCAAGGTCTTGGCTGGATTAATCACAAAACACGTGGCATTGGCCGTGACGCGGTAACGAGTGGTATTGAAGGTGCTTGGACAACACACCCTACACAATGGGATTACGGATACTTCCACCTACTATTTAAGTATGACTGGGAACTGAAAAAGAGCCCAGCCGGCGCGTGGCAATGGGAGCCCATCGACATTGAAGAACAAGACAAGCCTGTCGATGTTGAAGACGGTTCTAAGCGCTACAATCCAATCATGACCGACGCCGATATGGCGCTCAAAATGGACCCTGAATATCGTAAGATTGCAGAAAAGTTCCAAAATGACCCTGCGTACTTTGATGACGTTTTTGCTCGTGCCTGGTTTAAGTTGACACACCGCGATCTAGGACCAAAATCATGTTATTTCGGCCCTGATGTGCCAAGCGAAGATCTTATTTGGCAAGACCCAACGCCCGCAGGTAAGACAGACTACGATGTTGATTTAGTAAAAACAAAAATCGAAGCAAGTGGCCTATCCATTAGTGAGTTAGTAAGTACGGCGTGGGATAGTGCGCGTACTTACCGTGGCTCTGACCGCCGAGGCGGTGCAAATGGCGCGAGAATTCGCTTGGCTCCGCAAAAAGATTGGCAAGGGAACGAACCTGAACGTCTAAGACGTGTTCTTGCGGTGTTAGAAAAAATAGCAGCAGAAGAGGGCTGTAGTGTTGCAGATGCTATCGTGCTTGCTGGTAACGTAGGTATTGAACTGGCTGCGCGTGCCGCAGGTCATGATGTTTCCGTACCATTCGCGCCAGGCCGAGGTGATGCCACCCAAGAGATGACGGATGTGGAATCGTTCGAAGTACTTGAGCCTGTTGCTGACGGTTTCCGAAATTGGTTGAAGAAAGACTACGCGGTTAAGCCAGAAGAGCTTTTATTAGATCGTGCTCAGCTTATGGGGCTAACGGCGCCAGAAATGACGGTACTTATCGGTGGTATGCGCGTTCTAGGCAGTAACTACGGCGGTGGAAAAGAGGGCGTATTTACTGACCGAGTAGGCACTTTGTCGAATGATTTCTTCGTGAACCTTACTGACATGGCATATACGTGGAAACCAGTGAGTGCTAATCAATATGAAATCCGTGATCGTAAAACCGACGCTGTGAAGTGGACGGCTACTCGAGTGGATCTTGTCTTTGGTTCAAACTCGATCCTGCGTTCGTATGCGGAAGTGTATGCGCAAGATGATAATCAGGAAAAATTCATCCATGACTTCATCGCCGCATGGACGAAAGTCATGAACGCGGATCGTTTTGACTTGCAATAAGTGAAACGATGCCCGTCGGTAAATGGGTTGATGAATAAGTAAGAGAGGCGGGCGAAAAGCTCGCCTTTTTCTTTACCTATCTTTTTACTTTGATTGAAAGTTAAGCTCATTTGAACCATAATAACTGGACCATATGAACCATAGGAGCTTGATATGGCAACTGCAGCATTAAAAAGCTTCAAACCGAAACAACCTCATAAAGCCAATTTCTGGTTTATGTTGGGTATTGAAGACGCTGAAACAGGTCGCACTGATGCGGTTCACAAAGGCTTTGAGCCAAAGGTGTATCGCAATATTGTTGAGCGTGTGAAGCTTTCTCAGAGTGAGTTTCAAAACGTCACATTGATACCTGTTAGCACGATCAAGCGTCGTCTAAAAAACGATGAGCGCTTCAATACGCAAGAAAGTGATGCAATCTATCGATTAGCGATGTTATTGAAACTCGCGACAGAACTGTTTGACGACGAAGAGCGCGCGTTAAAATGGATGAGAGAGAATGTGTACGGCTTAGGTGGAAAACGTCCACTTGATATGGTCTCGACCACGGTGGATTTTGAAATCGTAAAAGATTTGATCGGCCGTTTAGAGCACGGGGTATTCTCGTAATATGAAGCTCTATCGTCTCACACAAAAGAAATTTGCTGACACGCCATTCAGCCCCGTTGGCGCAAAGTTGTTTGGAGGGCGATGGAACTCAAAAGGAACCGAAGCCCTCTACTTCTCTGAATCGGAATCCCTTTGCTCGTTGGAAGTATTTGTTCACGTAAACAACGATCCTGCTATCACCAAACTTTACGATTTATATCGTATTGAAATGCCAGAATACCTCATCGCCACCTTAGATGAAGAAGATCTCCCTGTGACGTGGCGGGCAATACCGGCGAGCGAGTCTACGCAGTACATTGGTGATCAGTTTCTCAATGATCCTCATCCAGAGTTTGCCGCGCTGCAAGTGCCTTCAACGATTTCACCTCGTGATAAAAACTACGTGGTGAATCCAAATCATCCCAAAATGAAAGAGATCATCAAGAAAGCCGAAAAGCTCGATTTCGCGTTTGATCCGCGCATTTTCAAATAGACGCCTAGCTTTGTCTTGCTTTAAAGCATTCAGCGCTTACCTGAGATAAGCGCTGAAGCATAAAAGTTTATTTCCTTGGTTATTGTCGGTCGTAAGTGAACTGTTGCGCTTCATTTGTAGTGTTGAGGTAATGCCCAAGCACCAACTCAGCACCTTTGTAAGATAAATGGCTGTCATCCGTATACATCGCATTGTTTGCTCCAACTCTCATTCGACATACGCCATTTCTGCAAATGGCATCGGTCAAGTCGACAAACTCAACGTGCTCAAATTGCTCAAAGTAGTTCACTAACTTCGCCACGTTTTGAGGGTGATGTTGTTTGGGAGAAAAGTCGCAGGCAGACTCTTCTGTCTCGCCAAACAAACGCGCTTTCCAAAGGCATTCTCCTACCGCAAACGGTGCAGAAGGGGTTGGACCGAAAACGACCACTTCCTTTCCTTTCAGTTCATTCAATAATTTGGTTAATGATGCTTCATAATCGGCTTGTGAAAGCTCTTTATTGAAATTAGAAGAGATAACAACGCGACGAATGGAAGGGGTACTTAGAATGGTATCGACAGCCTCATTGAAGAACTGTCGGCAAGAAATTGAGCCAGCAGCTTCTAGGATGTCGACATAACCGACCGCACAGGAATCTTGAGTAAGTTGCACCACGCCAGTTGGTGTTACTTCAGATAGACGCTTCACGTAAACCATGCTGTGACTATTGCCTAACACAGCGATGGCGGGCTGCGGCGCAGACGAGCACACATCGTTAACGTTGGTGTTGCCGTTGCAATCTAAACCATAACCGTTGTTAACGCGCATGGCCTCGAAAAATGCGCTTCTTTCTGGAAAACCACCGTTTTGATGACCGATAACGCCGAGTGTTAGCAAGGGCAACGTCAACAACACAATAACCGCGGACACAGTGCGCATGCTCATGGCTTTTCGGCTACGGAACGGCTTTTCAATAAAGCGCCAAGTGAAGTAAGACAGTACAAAAAGAGCGATCACGTAAAGCGGGATATTGATGTCTTGTGTTGTGTCCAACACGTAGCGGTAAAAGACAAATAATGGAATGTGCCACAAGTATAAGCTGTAGCTGATTAAGCCGACGAACACGACCCACTTTAGGCTCAGTAATCTACCGCAGACATTGCCTTTAGAGGCAAACAAAATCACCAACGCGCTACCGATGACCGGCACCAGCAGCGTAATGCCCGCGCCATCTTGCGATTTTTCAAATAAAAGCGCGGAAGCCAATATCAAAACGATGCCAATGGTTGCTAGAGTATCGTTAGATTGAACTTGGACTTTTCTCATCACTAATGCGAGTAATGAACCGGTTGCCAGCTCCCAAGCGCGAGAGAAGATCATGTAAAAAGCGAAATCAGGATCGTTGCTCGCGTAGACAATAGTCATCAAACTCAGCACAAATACCGTGATAAAAAAAGTCAGGTAAAACGCGTTTTTACCACGAGCGAGTAGCATGAGTAGCAAAGGAATGACAATGTAGTATTGTTCTTCAACGCCCAAGCTCCATGTGTGGAACAGCGGGTTGGCTTGATCTTCTAAACCGAAGTAATTGTGGCCTTTCAAATACAGAAGAATGTTGGATGAAGAGAGAATGGAAGACACTGCAAATTGACCAACGTCTTTGTGTGCTTGCGGCAAAAATAGCCACCAAGACATCAAATAGCTGACGGCGATCACCACCAGTAAGAGGGGGAGTATGCGACGAATGCGTCGCTCATAAAAATCACCAAGGCTGAACTTCTGGTTTTCTAAGTCGTTAATCACGATGGTGGTGATCAAATAGCCGCTGATCACAAAAAACACGTCGACGCCAATAAAGCCACCAGCGAATTGCTCAACTCCTGCATGAAACAAAATCACCAACGTGACAGCAATCGCCCTTAATCCGTCTACTTCTGCTCTGTAAGTCATATCGTGTTGCTCCAACATTCCGTTTAATGAAGTAGAGCAAAATATGAACCAGAAATAATGTTTATTTAAATCAGTGTCTTAAAGTGGTTGTCAAAATGAAAATGCTAGGTGGGTTAACGAATTCCCAAATTGAATTTCAATATGGAAAACCCATAAAGAATGATCTTAAGAAGCGCTAAATCAAAGAACGTAAAGCGCGAGGCACTTAGACTTCATTGAAAATGATTACGCTAAAGAAACGATGACAAAGAATACGATTCAGGAAAAAATTGCCAGCTTTACTTGTATCGAAGAGGCTTTGAATTACTTCGACATCGAGTTTGATAGCCGATTTATCGAAAACAATCGAACCGAGTTGGTTAAGAGGTTTCACGGCTACTTAATCCTCACTAAACCGGATGATTGGTTTTCAGGTCGTCGTGCTTTAAAGAATGCTTACTGTAAAGTACAACGCAGTTTGCTCAGTAAAAAGACGCGCTCTGCGTGTCGAGGTTGTACATCTTGTCAAAGACGTTAATTCTGATGGCTTGCCTAAAAAGAACCCTGCATCTTGGCGTTACAGGGGGAAGAGCAAGGTTCTTTTGGTTTCGCTATTGGTTTGTCGCGAGTTGCGAATCAGCTTTACGTAGATGAATTAACCCGCGTGGTACGCAGGGTAGTCCACTAAGCCTTTTTCACCGCCGCCGAACAATGTGGCAGGGTCATGTTCTGCCAGTGGATAGCCATGCTTGATGCGGCTTGGTAAGTCGGGGTTTGCAACAAACGGACGGCCAAAGCCAATCATGTCAGCTAAACCACTTTCGATCGCGTGTTGCGCCTTTTCATCGTTGTAACGACCAGCATAAATCAGTGTACCTTTGTACGCCTCACGAACTGCGGTTTTAAAGTTGTGCGGAGTGTCTGGCGCGTCGTCCCAATCCACTTCTGCAATGTGAATGTAAACCACATTGAGTTTATCAAGCAGCGCTGCAGCGGCGGTGTAGGTTTCGACTGGCGTACTATCAACGGTGCCATTTAACGAAGTGAATGGCGCAAGACGAACACCAACACGCTCAGCGCCAATGGCTTGCGTCATCGCTTCTATCACTTCACCAAGAAAACGCAGACGGTTTCCAATAGAGCCACCGTATTCATCGGTGCGGTTATTCGCTTCAGAATCGATAAACTGGTTAACCAAGTAGCCATTCGCTGCATGAAGCTCGATACCATCGAATCCGGCTTCTATCGCGTTTAGTGCGGCTTGGCGGTACTCTTCAATAACGTTCTTGATGTCTTGTTTGGTCATTTCACGTGGCTCAACCACGTCGACAAAGCCCGGTTCGTCTGTGCCGTTATCGACAAATACTTTCACGTTTTCTGCTTTTAGCGCAGAAGAAGAAATAGGTTGCTCACCGCCAATGTTATCAGGGTGAGTCACACGACCAACGTGCCACAATTGCGCGAAGATAGTGCCGCCTTTCTCGTGCACTGCATCAGTTACTTTTTTCCAGCCAGCAATTTGCTCTGGGCTGTAAATGCCTGGTGTCCATGCATAGCCTTGACCCATTGGCGAAATTTGTGTGCCTTCAGCAACGATTAGGCCCGCTTCAGCACGTTGAGCATAGTAGGTCGCCATCATGTCGTTAGCGATATTACCTGGTTGAGAAGCACGAGAACGCGTCATCGGAGGCATAACGATACGGTTTTTTAATGAGAGAGAGCCAAGTTGAATGGGTTGAAATAATGCATCTGTCATAGGAAACCTCGTTATTTTTGAGTTTGGATGAGTTCGATTTGGTAACCATCGGGATCTTTAATGAACGCGATGTGAGTTTCTCCGCCTTTCATTGGACCTGGCTCGCGAGTAACGTTGCCACCAAGCGCTTTAATTTTTTCGCAAGCGGCGTAAATATCTTCAGACCCCAGTGCCATGTGTCCGAATGCGTTACCCAAGTCGTAACTGTCGGTATCCCAGTTATAAGTTAGCTCGATGGTCGCGCCATCTGGTTGATCAGGGTTACCAACAAACACCAGTGAGTAACGGTATTCTTGGTTTTCAAAACGATCCAAAACACTCATTCCCAGAACTTTTGTATAAAATTCGATAGATTTGTCTAGGTCAGCTACACGGATCATCGTGTGGAGAAACTTCATAAGTCGCCTTTTCATAACGTTGCGTAATCACTATGCAAACCATATCGCCACTCTAAATAAACTGGAAATTATCGTTAATTATTAAAATGATTATTTAGTGTTATGAAAAGCGAGGTTGCTGGCCCTGCAACATGCAAACAAAGATTACTCGCCGTTTCTTTTTAATTGTTGGCATATGCTAATTACTCTTTTGAGAAACCGAGTAACTATCATGTCCACAAACAGCTACTGTCATTACACTCACGAATCTCATCATCAATGTGCGGTTTGTTCTTCAATTAATGTGAATCCGAACTCTTTGGCCGTGAACTACCAATACCTAGCCGATGACTCTGTTGTCGGAGAGTTTCACGTTTTACCGCGTCATCAAGGTTACACAGACCTGTTACATGGTGGTATTGCCAGTTCGCTTCTCGATGGTGCAATGACGCATTGTTTGTTATCTAGAGACATTCAAGCCCTTACGGCGCAGTTGGATGTGCGCTACCATGCACCTATTCAGTTAGATGATCGAGTCACGATTACTGCACACTGTGAAGGTGAACGACGCGGTATATATCAACTGGTGGCTCAATTACGGGTCAATAGCGAAGTTAGAGTGACGGCTAAAGGGAAGTTTATTCGTCCTAAAAAGGCATAAATAAAAACGTGTTCTACGGAGAGGCAATGAAGAAATTTGATGAGCTGTATGCAATTGCGACGAGAAAATCTCAATATGACCAAACCAATACTTGGTTTAAAGGCGTAGAGACTTATCTGGAGGCCATTGGCAAAGAAGTTGATGAAGTCCGCGAAGAGATTCGTGAGGATCGCCTTTGTCATTTGGAAGACGAGTTAGGCGATGTGTTGTGGAACTATCTTAACGTATTAAAAGCGCTGGAAAGAGAAAAGGGTATAGATCCTGAGAAAGTACTCGAAAGAGCCTGCAACAAATACGATCAGCGTGTATCTGCGATTGAGTCGGGACGCAGTTGGGATGAGATAAAACAGCAGCAGAAACAAGCCTTGAACGCAGAGCATGAAGCCGCGCAGTTAGAAGATGTAAAGAGCCAATAACTGCGCTTGGTATTGAAAGGATAGGTTAATAGGGAATACCTAGTCAGCCCTTGGAGCTGTTGACCAACAGTAGGTCACAAGGTGGTTGGTCAAGTAACGTGTCTACAGTGCTGCCAGACCAAAATTGAGATGACATGCTTCGTTTACATGCCCCCATAATCAAAATCGCTGCTTGTGATTGCTTAACTGCTTTTGGTAACGCCGTTTCAGGGTTTCCTTCCGGTAATAGTAATGGAACTCGCGTTAACTTTTGCGCACTAATAAAATCTGTAATGCCTGCTTTTTGATTGCTTAATATCTCTGCACGATAGCGAGAGAGGTATGGCGCGACGTATCGGCAGTAAACGAGCGTCATTTTCCCGCTTAAGGTTTGTTCTAATTTTGAGCCTCGCGAGACGATGGCTTTATCTACTATCGACTTTTCATCCCCTCGATGAAGTGGGTCGATTGCACAAAGCATGTTGGCGTGAGAAGGCCATGAACGCTCACTCAGTAGCAACAAGTCGCAATCTTGTTGTGCTAGTTCTGTGAGCATCGTTTGAATCTCGTGTTTGTTAAAGTGTCCCACGAGCAGTAAGTCAGTGTGGTCAACAAGTCGTTTCGCAACTTGCTCAACCCAATGGCTCCCTTTGAAATGCTCGTAAGAGAGCGTTGGTGTTTCAAGCTCTTCTTCTTCACAAAGTTCGACAACTAATGCGTTGAACTTTAAGGTCCAAGCTTCAAACTCAGCTTGTCTTTTTTTTATATGGTCAGAGTTGAAACTGAGAAAATGAGCGAATGCGTGATCTTCACTTCGGCGATGGTCTTCCACTAAAACCACAATAGGCTGAGCCAACGCTGTCGAAAATTGAATCACTTTACGAAGCACCTTACGACTTGGTAAGGCGGCCTGCTGAGTCAGAAAAAATACAGGTGCCATTGATTACTCCATTATCAAACAAGGCGAATGAGCCTGACACACATTCAAGTCTATACCATGAACTGATGCAGAGGCGTTTTGTTTCTGCGAGCGAAATATAAATTCCGCAATTAAGTCAACTATCGCCTAGAATTTTAACATCAAGAATTCATGCCTTCGGATAGCACATATCGTCAATGCGGCGAATGTGGTAGTGAAAGCTATAGGTAAAAGTAATGATAGATTCCAACCAATTGCAAATTAACCGCAAAGTGCCACATTTGCTTGCTGAGATCATTAAAGCGATAGAATCGACCGAAGACTTGAGCTTTTTGAAAGACTATCAAGAAGCACAGATTGCGAACATTTTGGAATCGGTCAACATTGCTTACCGTAAACGTGTCATAGAAGCAGTGCCGCCTGAGAAGTATTGGACGGTATTAAATTTGCTCCGATACGACACCGCCAAGCACATTCATCAATCACTCAATAAAGACTTACAACATGAACGCTTGACGTACATAACGGATTCAGAACTGATCATCTTTGCGGACTTTCTACCGACCGAATTTGTAGATGAATACCTTATTGATCAAAGTGAAGAGTCTGTCGCGCATATCCAACAAGCATTGTCGTATGAAGACAACAAAGTTGGACGTTATGCCGAGCCTCACTTTCTGGTCGCAAACCCTAAAAACAGCGTAGGAGGCATCAAAACCGAGCTGCTAAAACGCGGGCAAAGTCCAGTGCGGTTGATTATTGTGCGTGATGCAAGTGGTGTGATTGGTACGATAGAGCCGCAAACCCTGTTGCTGCACGAGAATCATATCAAACTTACCGACTTGACCGTAGTTACGCCAATTCTAGAAGATATTCAAACGATTCAAAGCGTCAGCAAACAAGTCTCGATTGATGGTGGAGCACATTGGTTTCCTATCATGGCTGGTGGCAAAATTATGGGCGTCTTGTCGATGGCGACCATTGCGATTACGTTGCGCGAACTCAGCCTGCAAGCCGTAGTGGCAGAAAACGTACGAAGCGAAGAAGATTTGTTCACACCATTAAGCGTGGCGACAAGGCTAAGAGCACTTTGGTTGGTGATTAACTTGCTGACCGCTTTCGTAGCCTCCGCCATCATTGGGCTTTTTGATAATGTGGTCGAGCAGGTCGTTGCGCTTGCGATCTTAATGCCTGTCGTGGCGAGCATGGGCGGCATCGCGGGTAGCCAAACCTTAGCGGTGGCCATTCGAGGTATCGCACTAAACCACTTGCACCAAAGTAACTTGAAGCTATTGGTGAATAAGGAATTAAAAATCGCCACCATTAATGGTTTAATTATGGGATTGGTGATCGCGGGTGTCGTTTATATGGTGTTTGATTCTTGGCCATTGGCACTTATTATTTGCTGTGCCATTTTCCTCAATAGTTTGGCGGCCGCGGCATCGGGTACGTTGATACCATTCACGTTGAAGAAGTTTAACATTGACCCCGCCGTGGCTGGCTCGGTAGTATTGACGACCGTTACCGACGTCGTCGGTTTCTTTGCGTTCTTAGGCTTAGGTGCCATTTTCTTGATATAGATATCCAATTGACGCGTTAACCAGCAGGACCAATCGCACCATTTCCCAACCCAGTATTTTGGGCGAGCTTGTTTCGCTCAGCATTCCTCCGTTTTCCATAACCGATGAACACGTCGTTTCGGTTCTTACTTTGTATATCTCTTCACTGCCCAGTTCTATTCCCCAAATTTCCCACTACCGATCTCGCTAACGCTGGCGTGCCAAATGCCAATTTCAAACGCCAGATGATGCCCATTTTCTTGGCTGTACACGCATTACTTCACTCAAACAAAAAATAAGGAAAAGATTTTGAATAAACTTATCGTATTCTCTGGTGGTCCCGGTGCAGGGAAAACTTCGGTAATCGAACAGCTAAAAACACAAGGTTTTATCTGCGCGCCAGAAACCGGCCGTCAAATAATACAAACGCAGGTTGCCAATCACGGTTCAGCATTACCTTGGAATGACAAACAAGCTTTTCGAGACGAAATGATGAAGGCAGAAGTGAGCAATTACCGAGCTTTCAATGTCCACCAAGGGAATGTGTTTTTTGATCGCAGTATTGTGGACGTATATGGCTACATTAAGTTGGAACAACTGCCAATCTCGCATGAGCTCATCACGCATTGCCAGACGCTTCGTTATCATTCTCAAGTATTCATTTTTCCACCGTGGACGTCGATATTCAGCAACGACGAAGAGCGAAAGCAAGATTTTTCTGAAGCGGTGGCTACGTATCAACAGATGGTCAACGCTTATCACAAATTTGGTTATCAATTGATCGAAGTGCCCAAAATGTCAGTCGAAGACAGAGTAGCGTTTATTCTCGGCTCAGTCATCGAACAAGGCTGAAAGATGATTGATGCAAACAAATGCGTAAGGCGATTGTGAGCACGACAACAATATGCGTAAAGGGAGTTATTTATACTGGATAAAATTCAATAACTTAATTGAGTGTTATGTCTTTTAAATATCTTACCTTATTGCTCGCAACGACGAGCATGAGCAGCTTTGCTGATGTAGGCCTGCCTTCGGGGGATGATTGGTTAAACCATGTGACGAATGGCCTAGCCCCATATTGGATGATGGAAAGCGCGCATGGACAACCTGCGGGGAATTTTCCGACTTTTCGTTGTGATAACGGTGTCATTCTCGACCCACAAAAGCCGTGTGGAGAATTAAACAAAGGGTGGATTAGCCCGCACTTCGATCGCGAATACACCCGCATGAAATCGCGCCAAACTTACGCTTATGGCGTGCTTTTTCATCTTACGGGTGACAAGCAAGCATTAGAGCTGGCAAAGAAAGGGGCTTATTACCTGATTGATCATCTACAAGATGAGAAAAACGGCGGCTTTGTGAGCTTTACGCGTAGTGGGAAACCGGGGATGGAGTGGCAACAACGAACTTCTCAAGACCAAGCTTACGCCTTGGTGGGTTTGGCGATGTACTACTACTTGACTCAAGATCCAAAGGTCGAACAAGCGCTCATCGACCAGCAAGCGTTTATATTTAAACAATACCGACGAAGCGATGATCGCGGTCTGGCTTGGGTTTTGAAAGACGGTGATGGGGAAAGTGCGAAGCAGCAAGAGCTAGTCGCTCAACTTGACCAGATCAATGGCTATCTGTTGTTAACGGCGCCACTTTTACCAGCGCCAGCGCAAGCCAAGTGGAAGCAAGATCTGCAATGGCTGACGAAAGTGATGCTAGATAACTACCATTCCGTCAAAGAGCAGCGCTTTTATGGCGCGATACACCACAAAGCGGTAATGATGCCAGATGCGAAACACAATGATTTTGGACACACCATCAAAGCGTATTGGATGACGTATCTCACTGGTCAGTTGTTGGAAAATTCCAATTGGACAGAGTTTGGTTTCAAAGGAATGAAACACACGCTTAAGCAAGCGCAATATCAGCAAAACTTTGAGCAAGTCAAAGCACTTTTCTCACCAGAATGGCAGAGTAAATGGGCACAAGAGAGCATTCCTGCTTGGCAATCAAGACCATACAAGCACTATAGCTCGTCTTGGGAATGGGCAGAACTCGATCAAGCGGCGATGACAGTTTCTCTTGTCGATGGTTCGATGAAAGAAACGCTTCAATACACGTTACCCACTTTTATGGACGTATGGGTGGATCATCAATATGGAGGAGTCGGTCTGAGTCCTAAATCAACCAAAGCGTTCCATTGGGGAAATGGTTACCACCAGTTTGAACATGCGTTGGTCGGGTATTTGTACGCGCAACAAATGGCAAAACAGCCCGCCAAGCTTTACTACGCGCGACCAGCAGAGAATAAAATGCCACTTAATCCGTATTACTTTAGCGCAGACGTAAAATCGTTGTCGTCACAAAGTGATGGAGTCGCCACCGCGACATTCACCAATATTCGACCTTAGGTTGGTCGATGGTGATGTGTTAGTTAAAGTCCGCGTAAAAGCCAATAAAGTCCTCCGATAGCAAGGATGACTATTAGCTATCTAGGTCTGTCACTAGATAAGCTTCAAGCAGTAATTGTGTAGGTAATGACCCCTGGGCGCTTATAAAAAGCCGTCAGAACCACTGGTTTTGACGGCTTTTTATTTTATGACAGGTAGAGGATTCAATTTTCAGCGCGATAGGTCCATGAAAACTTAAGTGAGATTCCAATCACGTCGCATAGTCTCACTAGTGTCATTGGAAATAAATGAATTGTTTCTGATACATAGAACGTATTAACATGGTTGCACTGGGCCCATATGAGTAAACTTATTGAATATACAATTTGAGAGAGAGGGTTTAGTTTTAAAAAATAACAGTTAGTTGGAATCTAGGTTAAATGAAAATAAAACTATTTAAAAAGCTACAAGTTGTATTTCTTGTGGTGTTGTTTCTCTAGGTTGTCCAAGCGGAAGCATGATCTAAAACGCTTATTTTATTCAAATAAATGGAAGGAAATGAAAGTGGAATTAAAAAATAACTATTCAGAATCAGAAATAAACCAGCCACCATCGGTACTTCTTGTTACGTCTCTGTTGTGTCTGGCGTCCGTTTGTTGGGCTGCATTGCTGTTGGCCATTGAATATATTGTTGGGATAGAAATGAGTGGTACAGGCTTTCTTAGCACGTTAATCCCAGCCATGAGTGTTGGTTATTACTTCGGCTACAAGACTGGAGATGTAATGCCATCAAAAACAAGATGGTATGCTGTTTTACTGTGGACTTTAGCAAGTTTGGTAGTGTTCTCTCTTATCTTAATGTCGTTAGATATTTCTCCGTTTTATTTATTATCTGAGCTCGGTGGGGTAAGTATTTTTATTGCTATCATAATGCTAATAACGATTGGCATCGCCTACTTAATTTTAAAAAGTGGTGAGAAAATGGCGATTAGAGTATTACTCAAAGCCAAGGAAAGTCAGTAGATAAAATACAACAAACGATTCAATTAGGATCATGACAAGACGTCAGCCATAATGTGCTGGCGTTTTAGTTTCCTGTTTGTAGGATTTTTATCTAAAAGGCAAACCCATTTATTGTGTTGTAGTTTGAGTTAATGGTTTATGCCTTGTGCGCAAGATAGCTTAGCAGGTTTATGTATCGAGAAACGTGTGTATAATTCGCCACGAATTACGATTTATAGATATGAAAGGTAAGTATGGCAGTCCTCGAAATTCTCTCCATTCCAGACCCAAGGCTTAAAGTAAAAGCAGAAAAAGTCACTGATGTATCGACAGTACAAACGCTGATAGACGATATGCTAGAAACACTTTACGCAACGGGCAATGGTATCGGTTTAGCTTCAACCCAAGTAGGCAGAAAAGAGGCGGTTGTTGTCATCGATATCTCTGACGAACGCAATGATCCTTTAATCTTGGTTAACCCAGAAGTGGTGAGCGGAGAAAACAAAGCACTTGGTCAAGAAGGGTGCCTATCTGTTCCTGAGTACTACGCAGATGTAGAGCGTTACACGTCAGTTGTTGTTTCTGCACTAGACCGTGATGGCAACCCGATTACAATCGAGAGCGATGAGTTCTTGGCGATTGTGATGCAGCACGAAATTGATCACCTATCTGGTAACTTGTTCATTGATTACCTTTCACCGTTAAAGCAAAAAATGGCGATGAAAAAAGTGAAGAAGTACGTAAAATCGCAAGCTAAGTAATATGAAAGGAAGTAACTCACAACCGCGAGTTACTTCCTTGTAAATCAAGAATAGGACGGTAGGGAGAGCGGTTTATCTCTGCTTTTGGGGGACATAACGCTTTACGACCTTCATAAGCCTTTGAAATGAAGAACAGTCCATATGTGACTCATGAGGGCAGGTGGCAACATGGTTTAGGCTGTCTCGCACCGCTTTCAAACGTTTTATTTGCTCATCAATCTCAAGTGCCTTTTTCGTTAGTAAGTCACGATCGATATATGGCTTTGAAACTTCTGATTGATTCAACATTTCTGCCATTTCGTTAAGCGATATTCCAGCGATACGCCCCAAACTAATTAAATTGAGTGTATTGAGTACCTCTGGTGAATATTGGCGTCTCAATCCATTCCTTCCTATCGAGCGAATTAACCCCAGCTGTTCGTAGTACCTGAGCGTTGAAGTCGGCAATCCTGATTTTCTAACCACTTCTGCAATATCCATATTATTCCCCATTGACTTCAAGTTGGCTTTAAGTTGTAGCATGCAACTAAGACCTTAACAAATCAAAAACTTGAGGAGAGAAAAATGCTGCTTTTAATGGGATTGCAAGCGGTGCTAATAGGGATTGGTGCCACTTTGATAATGGATTTATGGGCATGGTTACAAAGGAGAGTGTTTGGTATTCCTTCATTAAACTATGCGTTGGTTGCGCGCTGGGTTTTGTACATGCCCCAAGGAAAGCTTATGCATGCGCCAATTATGGCGTCAGAGGCGATGCCGGGAGAAAAGTCACTTGGCTGGTTTTTGCATTATGCCATCGGCGTTACTTTCGCTTTGGCTCACGTTACTGTTTTTGGTCATCATTGGTTGGTAGAGCCCAGTCTAATGCCCAGCTTAATTACAGGCGTGGTAACGTTGATCTTCCCATTTTTGGTCATTCAACCTTGTCTAGGATTTGGTTTTGCTGCGAGTAAAACCCCAACACCTTGGAAAGCCCGTTTTCTTAGCACATTGGCGCATTTGGGTTATGGTTTGGGTTTATTCATAGCCGGGTTTGCAATCAAAGTTACGAGCCAGTATTTTGCATAGATAAAATGAGCATCATGCAAACGAGTGGTTTTTATCTATGATGCTCAACTCTTGGTTGTTTTTTGCGCTTTGATCATAGTTGACCGATATGTCTAAAGTCTGTTGCATTTATCCAAGACGTAAAGTCGGCGGACATTTAACATTGCCTTAACGTCAGAATGGCAAGCGGTTTACCAAGAAAAACTAAAATTATCTGGTTTGACATAAAGAATATTAAGGGTTTCAGATGGCTTCAAAAGTGGCAGGGATATCAATACTGAGTTTATTGGCAGCGCCAGTTGCGATGGGAGAAACAGCCAGTGCTTATGATTTATGTTTGCTAGACAAAATAAAGCAAAGCAAAGGTGAAGAAACCATAAAGAGCATTCGCGCGCAGTGTGAGCTTGACACAGTAACCAGCACAGTGCCCGCAGATCCAGAAATTGAAGAGCCTGAAGAACTTCAGGAAAGTTTGGTCGACAAGCGTTTGGAATCAGAACGAGAAAACGCGTTCGAACCGTTTAGCCTAGTCGCGCATCGCGTTAACTATATTCTTCCGTTTACATACAGTGATCGTGTAAATAAACGCGCGTATGCCGACACCAAATACGGCGATGAACTGCGTAAGGAAGAGGCGGAGTTCCAAATCAGTTTTAAAGTACCAATGAACTATGATGACTTGTTGTTTGATGGAGATGGTCTGTTTTTTGGAATGACTCTTAAATCATTTTGGCAGGTATACACGGGTGCAGCATCTCGTCCATTCCGTGAAACCAATTATCGTCCAGAGCTTTTTTACTACACCCCAACAGACTGGAAACCACTTGATGGTTCGACTTGGTTAGGTTTTGGTATTGAACATGAGTCTAACGGTCAGAGACAGGAGCTATCGCGCAGTTGGAACCGTGTCTATGCCAACTTAACCTTTGCAAAAGACAATTTTGCGGTTTCTATCCAGCCTTGGTGGCGTATACCTGAAGATGAAAAGACATCGCCTAATGATCCCAAAGGTGATGATAACCCGGATATCGAAGACTATATGGGACACTTTGAGCTATCGAGTGCTTACAAGTGGAATGGTTACGAGTTTACCTTTTTAGGTCGCCAGAACTTTCAAACACATAAGGGTTTTGCAGAACTGGGTGTGTCATTTCCGATTTGGGGCAAAGTTCAGGGGTACGCACAATACTCAGCGGGTTATGGTAAGAGCTTGATCGACTATGATCATAATCAGCAGCGGATTGGTGTTGGTATTGCAATCAACGGTGTTTTGTAGTTTTTCGTAGATGGATAGAAATTAACACTGGCAATTGAAATTTCAATATTTAGAATGCGAGGCTGAAATTGATTTCTAACCTAGAGTGATTTTATGCTTCGTGATTACACCTTCGATTGTCTTGTAACTATGCCTCGCCATGAGCTGGAAGAGTTTAGTGCTCGTATGATCAGTAAAATGGTGCCAGAAGACGTGATGAATGAGCTGTTCACTTTTGATCAAGAAGAAGTGGATAGTGAAGACCGCATGTTGTCTGCACGTCTTGATGCAATGCTACGCATGACAGCAATCGCACTGAGTGAAATTCAACAAGCGTTTGATGACTCAGACAACGCAAAGCAAAATAGCGAGCGAATGACGCGATTGGTGCTTTGGCATTTCTACGCGATCTCATTCCGTTTGGAAGAGGCCATCACGCTAGAAACACACTGTGCGCTAGTGGAAAAACTAATCGAAAATGCACCTTCGGATGTTTTTGCGTGGGTAAAAACATTGACGGAGCTGCTGCACACTTACGCTGAAATCAACGCGAAAGAGAATCCTCAAGACTAAACACCTGTCGTTTATCGTTCAGTAAATTAGAAACAAGGCGAGCCATTTGGATCGCCTTGTTTTTTCGCGTCAGATAAACCTTCGGGTTTGAAATACCAAACAAGCCTAGACTCAGATTTGTTCGTTCACTAGCGAACGGCGTGATTCCTTCTTACACTAAATCAAGGTGTTTGTTGCTAAACAAGCAAATGCATGACTAAGTCGTGTATTATTTTCCACTTAAATGCGGATAATTTATGTCGAAGAACCTTCTGGTTTTTAAATTGGAACCGACTATTGAGCGTGTACGCTTTCCAGCTGAGCTTCATCTATCTAAAGGAAGTGAACGATGGATCCGTTAACGCAAGGTTTATTGGGTGCAGCTTTGCCACTGGCGGTGAGCAACAAGCGAAACCTTGCAGTTGTTGGCGTGTTGGGCGTGGTCTCTGGGATGGCTCCGGATTTAGATGTGCTAATCCGTTCTTCAACTGATCCTTTGCTGTATTTGGAATACCATCGCCAATTTACTCACTCGCTCTTGTTTATCCCGTTTGGTAGTTTCATTTGTGCTTTGTTGTTGTATCCATTGTTCGCAAAAAAGCGAGGACTAAGCTTCCGGCAGAGTTGGTTTTACTGCGCGCTTGGTTATAGTACCCATGCGTTATTAGACGCATGCACCAGTTATGGAACACAGCTTCTATGGCCGATAAGCAACACGCGTTATGCTTGGAACACTATTTCGGTAATCGACCCCGCGTTCACACTCCCTATTTTAATATTGCTTTTGTTTGTTGCACTGAAGCGAAGCCCAAACTATGCCCGCATTGCATTTTTATGGTGCCTGGCTTACCTAAGTCTTGGAACGATACAACGAGATAGAGCAGAAGTAGCTGGTTGGGAAATCGTCAAAGAGCGACAACACAACGCTATACAATTAAAAGCCAAACCAAGTTTCAGCAATCTTTTGGTTTGGAAACTAATTTATGAAACGGAAGAGAGCTACTATGTAGATGCCGTAAGGGTGGGGCGTTCAATAAAAATTTACCCTGGCGAATCAACTCCAAAGTTAAATATAAAAGAGCAATTTCCGTGGCTAAACCCGCAATCGCAACAAGCAAGAGACATCGAACGTTTCCGTTGGTTTTCAAACGGTTTTGTAGCGACGGATCCGAATAATGAAATGCGAATTGTTGATATGCGTTATTCCATCGTACCAAACCAAATTAATGCGTTATGGGGCATCAATCTATCCCCAAAAGCCAGCGCAGACGCGCACGTTGAATACACTGCTCATCGAGGAAGTACTGCAGAAGATCGCCAAGTTTTTTTCAACATGCTTACGGATTTTGAGTGATGGTTTTACTTTGGATGTCGATGCGGTTTCGTAATAACTATTACGCAGACTGAAAGTCCTTTACTAGGGTCGGCTTGCTAGCGAAGAAAATCTTGCCAAACAGGGACTTGTACTTCCAGCCAAGAGACAAAAGCCGTTTAGCTAAGTTCTTGTTTTCAATGATTGCAACCTCAACACCTTGGTAGTGGTAAGGATTGCTTTTGATGTAGTCGATAAATGCAGTAAGCACGCCTTGCCCGCGAACGGAGGGTGCAAAGTTGACTGCTACAATAGAAAAGCGTTGGCTACCTGCTGGGCAACGGACTAAACAGTGCCCAAGAGGATGAGTAATAGTCTCAGAAAATTCAGGAAAAGGGCGAGACTCAAGCTCTTGAGAAAGCGCATCGTATCGCTGACATAGATAAGAAAATAGTTGTTTCGCTTCGCTGTTCATATCGGTGCCGCTTTTGTGTTGCTTGGTTTGAAGGCATTGATGTCTCAAACATTGTAACCATAGATAGCAACACAAAACGCGGTAAACTTTTTCAGTAATGATTTCCTATTTTTGAAACCTTAATTGTTACAAATGAAGTTGATTGGGTTTTATATGGTAGTTGTGAACGAGTGTTTCTAGTTGAAGGGAGAATACGCTGGTTACTGGATTCTTACTGGAATTCCTTTGTTAAAAGGCGAGCTGCTTGGTTTAATGCCGCTCGTTTAACTGCGAGTGGCATCTTTTGTATTTCGTCACCTTGTACAGCGACGATGGGACATGATGTGGGATCTTCTATCCTAGCTCTTCATGGTCTAAATTATCTCATTAACCACTCAGCGCACTGCTATCAGATCCCTAGTCTCGCCAGGGCTCACGGGACTGATACAAAAACATCGTTAAGCTATTGTTATTAAATTACTTTGTTCGCCTTTACTTACTTTTGAACGCTTAACTAGACGTTACTCCAAGTGCTTAAATTGCAATGCCACAAGTCGCTGATACAACTCACAGCTTTGCATTAATGATTGGTGGTTACCAACATCGACTAATTCGCCATTGTCGAGCACCGCAATTTTATCCGCATGTTGGATAGTCGAAAGACGATGAGCAATAATCAGCGTTGTGCGTCCTTTCATTAGAGCTTCAAGTGCTTGCTGAACGTGATGTTCACTTTCACTATCAAGGGCGCTGGTAGCTTCGTCTAGCAGTAAGACTTTTGGATCTTTTAGAATCGCGCGAGCAATCGCAATGCGCTGCTTTTGTCCGCCCGATAGCCTAACGCCGCGCTCGCCTAAAAAGCTGTGATAGCCTTCGGGAAGCTTCTCAATAAACTCATGGGCATGGGCTTTTTTCGCGGCTTCGATAACTTGTTCATCCGTCGCTTCAGGATTACCGTAGCGAATATTATGAAAAACATCATGGCTAAACAGCGCTGGTTGTTGTGGTACGAGCGCCATTTGACGTCGAAGCTCGTTTGGGTCGAACTGTCGAATATCTTCACCACCAAACAACACTTGCCCTTTTTGCGGATCATAAAAGCGTTGCAGCAGTTCGAATAGTGTTGTTTTACCGGCACCAGAAGGGCCGACCAACGCCAACACTTTTCCTTGTTCAGCAGTTAGATTTAATTCTTTGATTGCTGGTTGATTTGGTCGAGAAGGGTAGTTGAAACTCACCGAATTAAAGTTAACCTCAGCAGGCATGTCGGAACGGACAGGCAAATAGTTGTTCGGCGCTTTAATATCGCTGTCTACTTGAAGGATCTCAATCAGCCGTTCGGTAGCACCTGCGGCTCTTTGCAATTCACCCATGACTTCAGAAATGGTTGCAGTCGATGAGGCAACCATAATGGCATAAAACACAAATGCGGCTAGGTCACCCGCAGACATTTTTCCGTGAATCACATCGCTGCCGCCTACCCAAAGCATGCCTGCAATCGCGCTGAACACAATCACAATAACGCCTGATATCAGGATCGCTCGCTGCTTTACTCTCTGTCTACCTATTTCATAAGCTTTTTCCACCTCGACAGCGAAAGCCGCTCGTTCATGCGACTCTGAGCTAAAACTTTGCACGGTTTTAATATGTTCTATCGCTTCTCCAGCGTAGCTGCCAACATCGGCCATTGAGTCCTGACTTTGGCGAGAGAGCGCACGCACGCGTCGTCCATAAAACAAAATCGGAACCAGAACCAAAGGCACAGAAGCAAGCACAATCAGCGTGAGCTTAACGTTGGTAGCGAATAACATAATGATGGCACCAAAACACATCAGAGCGCTACGCATCGCCATCGAGAACGATGAACCAATAATGCTTTGCAGCAATGTGGTATCGGTAGTCAGGCGCGACATAATGTCGCCACTACTGTTGGTCTCAAAATAGCTCGGATGCAGCGTAATCACATGGTTAAACACCGCAAGGCGAATATCCGCACTAACGCGCTCACCTACGGAAGAGACAAGGTAAAAGCGAAAGAAAGTCCCAATGGCAATACACAATGTGACACCGACAATAAACTGAATCGCATTGGTAAGCTCTTGCAATGATTGCTGAGCAAAGCCTTGGTCGATAAGTATGCGTACTCCATAGCCAACGGATAACGTCAAACTTGCTGTCGCGACAAGGGCAACTAAGGCCGCCGCAACCCGCCATTTATAAGGTGCAATAAAGGTGGTGAGTTTAAGAAGAATGCTGAGATTTTTGTTATTTTTTCTGCTCATGAGTGACTCACAAAGCGTTTTAGGTACCTGGCATAGTAAGCCAGTTTGGTTGGTGAGACCAGCGAACTACCGCGTTCGGATCAGGAAGTTGAGGAGTTTGATAGAGTAAACATTACTCTATCTGTTTACTTTTAAGTAATCACTTAAGTCACATTGACTACTTACGGAATCCCCATGGGATTGAAATTCAAACTTTCTGATGGGGGTGGTGGCTTCGCAGTTTAAATTAGACATATTTACTCTTTCCTTCATACCGATGACATGATGCCTGAAAATTCCTTTCCAAATAACAACCTTTTGATTGGCAACGGTTGTGGTCACTTCTACACTGCATATTGTTTGAAATAGGCCATCGAAAATACTTAGAACTTTGTTCCTTTTTCTGAAAACAGGATCAAACTTGAATTCCCCATTTGTATTCGTGGTGAAGCTACGTTCGAAAGAACTATTTGCTGACCGAATGTTAAGTACTACATTTGCATTCTTTATGGGAGTATCGTTCTTCGTAATACGTCCTTTTATGCTTGGTGTAAACACTTGAGCTTCCTTACCAAAAAATAAAAAGCCAACAGCAAAAACAGAAATCAGTACGAGTATGAGTAAAGCTGCAAACTGTTCTAAGAACAGAAAAACATTGTTGATCATCGCTTACAAATCAGTAGTCAGTGAATACACCTCGAATTGTTGCGTATTGTCTCGAGTGACTATAGCGAGTATCTAAATCGGTGAGACATAATTCACGATTTTTTTAGAAGTTTTGGAGGATAGAGTGACCCAGGCGATCTTTGTTTTGAATAAGAAGCACTGCGATATTGACAGATATAGCCAATATCGCATGTATATCGAAAATCACTTAAACGTCGAAGAGACTAGAATCAGCTTTTAGTTCGGAGGGTGTTACGCACGGCTTTTGGCGAGTAGCAGGTCGACTTTTCCTTTGGCTGTTTTACTGACCGTTTGCATCAACTGAAAACTTGGTTTTTCGACGCCTGAGTTTTCTATCCCTTCGACCATTAAGAGCCAAAGCTTGGCTGTCATTTGCGCATCGGCTAGTGCACGGTGGAAAACGCCGTCGTTGTCGATATTTTTATAGCGAACAAGTTCACTTAGCTTATGTGATGGGGCATCTTGAATGAGCCGTCTTGCCACCAGTAAGGAGCAAGCAAACTCACCCGAATAACCACAGTTGATTCGTTCAAGCTCTGCATCTAAAAATCGTTTATCGAAGGACGCGTTGTGAGCGATAAGGTTCTCGCCAGCAATGAACTCACTAAATGACGCCATTACCTCTTCGCAGCTTGGTGCCGATCGCAACATATTGTTGGTAATGCCGGTGTAGTTCTCAATGAAAGAACTCACTCTGAAACTGGGATTCATGAGTTGCTGAAAACTATCGACAACCTCGCCATTGACTAACTTTACTGCACCAATTTCTATTGCGCGATCACCTAAAGTAGGAGAGAGACCTGTGGTTTCAAAGTCGAGTACGACCACAGAGTTTGCTTGAGGCATAAAATTTTCCAGCTGAGTAATATTGCGCAAGAGTATTATCGAAAGCGACAGAAAAAGAAAGGCGAACACAATGGTGAATATCTGTCTATCTTTACTCCACAAAGTCAGTGTTCGTCGTCCACTGTTTATGGACAGGTACGTTCTGGCTTACCCATCGCGGCTTGTGCGGTAGCCTTATATTTCAAATGTTTTTCGGCTTTTCGATTCATTTCAATTAAGCATTAACTTTCGATACAACATACTGATTATAAATTGATTTTATAAATCAACTTCGGCATCATTCACGGCTTGATTTTGAGGATGAATATCATCACAGCAAAAAATTAGAACAACTTATAATGCGAGGCTAGGGAACGATGGAACCAATGAAGAATCATTATTTAGAGATACCTGAAGAAAGAAAATTGCGTATTTTTCGTGAAGAAGATGAAGATTTCTACAGCTTCTGGGAAAGAATGCTTGATGAAAAACAATCTTTTTATAAGCAACCTCTTAAAAGAATGAAAGGCGATGCTTGGGATTCGCTTCAGGCATTTTTTACTGCTTCAAAATATGGACAACATCAGGCCTCGCCAGCTTATATAAAAAGGGCGCTTGAGTTACTGAATAACGTCTACTTGCTGGCCAATCATTCAGACCAAGTGGTTGAATTCTCCGTTGGGCACCGACATTTTTCGGAAGTAGGTAACCGTTCTGTTGCAGGGGGAACGATGGATGCTTGGTTGGATGAAATCTGTTTAACGATGGCCGCGAGAGATTGGCGCTGCGTAGAGCTGATGACCATCATGGATGAGTCGTTAGTGCGTTTAAAAGATCCATTCGATGTTGCGCTAGTCGAGTTCGTTAACGGTGTATTTAGCAATTCATCAGCGTTACCTGAGTTATTGCAAACTGTGATGGAGAAATCTTCTCCGCAATACTTAGAGTCAACCAGAGTGCCATATGTACACTCTTTGTTTATTCCATTTGTGAATGTGTTTGTTGCCATTATCGATGGCGATGAGGCACATTATCAAGAGGCACTGAGGGATGCGTTAGAGGCGCATTACCAGTTCTACATAAATGAAGATGTTCGCTATTCGCCAAAAGGAAATGTTTCTCTGAAACTGACTGGTCTTGCTGCATTAGCATACGATAAGTATGGCTGGACGATTCCAGAAGCCGCATATTTACCTAAATGGCTTGTTTACGGTGAGCATGATCTTTGTTCTGCGTAAATCACTCTTAAGTTAAATCTATGTCCAACCGGAGGTTCAGCACGGAGGCATACGCAGAAAATACATCGCGAAAATGCAGTTTACGCCTCCGTTTTAACAAGTTACATTGTTGAAGCTTTGATTCAAAGGACAGAACAATGAGTGCCCACCTAAAACAGCTTTGTCATATCCATCTCTCTGGTAATAAAGAAGATTCTCCAGCCGAACACTTTGCGAAAATGACAAAGTGGTGCGAAGAGAACAACGTAAATCACGATGTCTACGGTGAGGGAGAAACGATTCAAGCGTTCGAGCAAAAGGTTGCCGATCTGCTGGGTTACGAGGCAGGGCTTTTTGTTGTAACAGGGACGATGACGCAGCCAACGGTGCTTGAAATTGTCACAAGACAAAAGCGTAATCCTATTGTCGCCATGCACGCATCTAGCCATATTCCGGTGCATGAAAAACAAGGCTATCAGCTTCAACATCGCTTTAGTATTTTGCCAGTAGGGAACCCTTATCAAACATGGAAGCTTGAGGATCTCACTGCTTGGCCGGATGAAATCGCAGCCGTTCTTTATGAACTCCCGATGCGAGAAATTGGTGGTCAGCTACCTTCATGGCAAGAACTGGAAGAAATCAAAGCGTACTGCGCCGAAAACAAAATTCATCTCCATATGGATGGCGCAAGACTTTGGGAAACCGCAGCTTACTATCAGAAAGAATACCGCGAGATCGCCGCTGGTTTTGATACGACCTATGTTTCACTTTACAAAGGCATCAACGGCATGGGCGGATCTATGTTGCTTGGCTCAAAGTCGTTCATTGAACTGGCTTCAATGTGGATGAAGCGGCAAGGTGGCAACCTCTATCACAGAACACCTTATGTGGTGTCTGCGGCAATGCAGTTTGATGAAAGGTTGTCACAAATGCCGGCTCTGTTTGAGCGAACAAAACAGATCTACAAGATCATTGAAGAGTTCCCATCTTTGGCGGTGAGACCAACCCAGCCTCAAGCAAACATGTTGCACCTTATCCTGCCATTTAGCTGCGAAGAGTTGAAAGAACTCCAACACACGTTTGCCACGGAAAAGGGCATTTGGTTTGGTAACCCGCAAGTCACGGCACATCCAAATCAATCGATTGTTGAATGGTATATTGGTGACTACCTGCTCAATCTTGGTGATGACGAATTAAGGTCGTTTTTCAATCAGTTACTCGGTAAGAAGGCATAAACTTATCAATATGCGAGCTTACTAACACGCCATACGCGACACTTCATGTATTCTTAATTGAAGCGAAGAAGAGGATTTATCAATGTCAAAAAGCTCCAAACTTCACAATGAAGACAAACTGGTTAAGAAGGCACTAGAGATTGGTGGGAAGATGGCGAAGCTACAAGGCTTTGACCTTCCTCAGTCACCACAACCTCTAAGAGTAAAAGCGATTTACCTATTCTTGGTTGATGCCAAACAGATCACCCCATTACCGGAAAGCAAGCTAGACGGCGCAAGCATCAAACACCGACTGGCAGTCTGGATACACAGTGCATTGCCAGACAACGACCCTCTAAAGTAGAAAACCTCATAAGTCATATAGGTCATTAATTAACAAGGCGAGCCAAATGGTTCGCCTTGTTTGATCTTGGCGAGTGCACCGAGGTCTTCTAATGTTTCGTTATCATTGATTTACAAAACAGCATCAAAAGGGCTAAAGATAAAGCCAGAGAAGCGCTACAATGCTCGCGTTGCAAGAGTGCAACCAAGAATACCCATTTACAGAAGCCTTGAAGTAACCATACATGTCTAAAGATTTCGAATTCACTACAGAATACACACTCGACAAGCCATTTTTTGCTGAGTGTTATGATCAAACTAGCCAGCCAGTTAAGTTCCCGCAAGCGTATTTGAAAGGGATCCTCTTTCTAATTTTTGGTGTGGTTTTATTGGAGTTTGAACTGCTACCTAACGGTTACGTCGGTTGGTTCTTTATCGTATTGAGTGTGATTGAAGCGTGCAGCGTTTACTTCAAAAGAACTTGGTGGCTGTGGCGTCAAACCATCAGCTCAAGCCGCGGCAGTAAAGTGGTGTTTGAAGTGAATGCAGATGGCGTGCGCTACAAAAGCGGTAAAGTTGACCGCAGCCTCGCTTGGAATGAAATCGACCAACTCGAACAAACTGATTTGGGCTTTATCCTTCACCTTGGCAAACAACGCCAATACATCAGCAAATCTTGCTTAAACGAAGAAGTGATCGCGTTTATGGTAGAGCAGCACGCGGCATCAAAAGCGAGCTAACCAGCTCATATCAAGCTGGAATGAGCGTTCTAAAAAGTAGGTGATATATGATCGAACATTGTAGCAAGTATATCGTCGATTCTGAATCAATTGGGTTTGATGTAGAAAGCTAATAAGGCTTAGAGGTTTCTCTTTCGGACATACTGCTTCGGTGTCATGCGCGCAATCTGCTTACACTCTCTAGTCATGTGTGCTTGATCGGAAAAGCCTTGCTCCAGCGCCAATTCCGATAAAGTAAGATCGGGTTGCGCTCGGAGTTGCTCTAAAGTGTGCTTCACTCGTTTAATGCGTTGGTAATGTTTAGGAGTAATCCCCAACCATTTCTGAAAATTGCGCTCTCTCTGGCGCTGACTGATGGTCCCTGTAGGTTGTTCAATAATGTGGCCGACATACTGCGGTTCATATTCCTCAATCAGTGTTTGAACCCAGCGATATAACGTAGAAATCCTTGCATATGGCGAACGCGCTGTTTGCAGAGACTCAAATGTTGCTAGTGCAGAAGAAGCCAAAGGGTGGTCGTCTTGAATCCGCAATAGCTGTTCTAGACGTTTACCAAATAGTTGATAACCAACAGCAGGATGAAAGCGTACGCCAGTCATCACCGTGCCTGGCGGTAGGCAGACTTGATGTGCCAGAATGCTCACAGGTAGTAGGACAACCCCTGGCGTTTGCCACTCACCATCCATTTGTACATCATTCTGTAAAATGAATACCACACCTGTACCAGCATCACTGAGTAATTGTTTACGTACGGTTTGCGTCGTATCAGGTTTGACGGATGCTGACCAAATGGCTTGAACATAGCCAGCTAAAGCCTTTTGAGGTTTTAAAATATCAAATTCTAAGTTCAAATGAATCATCCTATTTAACCTCAACTTAAATGAGAAAGTGATACACATGTACTTTTCATCCTATTAAGCTGAGGTATAAGCAGTGGCTTACAAGTAAGAACCGTCAAATAGAATTATCGAGGTTTATAGACTCCAACCTTTGGCTTAAATGCCTTAACTATTCGGTTCCAACTATTGATCGCGTTGATCGCAATTGTTAGGTTGACCATAGCTTCTTCTCCAAAGGTATTCAAGGTCAGCTGATAGGTATCATCATCTACTGGTAGGCCAGCAGTTAGTAATTCAGCCCAGCCAAGCGCAACGTGTTCTGCATCGCTGTAGAATGGCATATCTTTCCATGCACTAAGCCCCCATATGCGTTCCGGCTTTTCACCTAACTTAAGCGCATCTTTACTATGCATGTCGATACAAAATGCACATTGATTGATTTGCGATATGCGTAACTTAACCAGTTCCCATATGATCATGTTCATAGTTTCTGATTGGCTAAATTGTTCATGGAAGTAAGCTTCCTGAGCGTATAGGATTTCTATTGCTTTTGGCGCTACTTCAATATAGTTGAGTCGTTTTTTCATGGTCATTCTCCTCTGTTTTTTACATAGTAAAAAACGCTCTTAGCAAAAGATTGAAGATTTTCGACATGTACTCAATAAAGTTAGATAAAAGAGTGAACGACGAAAGCGAAAAGTGTACCTATTGGAAACCAAGAAAACTTATGCCAATTAACAAAGTATTGCTCTAAATAATGGACTTAAGGTTGGCGTCTATTTTTACTCCACCACCTTCCGTAAACGAGCAAAAGGTGCTGAGTTACCTATATACACACCAGCCGCAACGATAAAGACGCCTAAAACATTTTCCCATTGAGCCTGCTCACCAGAAATGAACGAAATCAGTAGAGTGAATACCGGCATAATATTAAATAATGGAGACATCTTATCTGGACCAAGAACGATAGCGCCTTTCATCCAAAAGTAATAAGCAATCAAAGTTCCAAACAGGCTCATGTAAGCTATTAATGCTAGGTCTTTAAATGTTATGGCATTTAAGCTACGGCTAAAGTCGCCGTGGTACATCGCTATAGCGACCATTTGAATGGCACCAATACTTAACACCCAACGTAACTGCTGAGTTACTGGGATATGAGATGTTAAACGCTTCGCTAGAATTGTGTATAAACACCCACTAATTAAAGCAAATAACATGTATAGATCACCAATATTACTATTGCTGCTAATAGAATGAATATTTCCCCCTGTAATGACGATTACCACTCCGCAAAAACTGATTAGTGCACCTAAAATAGTTTTAACCGAAATGGAAGTCTTGAGAATAAAGCCCGACAACAAGATAGTGACAAGTGGTAGGTTTGCCTGAACAACCGCTGCGTTAACTGGGGTAGTAAATCTCATTGCAGAGAAAATAGAGAAGTTTTGGATAGTTACACCCACGGTTGCTATAACAAACAACGACAACATACTTTTTCGTGTGAGTTTGGCTCCATATGGAGAGCGTTTAGTACCTCTTATCAGTAAGAGTATTAAAGCTGCAACGGAAAATCGTAACGTCGCTGAATCCAAAGGAGAGACATCGCTATTAATAGCCTTTATTACGTTAAAGTTACTAGACCAAAAAAAGATAGCGACAACAACACCGCACCAAATTGATAAATGCTTAGACATAGATCTTCCTGATAAAAATTAACTTGACGCGATAATGCTATATATTTCATATTTGATTTTTAATAGCCAAATTTAAGAGGGTTAATCCCAAATATGGAACGTCACTCTTTGGATGACCTTTTGTTATTCGTTTCTGTTGCTCGCTATCAAAGCCTAACACAAGCATCTGAGCGTCTTAATGTCCCGTTAGCCACGCTAAGCCGGAAGTTAAAAAGGCTAGAAACAAACTTAAATTGCAGACTATTTAACCGCAGTGCACACCACTTTGCGTTAACAACTGATGGCGAAAAATATTATCAACTCTGTGAGCCGTTACTTCTTAGCTTAAATAATGTGACATCGAGAATTGCGACTGAGCGTCAGTCTTTAAGCGGAACGATCAAAATATCAGCGCCAATTAACATGACACAGATGTGGTTAAAGCGGTGCGTTTATGAATTTGCAGAGCAACATCCGAAGATATGTATCGATTTAGATGTACAGAATGAAAAAATCAATCTTGTATCTAACCGTGTCGATGTTAGTTTTCGTCTTGGTGATCTTATTGAACAAGACTGGATTGCTCAGAAATTATGGTCGATTCCATTTGCGCTTTGTGCATCACGAAGCTATTTAGAACAACACCAACCGATTACCCATCCAGAACAACTTGTTCATCATCGCCTAATTACGGTAAACAACGACTGCCAATGGAAATTAGTTAATCAAATCACCAATGAAACATTTGATCATCCGCTAAAGTTTCAATTCACTTCAAATGATGTACTGCTAGTTAGAGACGCCGTCATCCATGGTTTAGGAATTGCGTGGATTCCAACCTATTACTTTCATGAGCTAAATCATGATCAACATAACCTGCTGCCTTTGTTGCCAGAATGGCAATGCTCGGGTAAAGAAGTATTCATTATGTATCGAGACCGCGATAAAAGGCCTGCAAGAGTTGATGCATTTATTGAACATGTCTTAAATTGGAAAAATCGCATTCAAATGTTTGCTTGAAAGAGGTTTATCACATTGTGCTGTGCCGGTAACCTCAATTGAAGCTTCATGACTCTGCTTCAATTGAGTTCATTTATTTAACCTCTAAAAGAATCATGAATACATAGGCAGTTAATGGGATTCGAGTTTACAAGTGATTCGGTCAGCTAAAACTCAAGCTAAGTAGAAAGTATTTGCAGTTGTATTTGCCTCTGAAAATCGTTTAGAGCTTTCTCATCCGCGAAGTTCTATAAGAAATTATTAAGGATATATTTGTGTGCGATTTCGTGAAAAAAATTATTGTAGGTTTACTTTTCAGTGCTTCGTCTTTTGCTTCCTTAAGTCAATATGTTCCAGCAATGAATGATAAGAACGGTTATGTAGAACCATTTCAGATGTTTGATAATGTCTATTATGTAGGAGACAAGTGGGTCTCATCATATGCCATTGCTACAGACGACGGACTCGTTATCATTGATACGCTTGACTTCCCTTACTCTGAGTGGATACCTATCAACCTAGAGAAGCTAGGGCTAAAAGATAAGCCAATAACGCACATATTGGTAACTCATGGGCATTCTGACCACGTTGGGGGCGCCCAGTTACTTCAAGAGAAGTATGGTTCCAAAGTCGTGATGACCAAAAGCGCTCATGAACTATCTATACAGCAATCAAACAAAAGCGAAGGTGAGAACAAGTTCCTTCCTCCAAATTTAGACATAGAGATAAAAAGCGATAGCTCCATGGTTATTGGTGGACATGAGTTTAAGTTCTATCTCACACCTGGCCACACGGAAGGTGACTATTCCTTAGACTTCGCTGTTGAAGATAATGGCGAACAATATCGTGCTTTTATCGTTGGTGGGCATAGCGTAAGTAGCAATGATCCAGAAGTTATTGGCCAGTTCCTGACTAGCATGGAGAAAATTAGAAAAATTTCACTACAGGCACCTATTGTGAACGTTAACCTTTCGAACCATCCACATAAAAATTTCCTTTTTGAAAATAGGAAGAAGCTCGGCACAAGCGGTAACCCGTTTATCAGTGAGGCAAACTTCTTCATGTTCCTTAAGCAACAAGAAGATTTAGCTAAGGGAAAACTAGAAGAACTATAATACCATGGTATACGAGCAGCCTTCGTTATTAGGTTAGAGATTTGCTCTTGAGTTATAGCTAAGGCTTTAATAAGTTGCTCAATCAAGATTCGACACTGGTAGCAGCTATATTGTTTGTCGGTTCTAGTGACAAAGGCGCTGTGCGTAAACATTCGTATTGTGTGCCTTAAACCTTTGCAAGGCGTTACGTGCTTTCTGGAAAAGTCTCAAAATAGCGTACAATTAGCGTTTTGACACAGCGGAAATCATCATGGCCAAAACTGTTCAGCAGCAAATCGGAAACATTGCTCTAGTCGTTGAAAATTACGACGATGCTATCGAGTTCTATACTCAAAAACTTCAATTCACTCTGGTTGAAGATACCCACCTAGGTGGTGGTAAACGCTGGGTTCAAGTTTCTCCTCCAAACTCCAATGGTACAAACCTACTTTTAGCTCAAGCGAGTACACCGGAGCAAACGCATGCAGTAGGAAATCAAACAGGTGGTCGTGTTCCAAGATCTCTATGGTAATAAATGGGACTTACTGCAACTGAACTGAGAAACTACACAGCACCTGCATAACATAGTGTTCATGAGGAGTTTCCAACAAGCTTTTAAGGCCTGAGATATTAGTGCTAATTCAAAGGTTCTCAGAAGTCACTGTATTTCTAAATCACTTTTGTGCAAACAATAACTAGCCATCATTCCTTCTCGATGTATCAACAAATGTTAGGGCGGCACACCAAAAACAAAGGCGAACCAATCGGTTCGCCTTTGTTTATTTAGATTCTACAAAAATTAATCTTCGTAGTTATCGATGCTTGGGCATGAACAGATTAGGTTACGGTCGCCGTATACGTTATCCACGCGATTTACCGTTGGCCAGTACTTCCAAGATTTGGTCGCTTTAGACGGGAAGCAGCCAATCTCGCGAGAGTAAGGGCGGTCCCAATCTTCAGCTGAAAGATCAACTTGTGTGTGTGGCGCGTTAACAAGTGGGTTGTTATCCAGTGGCCATTCACCGTTTTTCACTTTCTCCATTTCTTCGCGGATAGCGATCATCGCATCACAGAAGCGGTCCAGCTCTTCTAGATCTTCCGATTCCGTTGGCTCAACCATTAGCGTGCCCGCTACAGGGAACGACATAGTTGGTGCGTGGAAACCGTAGTCCATTAGACGTTTCGCGATGTCTTCTTCGCTGATACCTGTTTCTTCTTTCAGCGGACGAATGTCGATAATACATTCGTGCGCTACGCGGCCATTTTTGCCACGGTAAAGAACAGGGTAGTGTTGGCGAAGTGTTTCCATCACGTAGTTTGCGTTCAGAATTGCTACTTTTGTAGCATCTGTTAGGCCAGCTTCGCCCATCATTGCGATGTAAGCCCAAGAGATAGGTAGGATAGAAGCGCTACCCATATCTGCTGCTGATACTGCGAAATCTGCGCCTTCTACACCGTCTTCAATATGCCCTGGTAGGAAAGGAGCTAGGTGAGATTTCACACCGATAGGACCCATACCCGGACCGCCACCACCGTGCGGGATGCAGAAGGTTTTGTGTAGGTTTAGGTGAGAAACGTCTGAACCGATGAAGCCTGGTGATGTTAGACCAACCTGCGCGTTCATGTTAGCGCCGTCTAGGTAAACCTGACCACCAGCGGCATGAACCATTTCACACACTTCTTTCACTTTCTCTTCGTAAACGCCGTGCGTAGAAGGGTAAGTGATCATAATGCTTGATAGGTTGTCTTTGTGTTTCTCGATTTTCGCTGCTAGGTCGTCGATGTCGATGTTGCCTTCTTCATCACACTTAACCACAACCACTTTCATTGACACCATAGATGCTGTCGCAGGGTTAGTACCGTGCGCAGAGCTTGGGATCAAACATACGTTGCGGTGACCTTCGCCACGGCTTTCGTGGTAGCGTTGAATCGCGATAAGACCTGCGTACTCACCCGATGCACCAGAGTTTGGTTGTAGTGAGAATGCGTCATAGCCAGTGATTTCACATAGCTTTTCTTTAAGATCTTTTGCGAGTGCTGCGTAACCAGCTGCTTGTTCTGCTGGTGCGAACGGGTGGATCGAACCAAACTCAGGCCAAGTTACTGGAATCATCTCTGCTGCTGCGTTCAGCTTCATCGTACAGCTGCCCAGTGGGATCATGCCGTGCGTGAGTGAGAAGTCTTTGTTCTCTAGCTGTTTTAGGTAACGCATCATCTGTGTTTCGCTGTGGTGCGTGTTAAACACAGGGTGTGTTAGATATTCTGTTGTGCGGCGCAATGCTTCTGGAATGGCTGCAAACTCGTTGCCTGCGATTTCAGTTGATAGTGCTGCGACTTCTTCTTTCACACCGAATACTGCGAATAGGGCTTCTACATCTGCCACGGTTGTGGTTTCGTCGAAGCTCACACCTAGCTGAGTACCCAACTTACGTAGGTTGATGTCTGCGGCTAGTGCTTTCGCGTATAGGTCTTCAGTTTGTGCACCTGTGTTGATAGTAATGGTGTCGAAGAAGCTGTTGTGAGCAAGCTCGAAGCCGCCTTTAGTTAGGCCAGCGGCTAGGATGGCTGTCATGTGGTGCGTACGACGAGCAATCGTGCGTAGACCTTCTGCGCCGTGGTAAACCGCGTAGAAAGACGCCATGTTCGCTAGCAGTGCTTGAGCAGTACAGATGTTTGAAGTCGCTTTTTCACGACGGATGTGCTGTTCACGCGTTTGCATTGCCATACGCAGTGCTTGGTTACCGTTGGTATCGATAGAAACACCGATAACACGACCAGGCATTGTACGCTTGTGCTTATCACGAGTTGCCATGAAAGCAGCGTGTGGACCGCCGTAACCCATCGGCACGCCAAAACGTTGTGCTGAACCGATTGCTACGTCTGCGCCCATTTCACCTGCAGGTTTAAGTAGGGTAGAAGCAAGAAGGTCCGTTGCTACAGTCACTAGTGTTTTGTTTGCTTGCGCTTTAGCGATGATGTCCGTTAGGTCACGAACTTCACCTGTTGTACTTGGGTATTGAACTAGTGCACCGAACACGTCTTGCTCTGATAGTGATTCTAAAGAACCAACCAAGACTTCAAAGCCGATGAATTTCGCACGAGTTTTTACCACTTCGATGGTTTGTGGGTGAACGTCGTCAGCAACGAAGAATACGTTGCTCTTGCTTTTACCCGCACGCTTACAAAGTGTCATCGCTTCTGCTGCTGCCGTTGCTTCATCGAGCAATGACGCGTTCGCGATTTCCATACCAGTAAGATCCATCACCATTTGTTGGTAGTTTAGAAGTGCTTCTAAACGACCTTGTGAGATCTCTGGTTGGTAAGGGGTGTAAGCAGTGTACCAGCCCGGGTTTTCCATCACGTTGCGTAGAATCACGTTCGGCGTGAAGGTGTTGTAGTAACCCTGACCAATGAATGTACGTTTAACTTGGTTCTGATCGGCGAACTTACGCATGGCTGCCAGCATGTCTGCTTCGCTTTTCGCTTCTGCCAAGCTCATTGGTTGCTCTAGGCGAATTTGTGCTGGTACGGTTTCGTCGATAAGCGAATCTAGGCTAACTGCGTTGATCGCTTCCAACATTTTCTGTTGGTCAGATTTGTTTGGTCCATTGTGGCGAGCAACGAACTCGTTTTGTGTGCTGAGGCTTTGAAGTAATTCAGTCATTGTCCTTTACCTACTCCTTGGTTCGGGTAACGGATTTGCGTTACTGATAAATTAAATTATACGTCCGAACCTAGAAAAAAAGCTGTTCTCTAAACAGGCTAGGGAACAGCTTTCGTCACATCCTAATTACTCTTCTTCGATAGAGTTTAGGTATTCGTCTGCGTCTTTCAGGTTATCTAGTTCAGATACATCAGACATCTTCACTTTTACGATCCAGCCACCTTCGTACGGCTCTTCGTTAATTAGCTCTGGGCTGTCTTCTAGTTCTTCATTGATTTCTACGATTTCACCAGTGATTGGTGCGTAGATGTCTGACGCTGCTTTTACAGATTCAACGAGAGAGAAGCTTTCACCTGCTTCAACTTCGTCTTCTACGTCTGGTAGGTCAACGAATACCACGTCACCTAGCATTTCTTGTGCATGCTCAGAAATACCAATTGTTACTGTGCCGTCACCGTTGTCACGTACCCACTCGTGGCTATCTGCAAACTTCAGTGTTTTGTCCATTGCTTAATCTCCGAATAACTTGTCAGGAATTATTATGATTTCAAAAAAATCGTTTACTGGTATAGAGGAAAGCGACTGCAAAGTTCTTTTACTTCTTTGCGAACGCGTTTTTCAACTTCTGCGTCACCTTCAGGGTTGTTCACTAAACCGTCCAGTACGTCACCAATCCAATTACCGATGAGTTTGAATTCTTCAGCGCCAAAGCCGCGGCTTGTACCCGCAGGCGTTCCTAAACGGATGCCCGATGTAATCATAGGCTTCTCTGTATCGAATGGGATGCCATTTTTGTTACATGTGATCCCAGCACGCTCTAGAGCTTCTTCTGCTTTATTACCTTTCAACCCTTTCGGACGAAGGTCAACCAGCATTAGGTGCGTGTCTGTGCCACCAGTTACGATGTCGCAACCGCGAGTTTGCAATACTTCCGCTAGGACTTTTGCGTTATTGATCACCGAATCAATATAAGTTTTAAATTCAGGGCCAAGCGCTTCACCAAATGCGACCGCTTTGGCTGCGATAACGTGCATCAGTGGGCCACCTTGTAGGCCAGGGAATACGGCTGAGTTGATTTTCTTAATGATGTCTTCGTGGTTAGTAAGAATCATACCGCCGCGAGGGCCACGCAATGTTTTGTGTGTTGTAGTCGTAACAACGTGTGCGTGTGGCAGTGGGCTAGGGTGTGCGCCTGTTGCGATAAGACCAGCGATGTGCGCCATGTCGACCATAAGAATTGCATTTACTTCGTCTGCGATTTCACGGAATTTTGCAAAGTCGATAGTACGTGGAATAGCGCTACCACCTGCGATGATCATTTTAGGTTGGTGCTCAAGTGCAAGCTCACGAACATCTTCGTAGTTAATTTCTAGTGTTTCGCGATCAACACCGTATTGAACTGCATTAAACCATTTACCAGAAAGTGCAGGGCGTGCGCCGTGCGTCAGGTGACCACCTGCGTCTAAAGACATACCAAGAATGGTGTCACCAGGTTGAAGCAGTGCCAGCTTTACTGCGCCGTTTGCTTGTGCGCCTGAGTGTGGTTGAACGTTTGCGTATTCACAATTGAAAAGTTTTTTTGCGCGTTCGATAGCAATGGCTTCCACTGTATCTACGTGCTCACAACCACCATAGTAACGGCGACCTGGGTACCCTTCAGCGTATTTGTTTGTTAGGCATGTGCCTTGAGCTTGCATTACCGCTTTAGAAACAATGTTCTCAGAAGCGATAAGTTCGATTTGTTCGTTTTGGCGAGCGGATTCCGCTTGAATTCCAGCAAAGACAGCATCATCTGTCGCAGAGAGGTTGGTAGAGAAAAAGTTTTCCAAGCTGTGGTTAGGGTAACTCTTATTCATGGTAGTTGACCTTCCAAATCTGAAAATGAACCCGCAATAGATGAGTTATGATTTGCGGTTGTGGTTCATTTGTCCTCAAAAACAGCTGAACTGCGTAGCAGAACAGAGTGAACATCCGGCCCTAAATTTGGGCAAAAACTCCGTTGGATTGCGTGTTTCTTTTACCAATCTCTTACGGAAATATGCATCTCTACATCTAACAAGTTGGTAACATAGCGCCTGTGGCGGGAACAATCAACCAAAAATTTCCTATAGGAAACAAGATTTCAAAATTTGTTAACAAGAGCACGGTTTAATTCACTTGGTGGACTTCTATCCACTATGTGCTTCATGCACAATGCGAGTAAGACAAAAAATATGGATATCTATAGAGGGATTTATGGCAGAAAGTATTTACGATGAATACCCATCGATGACGTTGGCAAAAGAGCAACATGACCAAAATATTGAGCCGTTAAAACTGGGCCAGCGTATTAAGGATATCCGCTCGAAACTCGGTATCACATTAGAAGAGGCCAGTCAGCGAACCGGGCTTGCTCGATCTACACTGAGCAAAATAGAAAATGAGCAGATCTCCCCGACGTTTCAAGCGATGCAAAAATTGGCACTAGGCTTACAAATTGACATGCCACAACTCTTTGAGCCACCTAGAAAAAAGGTAGCGACAGGGCGCAGGGATGTTACCAAGAAGAATGAAGGTAAACCACACCCAACACAAACCTATGAACATGAACTGCTCGCGACACAACTTTCCAATAAGAAAATGATGCCGTTTAAGAGCCAAATTCGAGCTCGTAGTTTTGATGAATATAAAGACTGGGTTCGTCATGACGGCGAAGAATTTTTACTTATCTTATCTGGCGAGGTTATGTTCTATTCTGAGTTTTACGAACCTGTTGTTTTAAGCGAGGGAGACAGCGTTTATTACGATGCAAATATGGGACATATGTTGACCAGTGTTAGCGAGGAAGATGCGCTCATTTTGTGGGTGACAGCCAAATAGTGATAAATACTTGTAAATTTCCTATAGTGAAAGCAAACGATTGCTGTTGGTGGTCGTTATGATGAAAAAGCGCTTTTTTGATGAGAACTTGCTCATTAAAGCGCTTTTTTTGTACGATTTGTTGTGATTAAAATGTTAAGAGTCACACTTTTGCAAGTCGATCTACGTCTTGTTCGTGCAAAATAGAATGAGCCATGTTTATTATTGGAAACACATCGAATGCCGATAGCATTCTCGGGTCTATCTAAATGGAGACGAAAATGACTCAAGAACTACTGAAAACACCACTACACGCACTTCACGTTGAAGTTGGTGCCAAAATGGTCCCGTTCGCGGGTTACGATATGCCTGTTCAGTATCCTCTAGGCGTAAAGAAGGAACACTTACATACTCGTGATGCGGCAGGTCTGTTTGATGTTTCTCACATGGGACAGCTTCGCCTAATTGGTGACGGTGCAGCTGCGTTCCTAGAAACATTAGTCCCAGTGGATATTGTGGATCTTGAGTCTGGTAAACAGCGTTACGCTTTTTTCACTAATGAAGAGGGCGGCATCATGGACGACTTGATGGTGGCTAACCTAGGCGATCATCTGTTTGTGGTTGTGAACGCAGCATGTAAAGCGCAAGATATCGCACACCTACAAGCGCATTTACCATCTGGTGTTGAGCTAGAAACTATCGAAGACCGAGCTCTACTTGCAATCCAAGGCCCTAAAGCGGCGGCTGTATTGGCGCGTTTTGCACCAGAAGTTTCTGAAATGCTGTTCATGGATATTCGTAAAGTCGATATTTTAGGCGCCGAGTGCATTGTTTCTCGTAGTGGTTATACAGGCGAAGACGGTTACGAAATCTCGGTTCCTGCTGACAAAGCGGAAGAGTTAGCACGTAAACTGACTGCGGAAAATGAAGTTGAATGGATTGGCCTTGGTGCTCGTGATTCACTTCGTCTTGAGTGTGGCCTTTGTCTATACGGTCATGACCTAGACACAACAACAACACCCGTTGAAGCGAGCTTGCTATGGGGTATCCAAAAAGTTCGTCGTATTGGTGGTGAACGTGAAGGTGGTTTCCCTGGCGCAGACATTATTCTTAAGCAGATTGAGACTAAAGATGTGGCGCGTAAGCGTGTGGGTCTAGTAGGTCAAACCAAAGCGCCAGTGCGTGAAGGTGTTGAACTGTTTGATGCTGACGGCGTTAAAATTGGCGTTGTAACCAGCGGTACGGCGGGCCCGAATGCAGGTAAGCCAGTCTCAATGGGGTATGTTCGTGCGGATTTGGCGGCGATTGGTACTGAAGTGTTCGCTGAAGTGCGTGGTAAAATGCTACCAATGACAGTTGAAAAAATGCCGTTCGTACCACAACGTTACTACCGTGGTTAAAACGAATTGAAACAAAAATGCCGAGCTTTGTAGCTCGGCATTTTTTATGTCTTCTTTTCGCTTGTTTACTTTTAGTTTACTGCTTCATCAATAGTACAGCACATATCAATAACGATATCTTCAAGCTTTTCCGGATGAATCATCTCTTCTTTTGGGATCCCAAATTGAGAGGCCATAATGGTATTAAACAATTCCCAATGCTTGATCAGCAGTTTTTCGCGATTATCTGCAATATCCGGCCATGTTTCTTGCATCATTGGCGCGAGACTGACAGCACCATGTGCGAAGATCAACATTTGCCACTTTGATTCCCACTGATCAAATTGTGCATTAGGGTTTTCGCTGTTGTACTGCTCGAAAATTCCGGTAAATATTGCAGCGAACTCATCTTTTGACTTTAAGAAATACTGCAGCAGAGCACCGTCATCGCCTTGTCGAATGGCATCGGCGATCATCTGTACTGGGTGAGGATTGACGAGAGCAAATGCTAGCATGCGAACCATAAACAGATAAATTTTTCTATTCGAAGGTGTGTTCTCCGGCATTTCATTGATGAGTTCAGCCATATAGCACTGCATGAACTCGTCCATTGCATCGCTAACCGCTTGCCAGATTTTCTCTTTGCTGCCGAAGTGGTGACGGATCAAACTATGTGAAACACCAGCCTTTTCACTGATATTGCGCAGCGAGACACGCTCGTAACCAAGTTCACAAAACATATCTGCTGCCACTTTAAGGATCAGACACTTAGTTTGTTCTGCTGCTTCAGCACTTCTACGCCCCTGCTTTCTTTCATTCATAGTTCGAATTTTCCCGAATATTAATCACGCGCTTACTTTTACCAGAAACCGAACGCTTTGACTAATTAATTTGCTATCCACCTGGAAAATATGTTGATCAATTTCAAATTCTGCTTATACTGCACGGCTGTGTAATATATAAAACCTACGGAGAAAGCGGGTGCGAAAACAATATTTAAAGCGCACTTTAGTTGGCGCAGTGGTGACATTAAGTCTTTCTGGGATGCTAACTGGGTGTAATAAAGCCATTTCTGAGCCGTCTGAACCTTTAATCAAACCTGTAAAATTACTGGCGGTGAAAGACCTAGAACTTGAAGACTCGCACGCCTTTTTAGCGCGTATTGATGCAACACATCGCGCGCAGCTTTCTTTTCAGGTTGGTGGAGAGGTTGATGAATTACGTGTACGCATGGGTCAAAAAGTCCAAAAAGGTGAAGTGCTCGCAACGTTAGACCCTAAAGATCTTCAGCTTGCGTTAGATGCCGCTCAAGCGCAGTACGCGTTAGCGAAAACACAATGGGACCGCGCGAAAAACCTTTACGGAAAAAAACTCATTAGTACTGATGAGTACGATCAGAAAGAAACTCAATATAAAGCGGCATTGGCGAACTACGAACAAGCTAAAACCGATTTGAGCTATACCAAAATTCACGCACCGTTTGATGGCATTGTGTCATATACCTATGTCAACCCGTTTCAAGTAGTAGCAGAGAAGCAGGAGATCTTGAATCTCATTGATAACACGACGTTGGATGTATCTTTCACCTTGCCAGTAAGTTATGCGGAATCTGTATCACTTGAGTCACTGCAAAACTCCGATATGTGGGTGACGATGGATAGCGAGCCAGGAAAACGTATCCCTGGGCAATTTAAAGAAATTTCGACGCAGCCAAACATCGATACCAATAGTTATGAGGCGATCGTGACCATCACTCGACCAGAAGATCGCAATTTGCTGACAGGTATGACTGGGCAGGTACACATTGCTAAACAACATGTATCGGACGCGATGACGTTACCTCAGTCTGCTTGGGTCAACAAAAATGGGACGCAAGGTGAAGTTTGGGTAATGGACAGAAGCACGCAGCAGGTCAATAAAGTCACTGTGTCACTTGACGCAGCAGGTGGTGTGAAAGCCGGGCTTGATAACAATGATTACGTTGTTATTGCTGGTGTTGAGAGACTGGTTGAAGGACAAGTGGTGAAAGCTTGGGTTCGTGAGGGAGGCATTTAATGAAACGTTCTCTACTTACGATCTCTGCGATTGCACTTGCAGTTTTAACAGGGTGCAAAAATGAAAACCAAGCTATCGTCGAGCAGCCACTTTTTGTGTCGACTATCTCGGTGGATGCACCAGTACAAAGTCAACATCGCGCGTTCAAAGGCATAGTAGTGCCTGCAGAGCAAACGCCAATGGCATTTCGCCGCGCTGGGGAAGTTCAGCACGTATTGGTTAAAGCGGGTGACGTTGTGAAGCAGGGGCAAATGATCGCAAAGCTAGATGATAGCAAAGAGAAGCAAGCCGTGAATGACGCAGAAGCACAATACACACTCGCAATTCGTCAGCTTAAACGCGGTGAAGACTTGCATGCACGTCAAATGATTTCAAAAGCGGAACTTGATGAGCTAACCGCCAATAAAGAGCTAGCTGAGGCTACTTTCTATAACGCGACCAATCAATTGAATTACACCCGTTTATTCGCCCCGTTCGCCGGTAAAGTATCCGATGTTTTCAAAGAACGTTTTGAGCGTGTGGCAATTGGTGAACCCGTGTTAAACCTATACCAAAACGATTTGGTTTACGTGCGTATTGAGCTTTCCGACAATGTTTTAGCGATGGTAGACCCAAACTCAGACAGCATGAGCTACAAGCCTAGAGCAACCTTCTCCGGCATCGATGGCAGATTTGCTTTGGACTATTTAGAGCACACAAGTGAACCCAACGCTGAAACTCAAACCTACGAAATGTACTTGACGATGCCACAGCCAAAAACAGAGATATTGCCGGGAACCAGCGTAAGCGTTTTGGTCGATATGGTGAAGGCGGGCATTACCTCTATCGATGGTTACAGTGTTCCTGTCACGGCGCTTCAAGCAGGCAGTGAAGGGAATGAGTTCTTTGTGTGGAAAAAAGAAGGTGACATTGTCACACGAGTGCCTGTCATGATTTCTCGAGTGAATGGCAATGGAGCCATTGTGTCGTCAGGTGTTAGCCAGGGCGATATTCTGATTAATTCAAATCTGCGTAAATTACGCGAAGGTAAACATGTGGATGTTGTGGAGAATAACCAATAATGAACATTGCTGAGTATTCAATAAAAAACAAAGTCATCAGCTGGTTGTTCATTATTATCCTTGCTGTTGGTGGTTTAACGTCATTTTTGGAGCTTGGACGATTAGAAGACCCGGCATTTACGATCAAAGATGCCATGATCATCTCAACATACCCTGGCGCGACGTCAAAAGAAGTTGAAGAAGAGCTGACGTATCCTCTAGAAAAAGAGATTCGAAAACTCCCTTATATCGACAAAATTACCTCTACGTCTTCTAATGGTATGTCTCAAATAACGGTGAGCATGGAAATGGACTATGGTCCTGATGAACTGCCGCAAATTTGGGATGAAATGCGCCGTAAAATTAATGATTTACGACCATCATTGCCTCAAGGTGTTCAGTCTTTACAGATCATTGATGATTTCGGTGACGTTTATGGCGTGATGTTAATGCTCACTGGTGACGATTACGACTATGTAGAGCTGAAACGTTATGCGGATTACCTGACCCGTGAAATCGAGCTTGTTGATGGTGTTGGTAAGGTAGACATCACGGGCGATCAGCAAGAAATGCTATTCGTTGAGATCTCACTTGATCGCCTTGCTGCACTGAACCTAGACATGAATGTGGTTTCGAGCTTGTTGAACCAGCAAAACAATGTGGTTTCAGCAGGTGAAGTGATGGTCAATGGCGAAAGCCTTGTTATTCGCCCAAGCGGCACCTTAAACACTGTAGAAGCACTAGAAAATCTGATCATTCATGGCCGTGACACAGGAAATCTAATTCGTCTAAAAGACGTAGCAACGATTTCTCGCGGTATTCAAGAGAAGCCAGGCAACGTCGTACTCTTTAACGGTCAAAAAGCGATTAATATCGGTATCTCGTTTGCGTCGGGTGTGAACGTGGTTGAGGTTGGTGAACGTTTGGATGCGGAGCTCGCGAGCCTAGAGTCTATCAAGCCTGCTGGCATCGATATGAACTACTTTTACAACCAAGCCAATGAGGTGGATGAATCTGTTAAAGCGTTTGTAATTAGTCTAGCGGAGGCAGTGGCGATCGTAATCATTGTGTTGCTGTTTACTATGGGTTTACGCAGTGGTGTCATCATTGGAGTTGTGTTGTTATTGACGGTATTTGGTACCTTCATTTTGATGAATTACAACAACATCGAACTGCATCGTATTTCTCTTGGAGCGTTAATTATTGCCTTGGGTATGCTGGTTGATAACGCGATTGTTGTCGTGGAAGGCATATTGGTTGGCCTAAAGAAAGGGCGTACCAAAGTTCAAGCGGCTGTCGATATTGTAAAGCAAACACAATGGCCTTTGCTGGGCGCAACTGTTATTGCAATTACGGCTTTTGCACCTATCGGCTTGTCGCAAGATGCGACAGGTGAGTTCATGGGCTCTCTATTCTGGGTGCTGTGTTTCTCACTATTTTTAAGCTGGATTACCGCTATTACACTGACGCCTTTCCTTGCCGATCTTTTGTTGAAAGAGGAAAACAAAGAGCAGGGTACTAGCGAAGATGATCCTTATAAAGGCTGGTTGTTTGTCGTATTTGGGGCATCACTGAAATTTGCATTGCGATTCCGCTGGCTTACCGTTGCTGGTATGGTGGCGCTATTAGTGGGTGCTGTCGTGGCATTTGGTAATGTAAAACAGCAGTTCTTCCCACCATCGAATACGCCGATGTTCTACGTGGATATGTGGATGCCAGAGGGCACTGACATCCGTGAAACGATCAAAAAAGCTGAAGAGGTCGAAAGCTACATTCGTCAGCAAGATGATATTGACTTTGTTTCTGCTTCGATTGGGCAGGGCCTACAGCGTTTTGCTTTAACCTATCAACCAGAAAAAAGTTACGAAGCGTACGCTCAGTTCCAAGTTCGCGCGACTGATCGTGAGAAAATGTTTGGTTTGCTGCATAAGTTAGATGCGAATCTGGCGAAAACATTTGATGCGCCTACGTTCCAGTTTAAATTGATGGAATTTGGTCCATCACCAGCGTCTAAGATCGAAGCGCGTATTACTGGCCCTGATCCACAAGTTTTACGTGACTTGGCGGTGCAAGTTGAAGACATCCTTCATACCGACCCTGGTGCTCGAAACATTCGTCACGATTGGCGAGAGCGCACCAAGGAACTTGTACCCGTTTTCAATGAGTCTAAAGCTCGTCGCTTAGGTATTTCGAAAGAAGATCTTTCAAGCACACTGCAAATGGCGTTTGGTGGTAGCACCTTAGGTTACTTGCGTGATGGTACACATACGTTGCCAATTATGACACGCCTTCCTGAAGAAGAACGCGTAGATTTTGAATCACTACAAAACGTGACCATTTGGAGTCCTTCGTTGCAAACGTACATTCCGGTTGATCAAGTGATTGATGGCGTTCAACTGGATTGGAGTGAGCCGCTAATTCAGCGTCGTGACCGTAAGCGTACGTTAACCGTTCTCGCGGACCATGATGTGTTGAGTGACGACACGGCAGCAAGCTTATTTGCTCGTGTACAGCCTAAAGTGATGGCATTGCATGTTCCAGAAGGATACGAAATCACATGGGGTGGTGAGTACGAATCATCCAAAGATGCACAAGAAGGCCTATTCGGTTCATTGCCGATGGGTTACTTGTTGATGTTCATCATTACTATTTTACTGTTTAACTCAATCAAAAAACCGTTGGTCATTTGGTTCACCGTTCCGTTAGCGATCATTGGCGTTGCTTTTGGTTTGCTTACCACGAACATGCCGTTCAGTTTTACAGCATTCCTTGGTTTGTTAAGCCTAAGTGGCATGATTTTGAAAAACGGTATTGTGTTGCTTGACCAAATAAACCTTGAGTTGGAGTCAGGTAAAGATCCTTACTTCGCGATTGTCGATAGTGCGATAAGCCGCGTTCGTCCGGTAAGTATGGCTGCGCTAACGACTATCTTGGGGATGATTCCATTGGTCTTCGACGCCTTTTTTGGCTCGATGGCAATAACGATTATGGCAGGTCTTGGTTTTGCTACTGTACTGACACTGATAGTGGTGCCAGTGATGTTTGCAATTCTGTTTAGGGTAAAACCGACCACTGCATAGGGACTCCTGGCTATTTGCCAGCTTCCTGCCTAGCCCTGAAGGTTTTCTTCGGGGCTTTTTTGATCTTACTAATATATACCAAACCATTCATTTGCTTGATTTTAATGATTTTCTTACGATTACAATGCAAATCATGCGTATACTGATGTAACGACACATCAAAGATTGAGATTACATGAATAAGCGTATATTAAACGGACTCTTCTTCGTTGGTTCTTTCACCTTGGTTGGCTGCACCGCGACTGATAGCATGCCGACAGAAACCAAACAACCTGCCCCTAAAATTAACAGTGTTAGTGCCGAAGTCATTTCCAGTTGGATTGATAGTAAGGTTTTAGCCCCTGAAGGGCTGTCGCTCGAGCAAGACAATCTACGTTATCTATCGGGTAGCGCCGACCTAAACAGCGACGGCAAGGCAGAATACATAGTGTTGCTTCAAGATCGCTATTTCTGTGGTAGTGGTGGCTGCTCTGCATATATGTTTGATAATGAGGGAAACGTTATTAATCGAATGTCGGTAACTCGCACGCCTATTGTACTAGCCGACAGTTACAGTAATGGTTGGCAGGACTTTATCGTTTGGAGTAATGGCTCATATCGACTCATGAGTTACAACGGTGAGTCTTATCCAAGTAACCCGTCACTAGAGCCAAAGGTGGATCGAGACGCTAACCAGCAGGCGGCAATCGCAAATGTAATGGCGACAGAGCTTTATCAGCAAGACGGCTATGACATTCTGCCCGCAGAGTCAAAAACCTTGTGGACGCCAGCTAACGTTTACCACTTTACCTTCAAGCACTACGGTGACCCGCATAGCGCTTATCAAGCAACGGTGGATATGAGCAGTGGGGAAGTAGACATTGTAGCCGTTCCGGCTGCGGAATAAAAAACACCTCCCTTAACCGGAATTAAAGGGAGGTGCTAAATGCCAAATTCGAGGGTGGCATTGTTAACCGGAGTCGCTCTAATTAGGCTGCGACTTCTTGCTTCGCTTCTGCTTTGCTTTTTAAGAATGCGTAAGTAAAGCCAGTTACCGCTGTACCCGCTGCAATAGCCACTAAATACATTAATACTGGTGAAATTGCGTTAGGAATTAGCAGCACGAATAGACCGCCGTGTGGTGCCATTAATTTCGCACCGAATAGCATCGATAGGGCACCAGTAAGCGCGCCACCTGCCATACAAGATGGAATCACGCGCATTGGATCTTTCGCAGCAAATGGAATTGCGCCTTCAGAGATGAAACACAGGCCCAAGACAAATGATGCTTTACCAGCCTCACGTTCATTTTGTTCAAATTTGTTCTTCGCAATGAAGGTCGCTAAACCCATACCTAGCGCAGGAACCATACCTGCGGCCATGATTGCCGCCATTGGCGCGTAAGTTTGTGAAGCCAGAAGGCCAACACCAAATGCGTAAGCGGCTTTGTTGACAGGGCCTCCTAGGTCGAAACACATCATTGCGCCAAGGATAATACCCAGTAGTACTGCACTGTCAGATCCCATGTTGTTTAGGAAGTCAGTCAGGCCGTTCATGATGCCTGAAACTGGGCCGCCTACGATGTAGATCATGACAAGTCCGGTGAACAATGTTGCCACAAATGGAATGATCAGAATCGGTTTAAGCGCCTCCATCGATTGTGGCAGTTTCACCTTATCTGCGAGGAGTTTCGCTGCGTAACCGGCAATGAAGCCAGCTGCGATACCACCTAGGAAACCAGCACCCGTTGAACTTGCTAGCATACCACCAACAAGACCAGGAGCCAGACCAGGACGGTCAGCGATTGAAAACGCAATATAGCCAGCAAGTACAGGAATCATCAATGCGAATGCAGAGCCACCACCAATGTTCATCAAGGCTGCTGCTAGTGTGCCTTCTTCTTTAAATGCTTCAATACCGAACACGAAAGATAGAGCGATGATCAAACCACCTGCAACGACGACAGGAAGCATGTGCGAAACACCCGTCATTAGATGTTTGTAAGCGCCTTTTTTCTCTTCGGTGGAAGATGAAGAGTTAGCTGAACCAGAATGTTGATACACCGTGGCTTGCTCGAATGCTTTGTCCATCTCTTCGGCTGTTTTCTTCAGAGCTGGGCCTGTTTTCGTGCGGTACATCTTTTTGCCGTTAAAGCGATCAAGTGGCACTTCAATATCCGCAGCAATGATCACCAGATCGGCATCTGCAATTTCTTGCTCAGTCAGTTGGTTTTTAGCGCCAACTGAACCACGAGTTTCCACCTTGATTTGATGGCCACGACGCTTGCCTTCTTCTTCTAAAGCTTCTGCCGCCATAAAGGTATGCGCAACGCCAGTAGGGCATGCCGTGATTGCAACAATCTTCTTTGATGCTGATGTTGCTTCAGCAGTGATAGGGGCTGCAAGTGTGGTTGCTTTTTCAAGTAAAGTGGCGTTTTCAACCGCTTGCTGGAGAAACGCAGTTGCGTCTTTTGCTACTTCGCTAATTTCCGCTTGGTAAACCTTTTTTCCTACAAAACGAGAAGTGTCGACGCTAGTATTTGCCGCAATGACAATGACTTCTGCTTGTTCAACGTCAGCTTCCGTCAATAGTGTTGGTTCAACCACACTTGATTGACATTCTATTTTGGCATTCCAGTTTAATTTTGCGGCGGCTTGTTCTAGTAATCCTGCCGCAAGGATGCTATTTGCTACACCGCTCGGACAGGCAGTAATAATGGCAATATTCATACGATAACCTTCTGTTCCTTAGTTTTGTTCTAAGTTTGTAATAGGGTAAAGCGCGCTAACTTCAGTTTGTCGCTTGATATTTTCCAGTTCTTCCTGACTGGTTAGCCCTACGCCAACTTGACTAACTGCCAAAGCAGAAAGTGCCGTAGCGAAGCGCAATAAATCGTTTTTAGGCATCAGTTGCATGTGGCCCCAACACAAGCCAGCGACCAGCGTATCGCCTGCGCCAACGGTGCTCACGACATGCATTCGAGGCGGTTTTGCACTAAGCCATTCGCCTTGGTTGAGCCACATAACACCGTCAGGTCCCATAGAAACCACGATGTTTTCTATGCCTTTGTCGCTCAGTGTTTGCGCTGCAGCTTGGCACTGTTCAGGTGTTGCTAGATGTTCGCCAACAAAATCACCAAGTTCTTCATCGTTAGGTTTAATTAACCATGGGTGAGCATCAATACCTGACTTCAATGCGGCTTTGCTACTGTCGAACAACACCTTTTTGCCTTGTTGATGCAGTGCTTCTATCCATGCAGCGCATTGCTCTGCAGTAACACCGCCCGGTAGGCTGCCTGCCAATACAAAGTAATCGTGTGTTTCAGCAAGGCGGAATAGGGTTTCTTCAAAGCGCGCGATTTCTTCTGCCGTAACTTGAACACCAGGGAAGTTAATGTCACTAACGTTTCCATTAGCCTCAACGAGCTTGACGTTGATACGAGTTGCACCTTGTACTTCTACAAACTCATTCTTAACGCCGATGTCATTGAAAAGCTGATGGAATAGCTCAGGGTTATCTTTACCAAGAAAGCCGGTAACCGTGACATCTGCGCCTAAATCGCTCAATACTTTTGCTACGTTGACACCTTTACCAGCAGCGTGGAGATTGCTTTGCTGTACTAAGCTCACGGAACCAACGTTTAGTTCATTTACTGAACCTGTTAAATCCAATGCTGGGTTGAGCGTAATAGTGACAACCTTATTTGTTTTGTTTGTCATATCGGATCCTTAACCTTCACCAAGGCCAGAAGCGATTGCATTTCCGATAGACTCCAAGGCTTGCGGCGCATCAGGGCCTTCTGCTGTAAATTGAAGTTGGTGACCGTGCTTAACGCCCAGCGCGATGACTTTCATTAGGCTCTTCGCGTTTACTGCTTTTCCATCTCCGTCTAGGTTGGCAACACGTATAGTGGATTCAAACTTTTTCGCTTCTGCGACTAACATTGCCCCCGGACGAGCATGTAGGCCGTGAGAGTTTTTGATTTTAAATACAGCGGTATTGCCTTCTTCTGAAGATGCGGCTGTGACTTCTTCACCTTTGAACAAAGCAAGAATCTGTTCTACTGATGCATCTAAAAGCTTGCCGTGTTCATTGTTAAACACAATGTTAGAAAGCGTTTTTAGGATAGGTTGGTGAGCATTGTTACATGCCGCGAACGCGACAAGTGCACGCACTTTTTGACCTTCATATTCGCAGTCGTTTGCCGTCGAGACAAATGACACGCCTGTGCGAGTGACATGTTTGTCACTGCCAATTAACCACAGGCCGTTACCTAAGTGAGTTGGTTGTTTGGTAACGAGATCAGCAACGAATTCGTTATCAGCACATCCCGTATTTTTTAACAGGCCACCTGCAACAGCACTCATCTGTAGCATGTCGCTCGCAGGGAACATCAGTTGAATTAAAGAAGCGTCAAAGTCTGCTTCAAGCTGAACATCACCGTGCAGTAGGGCGATGATCTCGTCTTCGTTTTTTGCATTACGCAGACGCTCTTCTACGCCATCTGCGCCTAACACTTTGGTGAGCTGTTTAAGAATGCCAAGGTGCTCATCAGATTTAGCTGCGATACCGATAGCGACGAACACAGTATTGCCATCACCCCAGTCGACACCTTGTGGGAAGTGATGCACAGCAACACCCGTTGTTTTCACCATTGTACGAGTGTCGGTTGTACCGTGCGGTATGGCGATACCGTTCCCCAGAAACGTAGAGTTTTGGTTTTCACGGTTTAGCATGCCTTCAACGTAACCGCGTTCAACTAGGCCTTTATCAGTCAGGCTATGAGCAATACTCTTTATTGCTTCAAACTTATCTGTCGCTGATTGCGAGAGGGTAATGTCGTTCTTATTTAGCTTAAGCATGGTGCTTCTCCAGCCTTAAGGTATCAATTTAAAAATGTATTCTGTGTGAGAAGTTGAACGCCGCTTCTTCTGAGCGCTTATCACTCCTCAAACCTTTTATATTTCCAGCTAAATCGATTCAGCTTGTTGGTAAATTTTTTAAAAGACTCAGAAAAACTGTTTTAAAAACTGACGTTAACAAACGAGCCTTTGCCGCTGTCCTATAGCCTAGCTCACAAATTGGTTTGTTGCGTGTTCGGGTGATTTACGTCAATTTTTAAGTTTTGCTGAATCCTTTCAGCTTTTATACTGAATCGGTTCAGCTTATAATTCAACTTATCGAAAGATCGTTGATGTATTAATATGATCGCGCGCACAGAATAAGGTTTAGAATATGACACTGGATGAAATAGCCAAATTAGCGGGTGTTTCTAAGACAACTGCAAGCTATGTGATTAACGGAAAAGCGCAGAAATACCGCATCAGCGAGAAGACTCAGAAAAAGGTGATGGCCGTTGTAGAAGAGTACAATTATAAGCCAGATCATGCGGCGTCTTCCTTGCGGGCAGGTAATTCACGCTCATTTGGGCTTATCATCCCAGACTTAGAGAACACCAGTTATGCGCGTCTTGCAAAGCTGATAGAGCAAAACTCTCGGAAAGCGGGGTACCAAATTTTGATTGGCTGCTCTGATGATGATCCTGATACAGAGCAAAAGGTGGCGGAAGCATTAGTCAGTCGTCGTATTGATGCGTTGTTTGTGGCAAGTGGTATGCCCACTGCAAACGAGTATTATCTTAAGTTGCAAAATTCTGGTACGCCAGTTATCGCGCTAGACCGTCCAATGGATGATGAGCACTTTTGTTGTGTCATCAGCGAAGATTTTGATGCCGCACTTGAACTCACTCAGTCAGTACTGTCAGAGGATATTAAGTCCATTGGCTTAATCGGTGCATTGCAAGATCTTCAAGTCTCAAAAGAGCGTGAGCTTGGTTTTCTATCTGCTTCTCAACAAGGTGGTAAAACGGCAACAGTGGGTTATGGACAACACTTCTCCCGGGAAGAAGGCAAGAAAGTCTTAGAGAGATGGTTAACAGAGAACGCATTGCCAGATGCCATTGTTACAACGTCATACACACTGTTAGAAGGTGTGTTGGATGTAATGCTAGAAAAACCAGAACTGATGGGAAAGGTGCGTTTAGCGACATTTGGTGATAATCGACTGCTGGACTTTTTGCCTGTGAAAATCAACTCTTTGCCTCAACAGTTTGAGTTGATCGCGGACAGCGCAATGGAGTTAGCACTCAATGCTTCCGCCAAGCGTTACAAGCCTGGCGTAGAACTTATCCCGCGTAAAATTGTGAAACGTCACTAAGTAACTAAATAGGTTGCTCAAAGCTTTACTTCAGCCGTCAGTGCCACAAATGCGTGGTCGCTGGCGTTTTTATCTCTGTCATAAATCGGGTTGATCAGATGTTGGTTAGACACCTGATAGTCAACAACCTCGGCAACCGATATATCTGATAAGGTGTCAAACTCTTGTGAGAGCAAGATATAGTCGAGTACATTCCCAGTGGAAAAATGATAGTGCGTGGCTGGGCGTTCATCCTTCAGGGTGTCACTTTGCAATAACCAACCATCTTTGAGTTGTAATTCAGTGACGCTGTCACCAGTATTGGATACCAATGTGCTGTTAACGCTGATAGGAGTGATAGGCTGATTCATATCGCCCATTAACACTGTCGGCATTGGTTCTTTTCGATACCTCTTTTGCATCGCGTCTCTTAACATCGCTGCTTCCCAGCCTCTTTGCTGGGTGGATAACCAGCGCCCAATAATCGTGCTAGACGTTTCTGGTTGTTCTGAGTCGGCTGGGCGTTGAGATTTCAGGTGCGTTACGTAAACGGCGATATGACCAAGTACAGGATGTATTACTTGGGCATAGATAGGTTTGCGACTGAACTCTGGAACAACACTTACTCCAAAAGGCTCAAGCGTTGCTAAGTCAAACTCTACCGCTTGTACTTTTTCTATTGGAAACCGAGATGCGATTGCCACAACAGGGCTTGAGTAAATGTACTCATCCTCAACATGTGGGGTGTCAACGGTCGCAAAGTAGGGGTAGCCGATGGTTGAAAAGAATGCCTGGGTCTTCTCGATACTGAATACTTCTTGTAAGCCAATCACGTCGCCTTCCAGTTTTTCAACTTGACGTTGCGTCCACGAAAGTTTGTCTCGCCATTGCTCTAACGAGTATATGTTCTCGAAATCATAGTAAGCGTTAGGCGGTGCGACAAAATTAAACAAGTTCGCAGTGACAAAGGTAATTCTACTTGGTTGAGACAAAGTATTCGCTCTTTTCAACAATAACTTAGAGAGTATATACCTTCAGGTTGCGTAATTGCAGCTTCGTTTGAGCTACGCATCGAGATACAAGCTAACGAGCGACAAGCTAAATGGGTTAAGAGGTGCTCAAATGCCAAGGTGAATCGGTGATTGAACATCGCCAGAGGTTTCTATTTTTAAGCATTGCGTTTAAACTTCAGGGCATCAAATAGTAAGAGTAAGTAACATGACCCAAGATTACGACCACGAAGAGTATTTAGAAGGCGAAGAGATTGAGATCGAAGCGATTGGCATCGATGTTGATGCGCATCCAATCGAACTGTACAAGCTTTTTAAAATCGCAAACTTGGTCAGCGGTGGCGGCGAAGCAAAACATATCATCGAGGAAGGCTACGTCGCGGTGAATGGTGAACTAGAAACACGTAAGCGCCGCAAGATGTATGATGGTGACTTTTTTGAGTTTAACCAGGAATATTATGTTGTGGTTTGCGATGCGCCAGTAACCGAACCTGAAACGGCAGAGCAAAAAGCAGAAAAGAAAGCGAAGAAAGAAGCGCAATCTGCACGTAAAGAGAAATCTCGCCAAAGCAAGCCAGCTAAAGGCTCTGGACCTAAGTCAACAGGCCGAAAAGCAGCGCATAAAGAACGTAAAGCGCAGAAAGAAGCGTTGTCTCAGTCTGCTAAGAAAGGCAAAAAAGAAGACAAACCGCAAGCCACTCGTGATCCGAAGAGCGGTCGTAATTCTATTGATTTTTTCTAGGGAAATGAACGCTTAACTAAATAAGTGACATCTGAGTAAAACTAAAAAGCGCCGAGCATATTATATCGGCGCTTTTTTGGTTTCACTGTGCTGTAAGTGGGCAGTGTTAATGCACAGTCGTCTCGATGTTTAGGCTATCTGTCCAGTGATGAATGGCGCAAGGCTTTCCTAAGTAAAAGCCTTGGTAATAATCCAAATTAAGTTGATACATAGCTTGTAGCTGCACGTCTTCTTCAACCCCTTCTATAATGACTTTTGCTCCCATATGATCCGCTAGATCAACGGCGCTATGTATGGAAAAGGTTTCTCCGGCGCAGTAGTCTAGCAAATAGGAACGATCGATTTTGATGATGTCAGGGCAGAGCTGCTGAACACGTGCGATATCAGAATGTTGGGCGCCAAAATCATCGATAGCAAAGATAAAACCATTTGCTTTCATTAACTGTACGGCTTTGATTAATAAATCCGTATTTCCGCATGACTCTTCGACTACTTCAAAAACGACGTCTGATGGGCTCATACCAAGTTCGGAAAGGCGTTTGTAAAGCAGACCGTTATCTTTAAAGCCCATGTCTTTGGTTAGTGTGAGTAGCGTTTGAGGCATGACGTTAAGAAACAGTTTGATCGGCGTCCCCGCGAAATAGCGTGCAAAATTTCGAATGTGCATTGCTCTGGATAAAAACTCTACACATAAGCGAAAGTAGGGATCAAGACCATTATTGGCCAGAAACACGTCAGGACGAATTAGGGAACCATCAATGCCACGAATACGCAGTAAGGCTTCCATACCAATAATACGTTGGCGTCTATCAAAAATTGGCTGATAAACACTGTGAAAAGTGAATTGATTGAGAACTACGTAATATTCACCAAGATTATCTTGTTTTATGTATCGCTCGTAGTCGGATTGATTCTTTAACTCCATGAAAAACGCCGAAAATTTAGCATCTTGCCAATGTAACAGGGTGCAATTCTGATTTGAAGAATCAAATGTGCCTAATTACATATGCGGTTGAGTTAATTTGAAATGGCTTCCGATTTTGCTTCAATATGGCGAAAAATAAGTGACAGACCAAAACAAATTAAGAAGTAAGCAAGGCCGACAATCAACCAAATTTCAAATATATACCCTGATGAATTTGCCATCTCTGTCCCAACAAACGTCATTTCTTGTATCGAAATCAGTGAAACAATAGAGGTGTCTTTCACCAAAGAGATGGTTTGACCGGCAAGTGCAGGTGTTATTGATTTAAGCACCTGTGGCGCGATAACAAATCGGTATTTCACCCATCGAGACAAGCCCAATGAGTCAGCCGCTTCCCACTGACCTTGGTCGATACTTTGTAAACCACCGCGCACAACTTCTGCAATGTAGGCAGAAGAGAGTAAGCCGACGCATAACACGCCAGAGGCAAGGTTTTCCCAAAGGTTAGAAGGCCCAAACAGAAAGCGCTGTAGCGCATTTGGTTCGCCGTTGTAGTTTCGTAGAAGATCTTCCAAACCGAGCAACGGGATCAATTGGTTAGAAATGAAAAAGTAGAAAATAAAAACAAACACCAACGGAGGGATGTTTCTCACTAACTGGATAAACGCATTGGCAGGTGTGCGCAACCAAACGGAACGAGAGAAGCGTGCTAAGCCTAACAAAGTGCCAAACACTAATGCGAAGCTGATGCCCCAAATACTGAGCCTTAACGTCGAAATCAAACCTTGGAAGAAGTAGGGCAAACCACCATCTGCTCTAGGCGTGAAAAGTAATTCAAGCGCCTCTTTCCACTGCCACAAATAATGCACACCAACAGCGGACCGATGGTACAGCCAAACACCACCGATACCGCACATAACAAGTAGTACCCAGTCTAGTGTGTTTAATTGCGGTAAAAGGCAGCCTGTGCTGGATTTCGCGGGTGCTGTGCGAGTGGTAGTGTGTTCGCCCAAAAATTTGACTCCGATAAGTTATGGAAAAGTAAAATGGATGATTGGAGAGTATAGGCTCGCGGCGTCCACGAGCCATTTAGATTACTGGCCTTGCGCGACTTGATCTTGCCAATCTAATGTCGAGAACCAGTATTCATAACGTTGTTTTAACCATCCATCTTGGGTTCTTGCTTCAATCCATTTATTGAAAAAGGCCTTTTTATCTTCTTCCCCCAAGCGAACTGCAAAGGCTTCGTTGCCTTGTGATAGTCGCTCAGAGAATGGAAGGAATAGTTTGTCGCTGTGTTTCACTGTCTCATGTTCTGGTTTTGGGCTAGAAGCAATGACCGCGTGGGCGTTACCATTCAGCACCTCTTGGAACGCTTGCACGTCGTCATCAAATTGCAGGATCTTCGCTTTCGGGAAGGTTTCTCTGGCTACTTGAACGGTGAATGCGCCGCGACGAGCCGCAATTTTTACGCGTCGTGAGTCAAAATCCGAAAATTCGCTAAAACCAGAGGCGAGTTCTTTGTTTGCTGCTACTTGAACGCCTGAGTGCGAGTAGGCCTCAGTAAACAACACGCTTTTGGAACGTTCAGGCGTAACCGACATGCCACCGATGATCACGTCGAACTTTTTCGCCAGTAGTGCGGGAATAATGCCATCCCACGCAGTCGGTACGAATTCCACTTTCAAACCTGAATCTTGTGCTAAGCGTTTGGCAACATCGATTTCAAAACCGATTAACTCACCTTGCTTGTTACGCATTGCCCAAGGTACAAATGTTGACATACCAACGCGCAAAGTGCCTCGTTCTTTGATTTGATCTACATTGGTTGTGGCGACATCTTCTTTCGCGATTGTAGGCATAGCGATGGCTAGCCCTAATAATGCAGTAATGGTCGCTTTGAATAACTTCATGTTATCTCCTTATAATTTGCGCCAACTGGCTCCGAGTTTGTGTTCTAGCCATGCAGACAAGCCAGAAAGTGACAGAGTGAGAGCAAGATAAATTGCTGCCACGGTAAACCAAATTTCGAACGGCATCGCCGTCTCTGAGACGATGTTGCGTGCCTGTGTTGTTAGATCAAAAATCGCCATCACGCTTACAATGGAAGAGTTTTTGATCAAAGAAACCACTTCATTGGTTAATGGCGGTAATGTGCGCTGTAAAACCTGAGGCAAAATCACGTCTTTGTAGGTGTAAAACGGTGATAGTCCGAGAGTTTGTGCTGCTTCGAATTGCCCTTTAGGAATACTGTTTAAACCTGCACGGAATATTTCCGCGGTGTAGGCACCTTGGAAAAGGGATAATGCCAAAACGGCGGTGCTGAATCGGTCCAAACCAATCACGGGGCCAAACACGAAGTAGAGCAAATAGATTTGCACCAACAACGGCGTGTTGCGTATTACCTCGACATAAGTGGTGCCAATAACATTGCCGACTTTCGAATCGCTAAGCCTTAGTAACGCGGTGACCAACCCCAACACTAAGGTAAAAAATAGACTAATAGCAGAGATGTTAAGCGTGACCAATAGCCCATCAATAAGTTCTGCCGGCCACCATTCGCCATCTTCATAAAAAGCGATGTAATCAGGTACGCGCTCCCATTGCCATTGATAGCCCATAGCGTCGGCACCAGAGTCCAACACCCACACAATCGCTATGAAGAGGAGCGTCATTTGCAGTAAAGCTTGAAGGACAGGTTTGATTACGCGAACTATCATCAGTAACTTAAAATTTGGTTCAAAAATGCTTGGGTGCGTGGATGCTGTGGTGTCTCAAATAAGGCGACTGGAGAGTTCATTTCCAAGATTTGGCCTTCATCCATAAATACCACGCGGTTCGCTACTTTTTTGGCAAATCCCATTTCATGCGTGACGCAAATCATCGTCATTCCGCTTTGAGCCAGCTCAACCATGACATCCAACACTTCGTTGATCATTTCCGGATCAAGCGCTGAAGTTGGCTCGTCAAACAGGAGTAAATCCGGTTCCATACACAAGGAGCGGGCAATCGCGACGCGTTGCTGCTGACCGCCAGAAAGCTGGATAGGATACTTACTCGCTTGCTCTTCAATATTGACTCGCTTTAGGTAATGTTTTGCGCGTTTTTCAGCTTCTTGTTTTGATAATTTGAGTGTGCGAATCGGCGCTAAGGTGAGGTTTTCCAGTACAGTCAAGTGAGGAAAAAGGTGAAAGTGTTGGAACACCATGCCGATTTTACCGGGCTTGAGAGATTTTGCGTGAGAAGGCTGGTCGAACACATGAAGCTGGCCTTCTTGAATCGATTCAAGATGGTTGATGCAACGAATGAGCGTTGATTTTCCGGAACCTGAAGGGCCACACACCACGACGATCTCGCCAGAATGCACGGAGAAGTTGATGTCTTTTAGAGCGTGGTAATCGCCATACCACTTATTTACGTCGCTAAACTCAACGACGGGAGTATTCTCTTTCAAAGGGGCACGCTATAACGGAAAAATATCCTTTTACAATAGCAAGTTGTGCGCGTAATTTCATTAAGAATAAGCTAATGTTTAGGCGATGATTTTAAGACTCTATTCAGATCGCTTACAAGAGACATCCATGTTTCTTTAATGTTGGTGCAGTCTAGAGTATGACTAACTCAGTTCAACGAGATACGGATAACGAACAACAATCGCAACAACAGACATAACCATTAGTGTCTGTGCAGAATAGTAGGTCACCATGACAACTTGTCGTGAAAATATTGACCGTCCTCCAAAGCGTTCGAAAGCCAATACGATGCCAGAGATAATAAAGATAAAGCTTCCGAGCACTGCAAAAGAGGAGGATTGTGTTTTCCCACTCAAATAATACTCGATCGAAGCCCAGCACATAGTCATCAGTACCAATATATAACTAGCAACTGGCCGTTTTTCTTTACCGAGATCCGGTCGGAACAACCAGTAGACGCATATACCGAGTCCGAACAAGGCAATTGGGAGCCAAGGTGTAAAATGCCACGCTGACATGATGGCAAAACCATAACTATAGGAGAGATGGGCAGAGCAAAAGAGCACTAATCCTGTAATGAACTTGTCTCTAGGGAGCATTAATAACACGTCACCAAGCAACGAGAGCGATAAGCCAATCAAAATCCAATGCGCATATGGCATTGGGTAAGCCGGGGACTGAATTAAAATACCAAGCATACAGAGCACTGGTAATGGTTTAGAAACGTAAAAGAGCCATTTAGAGCCTTTACGGATACTGATGATATGTATGAATGCTAATACGACAACAACTAGCCACATAAAGTGTTTTCTCGAACAGACAAAATTATGTAGTACATCACTACAACAAATCAAAACTTAATTAACGAGTTAACTCGTTCTTTGATCTCAATTATTTTTATTTGTGTAAAGCTGGACAGTTGTCTCTTTACTAACCAACACGGCCGATTTTTTGTCTGGAGGGAATCGTTGTTTTTAGAAGCCTCCTCGTTTTGAACGTGATGTGGCTTACAAAATAGCATAAAAAAACGGTATTGTGACTGTTAAGTCACAATACCGTTAAACCCTAGGAAGGGCAGTGAAGAATTGTTGCAGTTATGAGACAGCTAACTCTAAGATTTCTCGGCTACGTTCAAGTGTGATCGCCTGGTTTTCACCTAAAACAGTCATGCCGTGTTTGTTTAGTTGATCAATGATGGCATCGATAGCTTGTTCACGGCTCTCACCATAGTTTTCGAGCTTAGTTGCGACATCAAGTTGATGATAAAACGCTTCGATAGCTTCGATTGTGCGCTCTGCTAAATCCTCACCTGCTTCAAGACCAAATACGTTGCGACCCATTTGTTCTAACTTAGGGCGCTTAAACTGCATTTGGTTACGAAGTAACGACGGTTGGACAATTGCAAGAGAACGCGCATGATCAACGCCCCATAGAGCCGTTAATTCATGGCCGATCATATGTGTCGCCCAGTCTTGTGGAACGCCACTACCAATTAACCCATTCAATGCTTGGTTAGCAGACCACATTAAGTTTGCGCGCCACATATCGTCGTCTCGTTCCGCAAACTGTTCTCCGAGTGTTTTTAAAGTTTTCAGCAGTGTTTCTGCGTAACCATCTTGAACCATTGCACCGGTAGGAAGCGTCAAGTATTGCTCACATACGTGCACCCATGCGTCAACAATGCCGTTGATAAGCTGGCGTTCTGGCAGTGTTTTCATTACATCTGGGTCTAACACGGCAAATTTTGGCTGCACTGCTGGAGACATGAACGGAAGTTTGTCTTGAGTTTCTTTTTTAGTGATAACTGCGCCCATGTTTGACTCTGAGCCTGTTGCTGGCAATGTCAAAATTGCAGCTAGAGGCGTCGCTTCAGTGACTTGGTGCTTACCAATCATGATATCCCAACCATCACCATCGTACTTTGATGCCGCTGCTACGTATTTGGAACCATCGATGACTGAACCACCACCTATCGCTAAAATAAAGTCAACGCCATGCTCTTTTACCATTGCGACTGCTTTATCGAGTGTTTCTTTGGTTGGGTTTGGTTCAACACCTGAAAACTCTAGCCATTCATGTCCCTCAAGAGCTTCCGCTACTTGGTCGTACACGCCATTTTTTTTGATGGAGCCACCACCGTATACCACTAAAACTTTTTGGTCGGATGGGATAGCTTCTTTGATTGCTGCGATTTGTTTTTGACCAAAGAAAATCTTGGTTGGGTTTACATAAGAAAAGTTCATTATTAGCCCTCTTGCTTCCAGTGAAGGAGATTGAATACATGCATATTAGTCCTGATTAACGATGGTTAACAGGTCGATTTCTGCAAATAATTTGCCTATTTCTACAAAATTAATGCTCTTGAGCTAGAAAGTTAAAGTCGAGAGGAAGTATAGTGCTCGAAACGATAATAGAGACCAAACTCGTTGGTCATTGATGGAGCGCTCTAATGCACACTCTCGCAGATATCATGCAGCAATATGTTGAAAAGCAGGGGCTGCATGACCTAGAAGGTATGAAGAAAACAGCGATAGATGGCGTATGGTTTTATCGCAGTAGCAAAGGGAATCATCGCCAGCCGTTTGTCTATCAGTCCGGCATCATCGTATTGGGTCAAGGGCATAAGAACATTCATATTGGTGATACACCAGTGCAATATGGGCCCGATGATTACCTTGTTGTCGGGGTTCCCATGCCACTAGAGTGCGAAGCGTTTGCGACAAACAATGAGCCTTTACTTGGCATTTCGATAGATATTTCGCCAACGCTTCTTCATAAACTCGTTAAAAAATTAGAGGGTGAGAAATTCAGTAATAAGTGTCTGGATGCGACCCGTTGCGGCCTTAAGTCGGTACGTATGAATGAAGGTATGTTGGATGCGTGCAAGCGGTTAATGAAAGCAATGTGTGACGAGCTTGATGTCATCATGCTTGGCGAGCTGCTTCTTGAGGAAATTGTGTATCGTACTTTGGTGAGCAAAGAGGGGTATGTTTTATTTGACCTAGCACATCAAGAAGGTTCTTACGCGAGGGTAGCTAAAGCACTAAATCGTGTACATCAAGCGTATCACGAACAGTTGAACGTACAAGCATTGGCTGAAGAAGCCAACATGAGTGTGTCTGCTTTCCATCAAGCATTTCGCAATGTCACGCTTGAATCTCCGTTGCAATATATTAAGAAAGTTCGACTTAACAAAGCGCGCGAATTGATCCAGTTAGAGGGGCGACGTGTTAATGATGCAGCGAGAATGGTTGGGTACACGAGCCCATCACAGTTTAGTCGCGAGTACAAGCGGCATTTTAATGAAACGCCAAGGTCAACAAAGGCTTAGTGATCTTTATTTCAAAATGGCGACTTTTTTTACCTTTTTTATTAATTTGCGAGTGACATATTTATTTAAGTTATAAAATTAGTTACTGGTGCCAAATAATAGGTACGTTGTTGCAATCATTTAGTGGATTGTTGCGAGGCGGTGTGGAAAACTCGTAAATAGATAGTGTGAAATCACCAACTTGTACTTAAGTTATTTTACGTCGAAATAAAAGTATAGATGCGCTTCGTTTAGCGCATTTAGTATTGTTTTAACAATAACTTAAGGAAGAGCGATTATGCACCTTAAAAACGGCAACGCAGTGAAAAACGTGTTCACACTAAGCACACTCACCGCTTCTTGTCTTATGGCCTTCAATAGCTACGCAGCAGTTGACTGTGCCCCTCTAGAAACTTGGCAATCATCAAAAGTTTATAACGGTGGCGACCAAGTTCAGCATGAAGGTAATGCTTATAAAGCGCGTTACTGGACGCAAAACAACAATCCAGCGCAATCTGGTGAGTGGGGCGAGTGGGAAACACTTGGCGCTTGTGATGGCACTGGACCGGTTGATCCACCTCAGAATGAAGTCCCGACGGTTACTCTGACATCGCCTTCTGCGTCGGCTTCTGTGACTGCGGGTGATGTTGTTAACCTAGCTGCAGATGCGGCAGATACTGATGGGACTGTTAGCAAAGTAGAGTTTTTTGTTGATGGTGTATTAGTTGGTCAGGCAACGTCTGCGCCGTATGCTGCATCGTGGACAGCAACTGAAGGACAGCACGAGTTCTCTACCAAGGCCTATGACGATGCAGGTGCCGTTAGTACGGCAAGTGTTGTGACGTTAACTGTGGCATCAGCGCAACCTGGTAACGAAGCGCCGACAGTGGATGTCGCGCTTTCTGCGACCTCTATTGACCTGGGTGGTTCCGTCACACTGACTGCAAATGCTACGGATGCGGATGGTACCGTTTCTAAAGTTGATTTTTATGTTGCAGGTGTACTTGCTGGCACTGCTACAGCAGCGCCATACACGCTGGATGTAACCCCTTCACAAGCTGGCTCATTAAGTGTTTATGCGAGAGCTACCGATGATGCTGGAGCAACAGCAGATTCTGCACTTGCGACGTTAACGGTAAACGGCGGCGCAGTGACATCTAATTGTCGTCCTGATGGTCTTTATCAAACAACGGGTGTAGATGTTCCTTACTGTTCTATTTATGACGAAGAAGGCCGTGAGAAAATGGGGGCTGATCACCCACGTCGTGTAATCGGCTACTTCACCAGTTGGCGAGCAGGTGACGACCCACAATCGACTTACCTTGTTAAAGACATTCCTTGGGAACAACTTACTCACATTAACTACGCGTTTGTGAGCATTGGTTCTGACGGCAAAGTAAACGTTGGCGACGTTAATGATCCTAACAACCCTGCTACAGGTAAAACTTGGCCAGGCGTTGAGGTAGATCCTGCTCTTGGTTTTAAAGGTCATTTTGGTGCACTAGCAACTTACAAGCAAAAACATGATGTTAAAACGCTAATCTCGATTGGTGGTTGGGCTGAAACGGGCGGTCACTTCGATACGAACGGCGATCGTGTAGCTGATGGTGGCTTCTACACCATGACGACGAATGCGGACGGTTCTATTAATCATGCTGGTATTGAGAAGTTCGCAACTTCTGCCGTTGAAATGATGCGTCAGTACAAGTTCGATGGCCTGGATATCGACTATGAATACCCGACGTCAATGGCTGGTGCTGGTAACCCTTACGACAAAGACTTCATGGAACCACGTCGTCAGTATTTATGGGCGTCTTACCAAGAGCTGATGAAAGTATTGCGTGAGAAACTTGATGCGGCATCCGCACAAGATGGTATTCATTATATGCTGACTATCGCAGCACCATCTTCAGGTTACTTGCTACGTGGGATGGAAACCTTCGATGTAACTAAGTACCTAGACTACGTAAACATCATGTCTTACGACTTGCATGGGGCTTGGAATGATCACGTTGGTCATAACGCGGCTTTATTCGATACAGGTAAAGACTCGGAGCTAGCGCAGTGGAACGTATACGGTACTGCTGCATACGGTGGTATCGGTTACTTGAACACAGACTGGGCTTACCATTACTTCCGTGGTTCTATGCCAGCAGGTCGTATCAACATTGGTGTTCCTTACTACACCCGTGGTTGGCAAGGTGTTACTGGTGGCGAAAATGGCCTTTGGGGCCGAGCGGCACTACCAAACCAAGCAGAGTGCCAACCGGGCACAGGTGAAGGTGAGAAGAACAACTGTGGTCACGGCGCTATTGGTATCGACAACATGTGGCATGATACCGACCCTAAAGGAAACGAAATGGGCGCTGGTTCTAACCCAATGTGGCATGCTAAGAACCTAGAAAGCGGTATTTGGGGCTCTTACGCAGCTGCTTACGGTCTTGACCCTGTCAACGATCCTTCAGATAAGTTTGTTGGTACTTATACTCGTCATTACGATAGCGTTGCTGTGGCACCTTGGCTGTGGAACGCAGAGAAGAGCGTATTCCTATCTACGGAAGATAAAGCTTCTATCGAGGTGAAAGCCGATTACGTTATCGATAAAGAGATCGGCGGTATCATGTTCTGGGAACTAGCAGGTGACTACAACTGTTACGTACTGGATGCAAATGGTAGTCGTACGGCAGTAGATGCAACTGAACAAGCTTGTGCGGCGGGTAATGGTGAATACCACATGGGTAACACTATGACCAAAGCTATCTACGACAAGTTTAAGTCTGCGACGCCTTACGGTAACAAAGTAGCGACTGGTCCAACACCAACTGAAGCAGTAGACATTACTGTTAGTGTTGGCGGCTTCAAAGTTGGCGACCAAAACTACCCAATTAACCCGAAAATCACGTTTACGAACAACACTGGTCAAGCGATCCCTGGCGGTACTGAATTCCAATTCGATATCCCAGTATCTGCGCCGGACAACGCGAAAGACCAATCAGGTGGTGGTTTGAAAGTGATTGCTTCTGGACATACTCGAGCAAACAACATTGGTGGCTTAGATGGCGTAATGCACCGTGTGTCGTTCTCTCTACCAGCATGGAAAGACTTGCCAGCGGGCGGCACTTACGAGCTTGATATGGTTTACTACCTACCAATCTCTGGTCCGGCTAACTACTCAGTGATTTCTGGTGGTAAAGAGTTTGCGTTTAAGTTTGAACAGCCAGCTCTACCAATTGGTGATCTCAATGCGGGCACGGGTGGTGGTAGCACTGAACCAGGTACGTGTGATACGACAGGTTTAGTGACATACCCAGCTCTGCCACAAACGGATTGGGCAGGTAATCCAAGCCACGCTAACCAAGGTGATAAGATCATCCACAACGGTGTGGTTTACCAAGCGAACTGGTGGACAGCGGCTGAACCGGGTACAGATGGTAGCTGGTCAACGGTATGTAACATCTAATTATTATGGATTATTTATTATAGCCTAATGTTTACAGGCACTTAAACAAAAGCGTACGATGATTATCGTGCGCTTTTTTGTTGTGATAGTTTGTCGTTTAATCGAATTGGTAACTTTCGGGTATGACGACAATACCTTTGTCTGAGATTTTAAATCGCTTCGCATCTTCAAGTTTGTTGATGCCAATTTGAGTATGTGGCGGAATACGAACATGTTTATCAACTATGCAGTTTACCAACTGACTTCCTTCACCAACTTCTACGTCATCAAAAATGATGGAATCGACTACCGTTGCACTATCTTGAATGCGTACGTTAGAGGAGATTATGGAGTGCTGTACTGAGCCTCCGGAATTGATGACACCGGTAGCAATGATGGAGTTAATAAAAATACCTTCATTACCCGTAGCCGACGATACAGTACGAGCTGGTGGAAACTGCGGCTCGTAAGTACGAATCGCCCAATTAGACTGATAAAGGTTCATTGGCGGCACAGGTTCTAGTAGATCCATATTCGCTTCATAGAAGGAATCAATGGTACCTACGTCGCGCCAATAGCAATCTTTATCGACGCGCCCTTTACTACCACAGAATTGATAAGCGTAAACGGATTCCGTATCAATCAGCTTAGGTATGATGTCTTTTCCGAAGTCATGGCTTGATGAATCGAGTTTTGAGTCTTCTTCAAGCGCTTCTTTCAAAACATCCATATCAAAGATATATATTCCCATGGAAACAAGGCTTCTGGTCGCGCTTCCAGGAAGGGTAGGTGGGGTTTCAGGTTTCTCTATAAACGAAGTAACGAGCCCGTTTTCTGCGGTGCCCATTACACCGAATGCTGAAGCATCCTCTACGGGAACATCCATACAGGCAACGGTGAGCTTAGCACCTTTCTCTTTATGCTCTTCAAGCATTGCAGCGTAGTCCATTCGATAGATATGATCGCCGGATAACACAACCACATACTTTGCATCATTTCGCGATAGCAACCACATGTTGTGATAAATCGCATCGGCGGTTCCTTCATACCATGCACCACCTTTGCGCATTTGTGGTGGAACAGCAGTAATGTACTCGCCTAGCTCTGGATTGAATATCGACCAGCCGTCTCGTAAGTGTTTTTGAAGTGAATGAGATTTATATTGGGTTAAAACAAGGATCTTGCGTAAACCCGAATGTAAACAATTGGTTAGTGTGAAATCTATAATTCTATATTTTCCGCCAAAAGGTACGGCTGGCTTGGTTCTGTCATCGGTGAGTGGGCTGAGTCTAGACCCCATCCCTCCTGCTAAAATTACGGCGAGTGCGTCTTCCATAATATTCCCTTTCCCTTTTCTGACATGCATCAAAACGGTGCTAACCTGAAGGAGGTGGTATGCAACGCAGAGGTTTTGAAAAGCATGTGCTAATGTGCTTATTAGTGAAAAGTCTACTACAAGAATCGAGCCATAGAATATCTCCTTAAAAATCAAGGAGGTTAAAATTTCACTGTAAGACAACTGCACCATATTAGTGAAGCGCTAAATAGCCCGTGCATCAAATTGGCGCAAAATTGTAGAAAGGAGAGGTCAACAAGTATGGATTTACAATGTAAAGTGGCGACAAAACAAGAAGATAAATAGGGTTTTCTAGCTTAATAACTATGGCTAAACAAGGTTTAGGGTTAGCGTTTTAACTCTAAAGGTCTAAAACAGGCGCGTTGATGTAAGGCAAGAGAGCTTTGTATCAACAATTCAAGAGTAGAAGGCCTGAGACAACTCTTTTCACAGTTGTTGAGAGTGAGTGGATAGGTAAGTAGACCACTCACTTAATGAATATGCTCACTTCACTGATAGCGATACGTTATCACTGCACTAAGAGAGACCGATGATATTTCCTTCATCATCAAGATCTAAATTCATAAATGCGGGTTTATCAGGTAAGCCTGGCATCGTCATCACGGTACCAGATAATGCATAAACGAATCCTGCGCCCGCACACAAGCGCAGCTCGCGGATTGGGACGGTAAAACCAGTTGGTGCGCCTTTGACTGCGGAGTCTGTGGTTATCGATAGTGGTGTCTTCGCGATGCAAACCGCTAAGTTGTTAAAGCCTAATTGCTCAAAATGTTTGAGCTGTTCAGTCGCGATAGGAGTCATTTCTATATTGGTTGCTCCATAGCCCGCTTCACATACTGCCATGAGCTTTTCGAGTAATGATTGCTCTTTGTTGTATAACGGACAAAACTCTACAGGCGTGGTACACGCATCAATAACATGTTGAGCTAGTTCCGTTGCGCCTTGTCCGCCTTGCGAAAAAGCGGTGCTGATGGCTACTTTAACTTCTGGATTAAATTGGTGAATCAGCTCTTCAAGAGCTTTAAGCTCTTTCACACAATCTTGTGGAAACTGGTTAATGGCAACGACAGCAGGTAAACCGTATTTATGAACGTTATTTATGTGCCATTTTAAATTTTCAAACCCAGCCTCCAATGCTGCTTGGTCCGGATTAAAAATGGAATCTGGAATAGCCATACCTGGCCGTAAATCGTAGTGTCCAGAATTCGCTTTGAGGCCGCGTAATGTTGCTACGATCACTACACAGTCAGGAGCTTTGTTGGCGGCAGCAGCTTTAATGTTACACGCTTTCTCAAATCCCATATCCGAACCAAAACCGGCTTCAGTTACCGTGTAACCTGACAGTTTTAGCGCAATATCGTCCGCGATAATGGATGAATTTCCATGGGCGATGTTTGCAAATGGACCTGCATGGATCAACGTAGGAACACCTTCTAGAGTTTGCATCAGTGTTGGTGCAATCGCCTCTTTTAGTGTTACTGCCATTGCTCCTGCAACTTGTAGATCTTCCGTGGTGACCGGGTTTCCGTTCAAATCGTACGCTACGACAATTTTCCCGATACGTTGGCGTAAATCTTTTAAATCTTTGGCTAGTGCAATGATAGCCATTAACTCAGAAGCGGCTGAAATATCGAACCCTTCGTCACGCTCGAAACCATTGATGGTTTTTCCTGCATCATTGAGGCCAATTTTGACTTTACGTAGTGCACGATCATTATGGTCCATCACTCGTTTCCAAGTAATACTTGCCGTGTCGATTTTAAGTGCTCTTAACCCGGTGCGTGATTCAAAGGCATCATAACCCTCGCGTTGTTCATGGAACAAGCGAGCGTCAAGAGCGGCTGAAGCAAGGTTGTGCGCCGCTGTCACTGCGTGAATGTCACCAGTAAGGTGTAAGTTTAACTCTTCCATTGGAGCTACTTGAGAATAACCGCCGCCCGCTGCGCCACCTTTAATACCGAAGACGGGTCCCATCGAAGGTTGCCTTATACATGCAATAACAGATTGATTAAGCTTTGCTAAACCTTGCGCCAGGCCTATCGTCGTAACGGTTTTTCCTTCGCCAAGAGGAGTCGGCGTGATCGCAGTGACGAGTACAAGTTTACCGTCATCATTTGCTTTGAGTCGTTCCAAACATTTTGGGTGGACTTTGGCTTTGTGCTTCCCGTGAGTGTCATACTCTTCGGGTGATAGTCCTACTTTTTCCGCGATAACATCAATAGAAGAAAGTGGTGTGTTTCGGCAAATTTCGATATCTGACTGCATGGAGAATCCCCAAAGTGGCACTCAGGTAGCGTTGAAAAACTACCTAAGTTATAACGAGTATTATTGTGAGGCAAAGGTCTGCTTGGTGATGGTACTGTTTCGGTTAGGCTTGTAAAGAGTTTACTGCTTCGTATTGTGCGACATACTAACGAAATCTACTCGTTATAGTGCTAGATAAAAACAAAAAGGCCACCAAATGGTGACCTTGATATATTTTTAGCTTTAAAGCTGTCGTTTTAACGATCCCAATAAGTCTCTTCTAAGCTATCTTCTCGTTCAGGAAGCGCTCGCGATAGGCGAGGAGAGTGCTGCGTCAACACTTCATAGCTTACTCGGTTTGCGTATTTACAGATCTGAGAAAGCGAGGAGTAGGTTAAGCATCGTACTTCGTGCTTTTCTGAGTTAGGCACTTCTTTTTGGTGGAAAGAGTTTGCTGCCATGTCATGCAGTAAGGCTGAAAGGGCTGCATCACCTGCACCGTTAGTGTTCTTAATCTCTAGTGGTCCACCAAGGTAAGGGCCGATGTGAGAGTAGACCTTCATTGGGTTTTGACAGTCTTCTTTACGCATCGCACGACTAAACTCGTACTGGTTAAAGGCTTCGAGGGAGCTTTCAAGGATGTCGTGTGTGGTTTCTCGTTTTACTTTCTCGTCGGTGTAACCAGCCATGTACAGACCATTTGGTCCTGCCGTACACAGTACGAGATCAACCCATTCAAGTGCTTTATCAGCAGCAGCTAGCGGCTCTGTTTCACCTGTTAGCGCCGCACCTTCTTCTTCATTCATAGCGACAACAGAAATGTTTTCGCGAATGTATTCTTGCCACCACTGTGCGTTGCCTTCGATAACGTACTTCGTCCCTAACGTAAGTACAACAGGGACATCGTGCTTCTTAGCAAAGTCGATCGCTCTTTGTACCGCTTTAGGCATTGGATCTTCTTCTTTACCACGCATTAGGTAAGAAGAAACAACCAGGGCTGATGCTTTCTCAAAGATCTCTTCAGGAATGCTTTCCGGAAGTAGTTGATTCATATGACCTTCGTTGATAGCAAATGTACGCTCACCGTCTTGAGAAATTAGGGTGTAGCAGCGACCAATAGGGCCATCTACCGTTTGTAAATGGTTAAGGTTCATGCGTGAAGACGTACGGCAAAGGTAGCGGTAAGCAAAAGAACCGACTTGAATGTTCTTAGACATCACACCGAGCAAAACGGATTTGCTATCGGCTAAAACTGAGTAGTTGTGAAGAGTATTGCCAATCGTGTCACCTGGGTATTGGTGTGTGATCAGGCCTTGCTCAACCAGTTCTTCGTAAAGTGCATCTGCTTTGCTTTCTTCAAGAACGAGCGAATGTCCTTTACTCAGGTTGTATTTCTCTAAAAACGCGTCATCTACACGTGCTTCGATATCTACAATGGTTTGACCGACACCAACAATAGTTGGGCGATATAGCTTAGGTGCCTGTCGGATTTGGTTTACTAATGGATCTCGAGCGTGAGTTGGGAAGTAGTGTTTAGATTTACGCTGACCAGGAAACTTCATGCTTGTTCTTGAGTGAGAAAAAAAAGAGGCGGGATTGTATCACAAAAAAATGAAAATCGTGGCGATTTATTACAAAGAAGTCTGCTCGCTGAAAAAATCAGCGAGCTGAGTAAATAGCAACCAAAGCAGCTGCAATTTATGAGGCTTGTCGTATTGCAATGGGTTGTTTTTTAAACTTGTTGCTCAGCAGCGCCCGGAAAGAGCCTGCTCCGCGCTAACTAAATTTACCCGCGTTACTTTTTCACTTCAGTTGGCTCAACGTAAGCCTTGGTACCCCAAAGTGGGACTGTCGAAAGGCTATGCTTAAAACTACCATCGGTCTCTTTTGTTGTATAAGACAAGTAGAGTAAGGTTTGGTTATCGGCATCATAAATACGGCGAACCTTCATTGTTTTGAAGAAAATGCTTTTTGACTTCTTAAATACAATTTCACCGGACTTACTCTTATCTATTTTTGCAATCATTTCCGGTGTGATTTCGCCAGTCTGACGACATGATATTGAGCTATCACTTGGATCTGCTAAGCTGAAATCCGCTTCGATAGAGGCGATGTGACATGTGACACCTGTTACCACCTCGTCTTTCAACTCACCGACTTTGATGTCTTTCAAAGTAAACCAACCGAGCCCCACGTCAGCAACATCGTTATCTGAACAACCAACTAGAGTAGTAGCAAGCAATGCACTTAACAGCATCTTTTTCATTATTTTTGTCCTTAACTAGGAAAGATATTGATGAAATCTATCAGAGGTTTGCACCTAAAACAAAATTTAGCCACGGAAAGGTCTATGTGCGCTAGGTTTGTTGCGGGCTTCATGCTAATGTACTGCTCTAAACGAAGGTATCAAGATGAATGAACAACAGTTAGCCAGTATCGAGCGTAAAAATACATGGCTGTATGATCTGGTCGAAGTTGAATTTCCGACACCAAAGAGTTTGAAAGGGCGCGATGTCTATTTCAAAACGCTAGAAAAAGCAACGTATCAAGTAGTCGACAAAGACACATTACTGGAAAGTGACTCTGAATTTAACCCCGACGATATTTTTCTGGTCGATTTTCATCGACTGACCATTATGTTCTCTATCTTGCAATCTCAGCGCTGGGAACAGCAGCATGATAAAGATATGATCATTGAATATCTGACACAGATTATCCTCACGCCAGATTTTGAATTATATGTTGGTTTTAAATCAGGAGTCCCAATTGGTGCTGCTATTGTTAGCCATCTCGAAGGAAATACACTCATCTCTGATGTCGCTGTTTCTGAATCAAAATACAAAAGCTCGTTTGTGGCTGATCTGGCTAAAAGACTAAGCACCGAGCAAAAACTGTTAGACTCAGTGGTTATCGAAGACTAACTTACACATCAATGTGCATAAAAAGTAAAGCAAGATGACGTTGGGTGATCTTGCTTAGAAAAACTGTAATTGCTCCCTTCTATTTCCATGAAATGCCAAGCTCGTCGTTTCAACAATCCCAAACTCAAATAAGATTAATCCAAACATTCTTAAAATCAGCTTGGGCTTGAGCCTTTAAGACGTCTGGAGATGGCTATGGCAATTACCAATATTAAGTGCGTGATATTTGACTGTGATGGTACGTTGGTCGACAGCGAAAGACTGTGTTGCCAAGCGCTCGTCAACGTATTTAACCAGCATGGGGCTGCGTTAACGATGGAAGAGTGCGTTTCTCACTTTAAAGGAGGAAAGCTCGCTGACATCCTTTTAGATACTAAAGAATTGAAAGATATCAAAGTCCCAATTGATGTTTTAGAGCCGCAATACCGAGAAGAAGTCCAGTCTCTTTTTGTGCGTCACTTACAGCCGATGGATGGCGCAAAACGATTAATTCAGTTTTTGGATTCGCATAATATCGAATATTGTGTGGCGTCTAATGGACCTAAAGATAAAATTGAATACGCTTTGGAGTTAACCGGTTTACTCGATGCTTTCCGAGGGAAAGTGTTCTCGGCATTCGATGCGAATAGTTGGAAGCCTGAGCCCGATTTAATCATGTACAGTGCTATGAGCATGGGCTTTTTACCAAGTGACTGTCTTTATATTGATGACACTCCTAAAGGAGTTGAGGCGGGACTAAACGCCGGTATCAAAACGGTGCAGTTATTTAATGGTGAAGCTATCAATCGTGTTGATGACGAGCGTGTAATTCGCATCCATCATTTAGATGAATTAAAAGAGCAGCTGTGTGGCTGCTCTGTTTGACCTACTAATGGCAAACCGGACTCAAGCTGTGGATGTGCTTAAGTTTAGACTGTAGGTAAGGCGTTTGATGTAGACATTGGATAGATGAGAAGTTTTTTGTATGAAATCCGCAAGCAGCGCATGTGAATTTCTCGCCATCCGATGAAATGAGATATTCATCTCCTTGGCAGAGTGGGCAATTCAGGTTCTCTATGTCTTTTGTGTCTTTGTAATTATTCATATTGTTTTCCAGCAGCAAATTGGAATTGGCAAGATCAAGCATAGCGGAACGCTTTGTTTAAGAACATTATTTCATCCGGTACAGCGAGAACTTGAGATTCACTTCAAATATCCACTTGGATGTCGTAGGAAATATCGAAGGTAATAGTTGAACACGGTTTAAAGAAAAGGGCTCCTTAAGGAGCCCTTGTTGATCATGAGTTCCACAACGTTATGCGGTGCGGTAGCGTTGTAATATCTCACCAAGAGAAACGGAGGCTTGCGTGAGATTAGCGACGCCAGCGGTAGATTGCTCCGCCACTTCTCTGATTGTGCTTGATTGACTACGAATTTCTGAAAGTTCCGATGCAATATCGTTAGCCACTGCGCTTTGTTCTTCAGCAGATGTGGAAATCTGAATGCTCATGTCCATTAATGAGCGTGCTGACTCGGCAATAGAGGTAACATCATGGCCGATTTCATCAATAAGCTGGCTGCTGGTTTGAGCTTGCTGAACGGTTCGGTTGGTGATTGAAGCAATGTTCTGACTCTCTATTTGAAGCTTCTCAATCATGGCTTGGATCTCTACTGTTGCCTGTTGAGTTCTGCTTGCTAATGTACGTACTTCATCGGCAACCACTGCAAATCCACGACCTTGTTCACCAGCACGGGCTGCTTCGATTGCTGCGTTTAGTGCCAACAGATTAGTTTGTTCTGAAATGGCGTTAATCGTTGTGATCACGTCATTAATCTGCGTCGTATTCTCGTTTAAATTGGTTACTGACGTAGAGGCTTGTTCAATATAGCTAGATAACGTCTCTATCTCGCCAATCACGTTTTGTACACGGCTTCTGCTTAGTTCGATCTTCTGGGCATCTTGGTCTGACTGCGTCGTTGCTTGTTGAGAAATACTTGATACCTCCTTTGCAGAGGCTGTCATTTCTTCCATTGCCGTCGCGACTGAATCAAGCGTTTGATATTGATGAGATATCTGGGTTTCACTCAACTGCATATCTTTTTCGAATGCAGAAGATGTCTCGCTCAACATCGTTGCATTATTTTTAACACTATTAACCAGTTCACTTAAGGTATCCATAGACTTGTCTAGCGCACAGCCGATGGTACCGAATTCATCTCGACCTGGATGGAAACCAAGACGAGAGGTTAAGTCACCGTCACCAATTTTTTCGGTTGTTGTATATAAAACCCACAGAGCTCCTCCGATAAACGTTGCCACCCAGTAAGAGAATAGGGCAAAAGGAATAACCCATAAGAAGCTGAGTAATAGTGACGATAGAGCTGATGATTTTAACGATTCGTATTGTGTGGACACATTTTGAGTCAGCTTAATCACTTCTCCAGAATGCAACTTGGCATAAGCGGTCACAGACCCATCGACAAAAGAACTCTCGCTTACGCGGTTCGATTTCGATACGCCGTCAATTTCTGTAGCGCGGTTTGATTGAGCATCAACGATACCAGAAAGCTTCGCTTCGCTCGCCGAGATGGCTTGCTGCTCAAATTGTTGTATTTCATTGAAGTAGCGGCTTCCAGCCACTGAAGTGAGGGCTACTAAAAATAGTAGGAATATAACCCACATTTTGTCGTTGATAGACATCATGATAAACAGCCTGTCTATCGTTCTAAACTCAACTTCTCTCATTTAAAGCTCCATTAGAGATAAAAGATATTGACCAAATCTATTGCTATATCGAAACAAAATATGCGAAGTTAATCAGCAAAATATGTAACGAATACTAAATTTAGTTTAAGAAATGAGATCTAAGGACGCCTATAACAGTATGTTATATCTTTAAATTGACATGAATGTTGATAAAAGAGTCATTTCTCTAAAGTGTTAAGCGGATATGAAACTTAATTGCAATCGTTTACTTTTGATTATGCTCATAGGTTTTTAAATCTTTACTTCTCGCTGTCATGAATGTGTCATATAAAGACTATAAAAAGGAGTTGCTGATGTGGATATGGCAAGAGCCAGGCCGTCAGCAAGTAAAAGCAAGAGAGCTTAAAATAAAGGAGGTCACAATGAGCGACCAATACCAAAACGATGAGAGCCTAGAGCTGCTAGATGCGCTTGAAATTGGCATTATCTTGTCGGAATACGTTGGCTCAGACAACGAAGCCGAATAGCGGAACACTCTCATCTCGTCGTAATTGACGTTATACTAGGTTCATGTCACACCAAGCCCTAGAGGCCAAAACTGGCGTCGAATGAACTTTCTAGCCCACCTGCATATCGCAGATCACAGTAACAGCCATTTATTGGGAAACTTGCTTGGAGACTTCGTAAAAGGAGATCCAAGCAAGCTGTATGATCGCGATATCTCAAATGGCATCAGATTACATAGATTTGTTGACCGTATTACTGACCATCATCCAATCGTCAACGAATGTAAGCCTCATTTCACTGGTGTTGCGCGACGTTTTGCACCTATCGCTTTGGATATGTTTTGGGATCATTGCCTCGCAAAACACTGGAACGACTTTCATTCCGTGCCTCTCGAACACTTTGTACAAACGGCATACGAGAGAGTAAACCGAGAGGTTCATGAACATTTGCCGCCACGTTTTTTGGTGCTCCACAGTAGGATGTGGCATGGCCGATGGCTTCAATCCTATCAAGATCTAGACAATATAGAATTTGCACTACATCGGATGTCGCAAAGAAGCCCTAGAATGGCAGACTTAATTACAACATTTAAAGTGATTGAAAGTGATTACACCGAATTAGAAGAGAAGTTCTCGTCACTTTATCGAGATGTTTTGCGCCAGTCGTATGATTTTCAGCAACAGCTTAATGACTCAACTCAATGAGATAGAAAAGTAGTATGGCTTTAGGGGCTCTGGTAAACTCTGCGCTCCAAAAATAATGAGGTTACACATGTCTGTTAATTTTGCTGATTTAGGCATCGAACAAAAGCTAATCGAGACGCTAGGCAATCTAAATATCGTGACGCCAACACCAGTGCAAGAAAAGTCAATTCCACACGTCCTTGCAGGAAAAAACTTACTTGCTGCTGCACAAACTGGTACGGGAAAAACGGCTGCGTTTGGTTTACCTATCATACAAACCGTTCAGCAAAAGAAACTTAACGGCACACCTCAAGCATTGATTTTGGTTCCAACACGCGAGCTTGCACAGCAGGTATTTGATAATTTGAATCAGTACTCGGCAGAAACAGAACTTCGCATCGTGTGTGTTTATGGTGGTACAAGCATTGGCGTACAAAAGAGAAAGTTAGAAGAGGGCGCTGATATTTTGATTGCCACGCCAGGCCGCCTTTTGGATCACCTGTTTAATGGTAACGTAAACATCTCTAAAACCGATATGCTCGTGTTAGACGAAGCCGACCGTATGTTAGATATGGGATTTTGGCCTGACTTGCAGCGCATCTTCCGACGTTTGCCTGCTGAGAAACAGATCCTATTGTTCTCTGCGACATTTGAGAAGCGAATCAAAACTATTGCGTATAAACTCATGGAATCGCCAGTTGAAGTCGAAGTTTCACCAGCAAATACGACTGCTGAAACGGTAACACAAATGGTTTATCCAGTGGATAAAAAACGGAAACGTGAATTGCTAGCGTACTTAATTGGCTCGCGGAATTGGCAGCAAGTGCTTGTATTTACAAAAACGAAGCAAGGCAGTGATGAGTTAGCGAAAGAGCTCAAGTTAGATGGCATCAAAGCGGTTTCTATCAACGGCGATAAATCACAAGGCGCCCGCCAAAGAGCTTTGGATGAATTTAAACAAGGTAAGGTGCGTGCTTTGATTGCAACCGATGTGGCAGCACGAGGGTTAGATATTCAAGAGCTAGAACAAGTCGTGAACTTTGATATGCCATTCAAAGCAGAAGATTACGTCCATCGAATTGGCCGCACTGGAAGAGCTGGAAAGTCAGGTTTGGCGGTTTCTCTGATGAGTAGAGATGAGGAGTACTTGTTGCAAGCTATCGAGAATCTGCTTGATCAACGCTTACCCCAAGAATGGCTGGCAGGTTTCGAACCAAGTCTTGTAGAAGAAGTTGAGCCTGAACAAAATGGGCGTCGTCGTAGTCGTTCATCTGAGAAGCGTAAGCTAAAAGCAAAATTGGCGATTCATAAGAATCGTGGTAAATCACTTAGCTCTCGCTAAACCGCGCAAACTTTTGTTCTTACATAGTCAGGCTGTTTTTGCCTCTTCATAGACGTCTAACGTTTGGGGGATAGCAAGTAGGTACCCTTGGTACATATCGAAACCGAGCTTTTTCATTAAGCGAAGTTGATGCTCGGTTTCAATTCCTTCGATAACGGTTTTAGAGCATAACGCTTTTGCGAGTGATAATGCATCGTTAAGCGCTTTAAAATCACCGTTTTCATACCTTAGCAATAAAGAGCGATCCATCTTGATTATATCTGGGCAAACGCTTCTCACTCGCTCAGTTGTCGATGCATTGACGCCATAATCGTCAATCGCTAATTTAAATCCTTCAAGACTTAACTCCCGAGCAGCTTGAGACAAAGAGACTTCATCCTCCACCTTCAATTCAAGTAACTCCATGACGATTTGTTCATTCATCAAATGCGATTCATAAATGGTTTGTTTTAGCAGTCGGTTATAAGTGACGTCTTTGACTAGTATCTCTGCCGCTACCGGTAATACATTGAGAAACAATTGTTTTGTGTGAAAGCGAGACTGAGAGAAATTTTTGATATGGATTAGGCGACTTAAGCGTTCAACATTGAGCAAATCTTGAGTGGGAGTCGCTTTGGATTGGAAAAACTGATCTGGCCTAACCATGGTGCCATTGGCATTGCTAATTCTTACCAGTGCTTCAAGGCCAACGATGGAAATATCGTTCTTATATATGGGTTGAAAGACACTGCGGAGAGTGAAGTTCGCGTATTTCGCAATATACTGCCCGTCGGCTTCTTTCCGGATGCAACTAAGTAGTTGCGAGATGCTCATCATTGTTACCACAACCTAAATCAATGTCTCAACATCAGCGTTATCGCGCTAATTTTTCTATTTCATTGGCAATGAATCTAAGTGTGCTCATTAACTCAAGCAAGAACGATGGTAATGGATGGGTAGTTTTGTCGAGTGATATCAAACAAATTGATGAAATAATTGATAATCTCAGCACTTCAATTTGATGCTACCATTGCAGTACGGCATACAACTGCAAATATTTTCTGACTAACTGCTGTTTGTTCGAACGCCGTAAAGGATGCCCAAACTTAATGTAACAAGGGCTAATACCGAATCGAGTGTCCAACGATTGCGTGAGTTGCGACTCGCTGGTGTACAGTGTGATTCCTTGTTCTGTGTATTCGTTGATCTGATCGGGTAGTTCACCCATCCACCAATGAAGCAATTCTCGGCTCGTTTTGCTGCGACTTATCCAATGATCGCAAACCAAAAAGAGTAGGTCATTAGGCTGTAAGGCATAGCCATATTCACTCTGCCATTCCGTAATTGATGAGAGTAAGTTTTCCCGGCAAGATTTTCCGGCACTGACCATATGGTGACTCAGAACCCAGACAGTGCCAATGTCGGATGAAATTCGATAGTGATGGGGAAGGTCTGGAGAATCCAACACTTCGATTGGCTTTATCACGCAGTTGTATCCAAAGTGACGAAAAGTATGTTCCATCCTTCTTGAAAACGCGAGACCAAGATGATGCTCACTCATGCCTTGGTTATGCACCGCAGGGTAATGCTTTTCACACAGCTTAAGACAGTCGTCTTGAAAATCATTAACACTTTGAATAACTAGGTCGAGTAGCAAAGAATATCCCTTAATAATTACAAAACGAACTGCAAAAGGTTAGCATAGTCTTTTGAGAATAGACTAATTTACTTCGGCAACTTCTTGATCTAAACACCAAATTTCTCACAAATGACCGTGTCTAATCTTTAATAGAACAACACGAAAGAAGCAGAAGTTGAACAAAAATTTGAAAGGGAAAAAATGATAAAGCTAGAACGCGCACAAAAAGAGGCGCTGGCCACCGCCATTCAAGATTACATGCTAGACGAGCTAGATGTTGAAATTGGCCAGTTCGATAGTGAGTTTCTAATTGACTTTATTACAGAAAAACTAGGGCCAATTTATTATAACAAGGGTGTTGAAGATGCTAAGTTACTGGTTGAACGCAGAATGTTAGAAGTTTCCGAAGAGCTGTATGAGATAGAACAAGAAATTAAGCTGTAAGTTTCAGTTTTACAAACGATTTAAAGTTCCTTCAAAAAATTCGAACAACTTGATAGATACGGTACCATTGGCTGGATGTAAATGATGGTAAATAATCTGTTTCATATGACGTAAATAGGTTAATGTAGTGTTTCTTGCTCAGCATTAACTTAGGAATATATCTAGGAACTTGAGATGGATACACTGGTAAAGAATTACAACCTTACTGCACGCGTGATGCATTGGTTATCAGCGCTGTGCATTATTGGTCTATTTGCAGTGGGTTTGTGGATGGTCGACCTTAGCTATTACAGCGAATGGTATCGAACTGCGCCGCATTACCATCGCTCTGTCGGTATTTTACTCGCTATTTTAACTTTGGCACGCATCGTATGGAAGCATGTGACGGCGTCACCAAAGGTAGAAGGCAAACGTTACGAAGTGCTTGCTGCTAAAGCAGCGCATGATGTCATGTACCTACTATTGGTCACCATCTTTGTTTCAGGTTACCTCATTTCAACGTCTGATGGACGCGGCATCGAAGTGTTTAATTGGTTCACTGTGCCAGGAGCGGGAGAGTTATTCCCAGGCCAATCAGATATTGCAGGTGAGATTCACTTCTATGCAGCTTGGGCTGTCATCCTGATTGCAGGTTTACATGCTATTGCTGCACTAAAACACCACTTTATCGATAAAGACAACACATTAAGAAAAATGTTAGGAGCTTCAAAATGAAAAAGTCACTTTTCGCTACAGGATTAGCTATCGCTATGGCACTGCCATTTGGTGCGCAAGCTGCAGATTATGTCATCGATACCAAAGGTGCTCACGCTTCAATCAACTTTAAAGTTAGCCACTTGGGTTACAGTTTCATCAAAGGTCGTTTCAATACATTTTCTGGTGACTTTTCTTTTGATGAAAACAACATTGCTGACTCAAAAGTAAATGTTGTTGTTGATACAACCAGCCTAGATTCAAACCATGCTGAACGTGACAAACACATTCGTAGTGGTGACTTCATCGATGCTGGCAAATACAGTGAAGCAACCTTTACGAGCACAAAAGTGGTTGATAAAGGCAATGGCAAACTAGATGTAACTGGTGATCTAACGCTACACGGTGTTACTAAGCCTATTACTATTGAGGCTGAATTCGTTGGTGCTGGCAGTGACCCATGGGGCGGCGAGCGCGCTGGCTTTGTTGGCAACACTCGCCTAGAGCTTGCTGACTTTGACATCCCAGTAATGGGTGCTTCAAGCTACGTCGATATGGAACTTCATATCGAAGGTATTAAGAAGTAATTAGTTCCTTTTAGATACACTAAAAGCGCTCTTCACTTGAAGAGCGCTTTTTTATTATCTTAATCACATCACTAACATCGATAAACCCGTCAGTGATAGCGATTGAAAGCCAATAGACGTTGTAAATGTTTAGCGAATTACGCTGTTTCTAACTCGCTTTTTTCCACTAGGTTTAAACGCTCACCAAAAATCGGGCGTAGTGCTTTTAATACTTCAGTACGAGTAACCACCCCGACCATCTGCCCATTTTCAAGCACAGGAAGCACTTGTGGCTTACTTACTTTGATACTTTTAGCGCGTTCTTCGAGAGACAAAGACGTCAAGCGAGTGGCAATACCCATACTGCTCGCTGGGTACAACTGCTCTTTATCGATACATAGGAATTCCACAACATCAACGAGGCGATCACCAGCGTCAATTGCAACCACATCTCGGCTCATGATGTCTACGACTTTTTGGTCTTTCACCGGAATGTAGTCCTCACACCATAGTTCTACCATCACATCGTGAGCAGAGAAGAAGCCAACTAATCGATTTTGTACGTCTACAACAGGTGCGCTAGTTACGTTGTTATCAAGTAACACATCCAGCGCGGCTGCAATTGGCGTTTCTGCACGAATGGTGACTGGTTTTTGGTTCATAATGTCTTTAACAAAAGAAGCATTTTTCATGGTGAAATCCTTAACTGACGACAGTGTTGTAGTTGTAGTGATAGAAGAAATATTCGCTGCTTTTAGTTCTGGTCGGCGAAAAATACACCAGTTTGAAAGGCCAACTAATACCGCTCCGCCGACGATGTTGCCAAGCGTGACAGGAATTAAGTTAGCGGTAATAAAGTGGCTAATGTTTAGGTCTGTGTATTGTGACGCGGGCACACCGACAGATGCCCAAAAAGATTCAGGTGCAAAATTCGCGATAACAATACCAAGTGGAACCATAAACATGTTCGCAACACAGTGCTCAAAACCGCTGCTGACAAACATTGCCACAGGCAAAATTGTCATTGCTGCTTTTGTCATTGCATTTGCAGAACTAAATGTCAGCCAAATCGCTAGGCAGACCAACAGGTTACAGAGAATACCGAGTGCAAACGCTTGAATGAGAGTGTGGTGAAGTTTGTGTTGTGCGATGTTAAGCGCATTTAATCCCCATTGACCGCCATCCATCTGATAAAGACCAGCAGCAGTAACCAGCGCAAGTAGGAACATCGCACCAATAAAGTTACCAACGTAAACTTTGCCCCAGATCGAAAGCATCTTACCGAACGAGATTTGTTTATTGGCCCAAGAAATACTGGATAGGACGGAGCTGGTAAATAATTCACCACCGCAGATCACTATGAGGATCAATCCCATGCTAAATGCGAGTCCACCAGCTAGGCGGCTCAAGCCCCAACCAGCGCCCGTACTGCCGGTGGTCACCGTGATGTAAAACAAGAATGCTAACCCGATGAACGCGCCGGCCATAATGGCGAGGCTTAATGTCATACTGCTGGTTTTGTTTGCCTTACTTAACGCAAATTTTTCCGCTTCAACCATCATCTCTTTTGGAGAAAAATACTGGTGATTTTGAGAACTGGTCACCGCCATATTGACTCCTTAATTTGTAATCGCATAAAAAATCCTTAGTTATTAACTCAAAAATGAAATTGTTGTTTTTATTAAGAGCCTCAATGACTTCGGTTTCAAAACCATTGAGGCTTGCGGTGTTCCCGAACCGCGTACTCAGAATAGGGAGAACGGTTAGTAAGGTAAAATTGATAATATTTAGAAACCTCATCAAATTAATTGATAACTTTACGGGGCCAGGTAAAATGAACTCTATTGCTTATTGGGGCATGCTTTAACAATTGTGGGGATTGGGAAATACCCACTAATAATGGAGGACACTTTGCGCTACTCACTTAAGCAATTAGCGGTTTTCGACGCAGTTGCAGATACCGGCAGTGTAAGCCAAGCCGCAGAAAAATTGGCTTTGACACAATCAGCGACAAGCATGTCGCTTGCGCAATTAGAGAAGATGCTTGGCAGGCCGTTGTTTGAGAGGCAAGGCAAGCAAATGGCGTTAACCCATTGGGGGATGTGGTTACGACCAAAAGCAAAACGCTTGCTACAAGATGCATTGCAGATTGAAATGGGCTTCTATGAGCAACATTTATTGAGTGGTGAGATTCGTATGGGAGCGAGTCAAACTCCAGCAGAGCACTTAGTTCCCGACCTTATCAGTATCATTGATAATGACTTTCCAGAAATGCGTATTTCCCTCGGTGTACAAAGTACAAAAGGGGTGATTGATGGGGTATTAGATTACAAGTATGACTTAGGGATTATTGAAGGGCGCTGTGATGATAACCGTTTACACCAAGAAGTATGGTGTCGTGATCATCTTACTGTTGTCGCAGCTTCTCATCATCCTTTTGCGCGTAATCAGTCTGTTAGCCTTGCGCAGTTAGAGCAAGCGAAGTGGGTACTAAGAGAGCATGGCTCTGGCACACGAAAAACATTTGATAGTTCTATTCACCACCTTATTGAAGATTTGGATGTGTGGCGCGAGTACGAACACGTTCCGGTGTTACGTAGTTTAGTTGCTAATGGTCAGTACCTTACTTGCTTACCGTATTTAGATGTAGAGCGATATATAGAAGCAGGTCATCTTGTGGCATTAAATGTACCTGAGTTAAAAATGGAAAGGACGCTTTCATTTATATGGCGTTCAGATATGGCAGAAAACCCATTAGTCGACTGCATTAAAAGAGAGGGACTGCGAATGATGAAAGGGAAGCCTTCAGTTCTTTAAAGGTTGATTAAACATGCCTACGAGATGAGTTGGGTATATTCCCTAAATCTGTTGATTTATCGGTTGCGTCAAACTTTTAATGTAAATTGTGAAAATAACAATATTTTATTGTGATCAATATCACCGATAAGCTGAGCTGATGTATCTAACATGTGTCCTTGATTTCAATGTATGAAGGCAGTTATTGAACCATATAGGTACGATAATAGCCGAGCAGGTATGACTACCATGACGACACTTTTAGCTATTTCTATCACTACTGGAATTTTATCTGGCGTATGGGGTTGGATCGCCATCTCTTTAGGTTTGCTTTCTTGGGCTGGTTTTTTAGGTTGCACGAGCTACTTTGCAGCGCCAACGAGCGGATTGAAAGGACTAGGCATCAGCTTAATCACCAATATGACAGGCGTATTCTGGGCAATGGTAATTATTCACGGTTCCACTTACGTGGGGTTGGAAATTATTGGCTATGTGATTACCGCTATTGTGGCATTCTTTATGTGTATTCAAGCTAAACAGGCTTGGCTCGCGTACATCCCTGGTACTTTTATTGGTTCATGCGCAACATTTGCGGCTGACGGAAACTGGCAACTAGTCATTCCATCGTTGTTGCTAGGTGGTGTGTTTGGCTATCTAATGAAAGCGACAGGGCTATGGTTGCATACGAAATCAACCGCTACTTCTTCTTCGCTTGCTGAGCAAGCACAGTAGTGAACCCCCGATCTTATTGGTATCCACTGTGTATTGAGTTTTATCCCTCTCAATACCCTTAATCAAAATTAATGATGTTTGATACAAGCACACCAAATTGGTGTGCTTTTTTTGTATTACAAGACAATACGCTGAGTGTGAAATACGCCTAACTCATGTATTGCCGTTGGCCATGGTAACAACGCGTTTAAGTGTCCAGCGCAGAAGAACAGGAATACACTCCATGCCTTTCTCTTCACAATGAGAAACAATAGCCAAAGCTAAGTCCGGTTTTGCATGTTTTTTCAAAACACGATTTACGACTTTTTTAGCAGGGATAGGGTGGTCATGAGGAACTTTGATGATGTCCTTAAAGAAAAGTTCAAAACCATTGTTGTACAGAAAGTGCTCGATGTCTCGGTCGGGTAACTCCGTAAGTCGATGCCTTTCCTGATCATGGTCGAGCTGTGCTCGCACTGCATGCGCGTACTTTTTCCCTGCTGGGTCGCCATCGGTAACGACATGCCAATCAATACCAAACTCTTTTGCTACTTTGATGAGTGATTTTAGACCTGATTGAGCAAACTCAACGATTTGAACCCCTTCGGCAGCCAAGTCATACCCGCATTGACGAGCCAGTTCATGAAAAAGCCAAACTTCGGTTTCGCCCTCAACAAGTAACCAGCACCGCGCAAATAATGCTCCTGAACGATGAAAACGAATATGGAAACCAATTCGGCGCAACTCATCTCGACCAAACTTTGTTGAGTTTAAACTCTTAGCGATGGTTCTGTCTGATAGCCGAATTAAACGTCGAATTGAATACAGTGGAACAGAACCGAGTAACGTGCCACTGTTGGTGGTTAATATCTTTTGCATTGGCAACAATTGCAATAAGGACCACGCTCTCGCTAGATGAGTTGGATGCAGTCGACCTTCTGGATCTTCAATAATCAGTATTGGTCTCGCACAGCGCCTTAAATCGGTGGGACCCTTAGCTTGAAGATAGGCATTGAGTAACCCCATTAAAAGCAAGCGGCTTTGTTTGTCATTGGTTTCTTTCAAGAACTGACTCAAGCCTTTATCAGAGGAAGGGCTTGTATAGAAAAGACCATCACGAGGTTTGCGTGGGTTGCCTTTACTGACACTTCTGAACGCGAAATAGTGTTCAACAAGCGTTTGCATTGAGTCGAGGCTACTACGAATCTCACCTTTATTCACATGGCCAGGCATAGCCAATAAGCGTCGACAGGTGTTGTTGATTCGTTTTTCAATCCGAGCATTTTTACCATCGCCGTTGACATGGTTTAAATCTGGGAAGCGTCGGGAGTCACGTAGTCGGATTACAGGATGAAGTGTCATTAACTCAATAGCGAGTTTCTTTGAGTGGTGAAGTTTTTTGGGTTTGCCGTTATGATCCAAAAACGCGTACTTTGTATTAATGCCGTGCTCATCGCGAGACGCACTAATACGATAGTAAATGACTTGCTCACCATCTTCGTTGGTGCACCATGTAGGCTTTATGCGTCTGTAGCGTCCCGCTTTTACTTCGTTTTTATCCTGTGCTTTAAAACAAACAATGATCTGTAAGTGTTGTGTTTGTGGATGAGAAATTGAGTAGTCAACGTGAAAATCTTTCAGTTTGAATTGATACAATGAGCCATTGGCAGGTAGTGCGATGGAAAGGGCATCGAGCAATGATGATTTGCCCCACGTGTTTTCACCGATGAGCGTGGTGAGTTCGTCAAAAGAGAGTGAAAGGCGTTTGATGCCTCTAAACCCGGAGATTTCGATGCGTTCTAGTCTCATCTCAATCCTCCTTGCAATTATTTGAATTATCGAGAGTTATTTTGCTACTCCTAAGCATATATGAATTCGGAATTTTTGAGTTAAGCTCAGTTCACAAAATTACGAGAGCCTCTTACTGAATAGAGACCGTTACAAGCGAGGCTTGCTTTCAAAGCCGGGGGACAGCATCGTGATCACTTAAACATGAAATCCTAAATCGCAGTTTCATAAAATTCATGATTCTGTCATGATTCACTTCTTATTATTATAAGGAATGAAAAAAGAGAAGATGAAGATGAATAACAATCATAAGCCAGTGAGAATCAAACTGGCACACATCAATGACACACATTCCTACTTTGAACCAACGTCATTACAGTTAAAGCTTAAGATAAACAATGAACTCACGCTAGAACCCTATGTCAGTGCTGGCGGCTTTTCTCGTATCGCAACCAGAGTCGAGCAGTTAAGAGATGATGCTCAGCGCCAAGGTCATGGGATGTTGTTCCTCCATGCCGGAGATTGCTTCCAAGGTACGCTGTATTTCTCACTATTTAAAGGCAAAGCCAATGCCGACTTATTGAACGCATTAAAGATTGATGCAATGGCGTTAGGTAACCATGAATTAGATATGGGGAATGAGCCAGTTGCATTGTTTTGCCAACGTACTCAGTTCCCATTGCTTGCTGGCAACTGGGATTTATCCAATGAATCACTTAAAAAACCTCACCGTATCAGTGATTGTAAGGATGTATATAGTTACCAACCGGATACACAGAGCGCTCAATACATTGTTAAAGAATTCCATGGTGAGCGGGTCGCGATTTTCGGATTATCCATAGATAAAATGAGCGACATCGCAAACCCTGATGCAGACACGCCTTTTCACTCAGCAATTGAAACCGCCAAGGCGACCGTAAAACAAATCCATTCATCAGGTATAAAAAATATTATTCTTCTGAGCCACTTAGGTTATGAAGGTGATTTAGAGTTAGCTGAGCAAGTCGCAGGTATTGGTATAATTGTTGGTGGACACAGCCACCGGTTGCAAGGTGATTTTTCATCAATAGGGTTAGGACAAGACGATCCCTACGGTATCAAAATTAATGATACCTATGTGGTGCAAGCGGGTTTCCATGCTTTGACAATGGGGCACTGCGTCATTGAGTTTGATGAACACGGTAAAGCAACGATGTTGAGTGGACAAAATGAACTGTTGCTTGGTCGACGTATTTTTTGGGACTCGACGCTAAACCAACAGCTCGACCAAGGTGTATTCGAAACCGCGTGCGACTTCATCCATGGTCAACCGAATGTCGTGGTTTGTAAGAAACACCCGGAAACTCAAGCGATCCTGAGCGATAAATATATTCCTCAGGTCAGGCAGTTACAGTCACAAGTCATTGCTAGTGTTGACACCAAAAAGCGTCATGTGAGAGTTCCCGATGAATTTGGTGAGAGTGAGTTGGCTTCCTCCGTTGCCCGATCATTTCTGCACTGTTTAAACAAACGTGGATATGACGTTCAATTTGCAATTCATAATGCGGGTGGCGTGCGAACCTCTTTGAACCCTGGTAACATTACAGTGGCAGACATTGCCGGACGGCTGTTGCCTTTTGCCGTTCCTATCGGCTTTTACGATGTAAAAGGCAGCGCTATTCGCCGTGCACTTGAAGGCGCGATAAATAATGCACTCAACAATGGCGTAGAAGGCACTGGATCTGGCAGTTATCCGTACACTTACAATTTAAACTTCGAGTACCACGCAGATGCCCCAAAAGGTGAAAGAGTTCAATCATTAGTGATTTTTGATGGCAAACAATGGGTTGGTGTTCAAGATGATGTTTGGTATCGAGGGACTTCTTCTGCCTATACGATGAAAGGGAAAGAGGGGTACGACGCATTGCAGGAGATGAAAGGAGAAGGGCGTGTGACCAGTTTGTCCATGGCTGATTGTTTTATTGAACTCCTGACCGATGAGCCAAACTGTTTGAATCAAAGTCACAAACTTTACACAAAGCGACGTCGATAATAGATACTGGTATTGATTTTGCTGCTCTCCACTTACTACATGGGTTGATGAGGATGGCAGTATGTGGAATAAAGATTGGGCAGATACGGCAGTCGTGGTTGCCTGGATCGCAATTTGGTCAACACTGGTCTACTTTGTGCCTCTAAGCGGCTTTTGAATTGCTAAGAATGTGGATGCTACAAAAGGGAGCAGTAATGCTCCTTTTTTGTATCTATCTTCCCCGTTAGGCCTCTAACCAATGAAGAGTTTGTCTTGAGCCATTTGCTGCTTTTTGTCTGTTTACTATAGTTGCGGTGGTTGAATCCATTTCTTTCTTTTTTATAGTGCTTCCTGATTTTTGATAAGAATTTTATTTCGATAAGACAAGGTTTTTTTGTTGGAAAGCCTGACGCTCGGCGTTATTATGTCGACGTTTGGGGAGTAGTTAGCGCAAGTTTACTTATCGTCATCTCGTTAAGCATCAGCTTATCCGGTAAGTAAAGGTGTTACGTGGTTTATTCACATCAACACTTCAACGAGACCAACGCATTCATTGACTAGCAGCACATAATCGTTATGTGGCTGTTGGTTGTTATTGTCTGCGGAAGGTCACCAAACGAAGTCCTTCCGCCATGGGAGGAAATATGTCTCTTATCGAAAATACCACCCAATTGAGCCAATCGGTGCCTCTTCAAGAATCATTAGCGATGTATGGTGCTTTTGGTTTATTTACCCTTGTTCTTGTTACGCTTGATATCTATCAAACACGTGGTGGCGCTATCACGATGAAAAAAGCCATCGTTTGGAGTGTTTTTTGGTTCTTGCTTGCCTTTGTTTTTGCAGGTTCTATTTATTTATTCTGGGACTTTTACGCGCCACATAGCGCTTATACGAACGACAAAGCAACGATTTCATTCTTAACTGGTTACTTACTAGAGAAGTCGTTAAGCGTTGATAACTTGTTTGTGTTTGCCATCATCTTTGCACAATACAGTGTGCCGGAGCATTTGCGTTCGAGAGCATTGCTTTGGGGGGTGATAGGTGCGCTAGTTTTACGCGCTGTCATGATTGCGGTTGGTGCTCAGTTACTTGCACAGTATCACTGGGTATTGTACTTATTTGCTGCTTTCCTTATTTGGACAGGTGTTAAGCTAGCTCGCGACAAAGGCGAAGCAGAAGAGGTTAATCCATATCCGGAGCAGTTGATTCGAAAGGTATTGCCAGTTACAGATGACTACCAAGGAAATCACTTAATCTTAAAGCAAGCTGGTAAGTGGGTGGCAACACCGATGCTGATCGTTGTTGGTGTCATTGCAGTAATGGACGTTATGTTTGCATTGGATTCTATACCAGCTATATTCGCGGTAACGCGAGAGCCATTTTTAGTCTTAGCCGCGAACGTATTTGCATTATTGGGTTTGCGATCGCTGTACTTTGTTCTTCAAGCAATGTTAGATAAGTTTGTGTACTTAAAACCAGCATTATCAGTAATCATGATGTTTATCGGGGTGAAAATGCTATTGGTTGGAACAGAATATGAGATTCCGACAGCATGGTCTCTCACATTTTTAGTTGTTGTGATGACATCGGCAGTGGTGGCATCACTCCTAAAAAATAAAGCGAAGCGTCAAACTAGCGTTAATATTACTAATCAAAAAATATAAAGTAAGCACTAAAATCAAAAGAAATAACGAAAAATATTGTTAAATATATGTTGTTGCTTAAGGGGCGATTATGCAGGTAATGTTCAGTTATTCAATGTGATTACAGCAATTTTGATTATTTATGCCGTTATTATTCATTTGTATTTTTGAGTTTTGTAATGAGTTTGTTTTATTAGAAATTCTAATTTGAATGGGTAAAATTTGTCATTTCTTAAACAATAAGAAACTGACTAATATACAACCAACTAAACAGACTACTGCTTTTAAAGAGAGGCAATCATGGCACAAGCAATGCAAATGACAAATGTAGCTTTACCAACCTCTATGGATAAGAAAACCTACGCGGTTAACTTCAAAGGACTGATTGCTCACTTACTGGACATTCTATTTGTAGATAACACTGCGCCACGCAGTTACTACGCAGAAGACTTGTCAGCACATATTCAAAAAGACATCGGTATGTACCGTTAATATTGAAATAGTGTAAGAAATACCGGCCTATGAGCCGGTATTTTTTTATTTGTAAAACATGCCTACTCAACCTACGCCCTAGAAAAGAAACACTCTAGAGGAGGTAGACATGATAGTAGATTAAGTGTTGTATAGAAAAACGGGGCACCATTGGTGCCCCGTTTTGACATGACTGAAGTGCGATATTACTTCTTGCGGCAGTATTCTGCGATCACGTACATCGACTGACCACCATTTGCCTTACCCGAAACTAGCTTTGGATCATCGCCAAGGCTAATACCACGAATCACTGTACCTTGTTTGATTACTTGGTTAGTGCCTTTTACTGGTAGGTCTTTAATTACTGTTACATCGTCACCTTTCTTAAGTTCAGTGCCGTTACAGTCAACCGTTTTATCGTCAGCAGACATCCCTTTCATTGCCCAGTTCATTTGCTCTTCTTCCATGTACATCATGTCAAGAGCATCTTGAGCCCAGCTTTCTGTGTTTAGGCGAGTGAGTTGGCGCCATGCAGTCACTTGTACAGCAGGAACCTGGCTCCACATGCTTTCGTTTAGACAACGCCAGTGGTTAATGTCTTTTGGCTCATCGATCTCACCCAGACACTTATCACAAACCATGATGGCAGTATCAACCGTCACATTACCGTGAGGTGGGACAGCGTATGCAGTTAGTTGAGATTCAGAAGAACACAGTTCACATTTTGACTCGCAGCGCGCAAGCAGAGTAGCTTCAATAGACATAAGGACTCACCTTAGTAATGTTATTTTGTGGCGGTATTATCCACTTTATCCTGAGAAATAAAAGGGTGTTAGCGAATTAAAGACTAGATTTTACAATACTCCAACCTGATTAAGGTGAAGATGTAAAATATTCGCTAAATAAATAATACGGAAGTATAAAAGACACTATTAATTGTTTTGGCTTATGAATTAGTTGTGTCAATTTCTACAACGATTACAAGCCTAAAAGAGGTAAATGTAGAGAGAGGGTGGCTAGAACATAGCCCTCTAATTTACAGAGGGCCTGTCGTTAACGTTCGACAATCTGGACAATTTGCTCTTTTGAAATACTCATTTCTTTACCATCCATGTCTTCATACTCGTACATACCCGTTTCCTCGTTCAGGTCTGGTTTACCGTAAGAGGTAATAATTTTCCCTTCATTTGTCGACATCAGATATTGGCTACTTCCGCATGCAGCAAGAAGTAATACAGTGGCAATAACAGTCAATACGCGCATAGAGTTTTCCTTTTAAACAAGTGAGTTAGGCAAAGACATCGTTTTAACTATAGCAGAGGAAATATGAGTGGGTTTGAATACAATTGAAATGAAAAAGCCCAGTAGAAACTGGGCTTTGGTAGGAAGGGCGTTACGATTACTTCAAAACAGAAGTGTTAGTGACACCTGTTAGTGTTTCATCCATCAAGAAGTCAGTGTTTTCCATCTGCATCTCTACATGATGATCAATATCAGACAGAGTGCCATTTGGCGAAGCAAAAGTACTGTGCGATGCAGTAGCATTAAACTGTACAAAGCTCGCAGTTGCATTCACAGTAGTGTCCGTACTGTTCACAGTCTTCAACCCTAGCTTATTAGCGAGCGGTTCAGTACCCGCGAATGGTGCATTTGGAACGCTGTTTGGTACTGTGCTATCGCCATCCACTTCTGTCATAAAGAATGGTGTCGTTAGCGAACCAGATGCCACTAAATCTGAAGCGTTTGTGAACGGATCGACAGTGTCTAGTGTAGTCTGTGCTGCATAGATAAATTGTGAAAAACCTGCTTCTAGCGCTGCTACTTGAGCTTCCGTTGCCGCAGCCTCAAATGCTTCGTAACATGTTTTATCTTCTAGATCCGCACATGATGCATCAGCGTAACTCGCATAGTCTTTAGATGCTGCATAAGCGAGGTTATGTTTGATCTGAGGGCCGTAATTGTCTGAACCCAGTAACAAATTACCAATTTGTCCACCAGAGTTCTGTACTGATGCAGAACTAAAGGTGTACAGTGCATCCGCAGTAGGGCTGCCCAATGTATTGTTTGCTGCTGCGACGGCAGATGTAGCGACAATACCGCCAAGTGAATGACCTAGCATTTTGACTTTTGAACCCGTCATTGGGTTGAAGCCTTGCAGAGGACCTCCAGCTAAAAGACCGCCTTGAGCAGATACTACCAAGCTAGCGCGCAAACCTAACACATCCAGAACACTTTGACGTAGGTTGTCACGCGCAACGGCTAAGTTGGAAAGATTTAGATAAGCCAGTACATTCGCATTTGCGGAACGTTGTTCATCTAAGCTGCGCGTACCATGAATAGGTAAGTCAATAGCGATAACTGCCACACCAGCTTTTACCATATTGAACGCGAACGCGTACGCATTCTCTTTCGCTGAGGTGATGCCGTGTTGATAAATCACAACGTCTGTCGCGACGCCAGATTTAGGTGTGAAGACCAGTACTTCGATATCTTCGACCGATTTCACTAAGGGAACAGGCGAGTAGCGAGTAATAATACGCTCACTATCAAGCTGGGTACCATCGGTAAGAGTAAGCTTAGCTCCAACAAGTTTTAGCTGCTCTGTAGGATCTGTAGCAAGCTTTGTCACATCAACAGGATCATTTGCAAAAACGCCTGTTGATAGCTGCTGAACCATGTTTGCTTGCTCGTTCGGATCCGCTAATGCTGCGCTTAGCTTCGCTAGGCTTGGCATCGCAGATACCATTGGTTGCATGTTCCAGCTTGCGCCTTTTTCCAGGTAATGAGGCAGTCTTACCACACCTTGTGTCACGCTCACATCGGCACCTGATTGCATGTAAAGGCCTTTAATTGCCGTTTTAGCTGCGTCTAGATCGCTAATGTATTTACTAAAGTCATCGTCAGAGTCTAGCGCAGTGCTAAAGTCTTGGGTTTCACCGAGCGTTATTGTGTAGGCCGTTGATAAGTCAACTGAACCTTCGTTTGAGTCATTTTTGTAAACGGTATTTAGTGTGTTTGCGCCGGTAGAAAAACCAGTAGCGGTTACTCCTTTGACTGCCGCTAACGTATCACCTACAGACTGGGTACTGAACCATGAGGAGTAAACGATGTCGTTAGGGTCAACTTGAGCTAAACCAAAAATGCCTTCAACCGCTTGTGTCACCGCTTGAACAGAAGCAAGAGCACCAGTTTCATAAACGATTTCTTTCGATTTACCTGTCGCGTAACTGGCTGATGTACCGATTGGCTCACCATTCACGTCAGTAACATCTTGTGTAACCGCAAAAATGTACTCGCTTGACTCATCAAGTGAAGCCAAGAACTGGATGTATAGAGAGTTACCTTTTGCTTGAACTACGTAGTCTTGGTTCTGAACGAGTACCTCTTCGATTGGGTTAGATTTACCGTCCCACTCGGTTAAGCGTTGGTTAATCTTGATGACTTTAACACCAGACGGCAACATGCCCGTTGCAAAACCATCGCCGTTGAAGTTAAGAACGATTGGCATAGACGTTGACCATCCATCCATCGTATTCATCGAGGCTCTAGGGTTGGTTAAAGCATCATCGCCATCAGTTGGCAGACCAAGCGTACCATCGCTTGTGTCCATTAATAAGTAAGATGGTGCCGGTACATCTGCGTTCGCTCCTTGAAGCGTAAAACTGATGGATGTTTCGCGATCAAGCAATGCTTGCACTTCATCTTCAAATTGAACTTTGTCGGAAGTACCAGAGCTGGAAGTATCATCACCACAACCAGCAAGAAGGATTGCAGAACAAAGCATTGATAATTTAAACGTGTGTTTCATTGGTTTACTCCGTAATCCCATTATTTGAAGGTGTAGTTCATCTGTACCGCGCTGATGTAAGCAGTACCTTCTGAGTCAAACTTAATCTCTTCACCCAGAGCATTTGTCTCAGTGAAAGAGCCTGATTTACTCTTAACAAGTGCAAAGCCTGCATCGAAAGTTAAATTCTCATTCATTGCGTAAGTTAGGCCCGCGCTGTACCAAAAACGGTCACTGTCAGGGATACTCAATGTCGCTTCACCTGCTTGTTCGTCGTACGCAAAGCCTGCACGGAATGTCCAGTCTGTATTAAGTATGTAAGTTGCACCAATGGAGTAGCGATTGTTGTCTTCATATTTCTCAGGTTTAAAGAAACATACTCCGTCATTACATTCGTTACTGGTCGCTTTTAGTTCTTTAAATGTGCTCCAGTCGGTTTGTTGCCAGCCGTAATGTACAGCCCATTGTTCATTCAGTTGATGGAAAGCCGATAATTCGATAATTGAAGGGAGAGAGATTTTTAAACGGCCATCCACTTTTGGTGATGAAGCTCGACCAGAGTCGTAACTACTAAACTCACCGTCATCAAAATCTAGATCAACCTTAGAGCGGTAGCCAAAGCCAAAACGGTTGTTTTCATTTAGCTCAAATAAAGCGCCGACATTCCAACCCCAAGCGAAAGTTTCGCCTTCCATGCCGACAAGGTTATCGGACTTATTACCACCTAAAATACCGGCGAGTGCGCCTTTGTGACGAGTCAGCTCTGCTTCAGCGTATACGAGGTTGATACCACCACCGACACTGAAAGACTCGTTGATACGGTAAGCGACATTAGGATTGATGTTTACTGAAAGTAGGGAAGTGTCACCCGCCATATCACCTGCGGAAATATCATTTGGATAGTCAGTAGCAACACCGTATGTTGTGAACATACCGATACCCCAAGCCCAGTTATCATTGATAGGGCTGATGTAATAACCTGCTGGCACGATCTGTAAAGGAGCGACATCTTTCGCGTGTTCATTGTTTACAGTGTCGTACACATCGACTTCAGGGTCGATGATAGATAACGCGCCCGAAAATTGAGCTTCTTTGAAAAGTGTCATTGCTGCAGGGTTACGAGCAAGGACGCTGGCATTATCTGCGACAGCCCCTTCACCTGAAAATGCTCGACCAAGACCAGATGCCGAATGTTCAGCTACCTGGAAGCCCGCTGAGTGGGCATTACACGCAAACAATATTGAAATTGTAAGCAGAGAGCAGTGCTTCTTGTTCATCCTTGACCCTCCTAGGGTGTCATAATGCTGGACCGAAGTCCTTGTAATTGTTGTGTGGTACTTACACCAATTGTTAATACGCGAAATACAACGGTGATGTAAATGTAATGTTAATTGTATGTTTAATAACTTGTCAAAGTTTGAGCGTATTTTGCGTTTTAAATATGATGCATAGGTCAAACGATGGCTTGTAAGGGCATGTATTATCGTTATATTTTTGAAGAGAATGGTACGACCAGAATTGTTTTACGAGCTTTATAGTTAAATAACGATCAAATCAAGAGATAGCTCGCTTTGCTGTTTCTTCACTTCACAGGCATAATTCGCGCTCGCTATGTAGTTATTCAATAGACGCAATAGGAACCGCATTGGAATTACTGAATGTTGAATTTTTAGGTCGTTCGCTAAGGCTCGAAGGATCGATGGCTGGGTGGCAGCAGTTATATTGGGATAATACGTTGGTGTCTCAAATCGATGCCAGTGACAATACCGCAGAGACTTGTCTACACCAGTTTAAGCTCTCTGCGGGTGAGGAAATTCTGAACTGTCATTTAGAGTGTTCTTTAACATGGCAACCGTTTGAATTGAGTTACAAGGTCACAATTAACGGTGAGCTCGTCAACGAAGGTTGTCGAAATGAAAAAGACATCGAGCGCCAAGTGCCAGAAGTTACGCCACCATCCGAAAAGCGTTTAAGTGTAATAGGCCTCGTATCTCTTGGGATGAAAGCACTTAAAAGTGCGAAAGTTATTAAAGTGGCGTTAGCGTCTGCAAGTCTCGCTGCATATTCTTGGCTATTTTCCATCGAGTTCGCGCTAGCGTTGATCGCTTGCTTGGTTTTTCATGAATATGGTCACATTAGAGCGATGAAGTATTTTGGAATGAAGACCAAAGGGATCTATTTGATTCCATTCCTAGGTGGTTTGGCGCTAAGTGACGAAAAGATAAACACGCGCTGGCAGGATGTGGTTATCTCAATCATGGGACCATTTTTCGGTTTAGTACTTAGTATAGTTTTTACTTTGCTTTATTGGATGACTGGTGAGGTGATCTTCGCTGGGCTTGCTGTGTTTAACGCCTTGCTAAACCTATTTAATCTGCTGCCTATTTTACCATTAGATGGTGGCCATGTGCTCAAAAGTATTACCTTCTCAATGAATACTTGGGTCGGGTTAGTTGGCAGTATTGCGACCGCTTTATTAGGCATTTTTATCAGTTACTATTTCGGTCTGACGTTGCTAGGGTTTTTATTGTTAATGGGAATGTTGGAAGTGGTGATGGAATGGAGAGCTCGACATCAAAGCCATTTATTGCCATTAACCCGTTATGGGCAACTATTTTCACTTGCTTGGTACTTGGTCTCTGTCGGAGGTTTTGTTTCTATCATCTGGTATTTTGCCACTCTCGGAGATAGTTTGTTAAGTTTGCCGCTACAGATATTGGGCACTTGATTAGAATCATTAAAAAGCTCCCTAGGGAGCTTTTTTATTTGGCAAGCTTAAGTAGTAGACGATAGTAGCAATGAATTAGCCACATCTTGGTGCTTTCGCGTTATACGCAGGCAGCTTATTTATGGTTGCTTGTAAATCTTTAATGCGCGTACTGTGCGATGGGTGGGTTGAGAAGAATTCAGGTGGTTGAGAACCACCTGATGCAGCACTCATATTTTTCCATAAATCGACACTTTGACGTGGGTCGAAACCTGCTTTTGCCATGAATTCCAGCCCGACAATATCAGCCTCGGATTCCTGAGTACGACCGTATGGCAAGATAACACCGTATTGAACACCGACACCAAGTGCCGCCATCGTCATTTGTTGATACTGTTTGTACTCGGAAGCGCCAATGGCAACGTTTGCTAGAGACAACCCGGCATTTGCTAACTGACTTTGTGAGAGACGTTCATTACTGTGGTCAGCGAGGACGTGAGCGACTTCGTGACCAATGACTGTTGCCAACTGATCTTGGTTTTTCGCGACATCTAAAAGCCCGGTATACACGCCGATCTTCCCACCTGGTAGAGCAAACGCATTGACTTGTTCACTATCAAAAACAACGACTTCCCAGTCTTTAAATCCAGATTGAGCGGGAATGGTGTCAGTGATGTGTTTGGCAACGCATTGAACGTAGGCATTCGTTTTGCGATCTTTGCTGATTGGGATATCTTTCTTCATTTGTTCGAAAGATTTAGCGCCAAGCGATGACATTTCCTGATCTGAAAACATCAGGATCTGGTTGCGACCCGTCGGTGATGCGCTACACGCCGTTAAACCCGCGATAGTTAAAAGAGCAGAGGCTTTCATCCATACCTTCATAACAGGCTCCATTTAATTTTTTGTTTTGAAGCAATAGTATATACCCAAATAGTAACATGATGCATGGATCAAGTTATTCATCTGATTAATAAAGAAGGTGAGATGTTACGTCTTGAAGTTATGCCCAAGTAGCGTCATGCTAGCTTCCTAGCACATCGTTACAACCTAACAAACCAGTTTGTGAAACTAAGAGTAAAACAATGAGTATATGGAAAAAGCCCGTAAGCATAGAGATTCTGAATGCCACGTCAAAAAATACCCTGATCGAGCACCTACAAATTAAATATACAGATTTCACTGACGACTCCCTTACAGCAACCATGCCCGTATGCAGCTTTACTCATCAACCTTTAGGAATGCTTCACGGTGGTGCATCAGTCGTGCTCGCAGAAACATTAGGCTCATTGGCTGCAAACTTCTCTGTCGATGAGGGCAGCTACTGCGTCGGTTTAGATATTAACGCGAACCATGTGCGAGCCATGCGAAGTGGTCATGTGATTGGTACGGCAAAACCGCTTCATCTGGGTATTTCAACACAAGTGTGGCAAATAGATATCACTGATGAGCGAGGCCGTTTAGTGTGTACCAGTCGCTTGACCATCGCTGTGAAACAACACAAAACAAAGTCGGTATAAACTAAGATGGTGATTGAGTTTTCATTAGGAAAAATCATTGCAACCCAGCGTGAAATAGTGATTAAGCTCTCCGGCAGTGCAATGGTAACCTTGCAAGCACAAACCGATGCAATTCAGCTGCTGGGTAGAGGAGCGAACGTTGTTTTATCTCATGGAGCAGAGTGCAAATGGTCTATCAAGCTGGACAACGAGGAACAACTGGCTGAACTTTCGCGAGAAATTGGTATCGATATTCAATAATCTATAGTGTGATGTTTGCACTTTTTGGTAAAAATGAGGAAACTTAGCTTATCGACAACAAGATAAGAATTTCCTCTTTATGAGTAGCCCTCGTTTACGTGTTCAGTTCGAAACACTGTTTGAAAAATTTTCCGGTCACGATACGGACGTTCAGCTCGAAGACATCACCGAAGCGTTGTTTTGTACACGTCGTAATGCTCGTATTGTTCTAAATAAACTTGAAGAAGAGGGCTGGATTGAGTGGCATCCGGCAGCGGGTCGAGGAAAACTTTCGAAACTCGTTTTTAAACGTAATCGAAGCGATGTCAGCGAAAACCTCGCCAGGCGTTATCTCGATGAAGGGAAAATCGGTCAGGCTCTAGATGCGCTTGATAACGATGCGGCACGATTGACGCAGGTTATCCAAGGTTACTTAGGGCTTCAACATCGACAGGGCGAGCAGGTCGTGCGTTTGCCTTATTATCGACCATTGTCGATGTTAAACCCGCAGAAACCGATGCGGCGTTCTGAACAGCACATCGCCAGACAAATTTTTAGCGGACTCACTCGCCTTGATGAAAATGAACAACTTCAACCAGATTTAGCCCACACGTGGGAAGCAATTTCTGATACTCATTGGCGTTTTTATCTTCGTCGTGGAGTACGCTTTCATAATGGTGAACCGTTAACAACCAGTTGTGTTCTTGAAAGTGTGCTTGCGTTAAATGGCTTGAACTTGTTTTCTCACATAAAGCGGGTGTCTTCACCACAAGAGTGGACCGTTGATATTGAGCTCGTCCGTCCTGATCGCTACCTGCCTCTGGCTCTGAGTGAGTCGCAAGCAAAAATTTTGCTACCGAGTGCTTTGCGTTCTGAAAGCTTCGATAGACAACCGATAGGGACAGGGCCGTTCCAAGTTAAAATGAATGATGATAAGCGTCTTATTTTGACTGCTTTTGATGGCTACTTTGGTTTTCGCCCTTTACTTGACCAAGTGGAGGTGTGGGTAATCGATGAAGCCTATTCCTCAATGGTTTATCCAAGCCTGTCAAAACCGAAGATGGATAAACAAGGTTCATCCGATGAAGTCGAGCTGGACCCTGGCTGTACATTCCTATTACTAAACAAAAACACTGGGATTGCAAAAGATCCTCGTTGGGCAGAGTTCCTCTCGCAAACCCTCAACAGTCACCAGATTTACGCGCATGTTCCACAAGATAAAGTGATGGAACTGGGAGTATTGCAAGCGTTTGGCCTTAAGCCCGGTTGGATTGATCTTAGGCCAGCAGAAGCGGGCAGCGTACCACAGGCTAATAAGGTAATTTCCGTAGCGTATCAGAAAAAGCATCCGATGTTTCCAGTAGTTGCCAAGGCCATCAAGACACTCTTAAAACCGCACGGTATCGAGGTTGAGTTTATTCGTTATGATTCTCAACCGCCCGCGCCGGAGGAAGTGGATATCTGGGTGAAAGCTATGGGCATTGCAACGAACCGAAATGACGCGTTGGCGGGCTGGCTCCTGGATTACAGTGATATTGAGAAGTTCAGTTCAGGTTACGATTTTAGTGAATGGGCTAAACTTGTCGATCAATGGCGTGCCGGCATGCACACAGACTTTCCTGCGCGTGAGCTAGGACGACAATTAGTAAAAAGCTGTCAGGTGATTCCTATGTTTCACTGCTGGCTAGGCGTGAATAAAGACCACAGCGGTGCGTTACAAAATGCAAAGTGTAATGCCTTAGGTTGGTTTGATTTTAATAATGTATGGGTCAAACCGGATATAGAAAGTAACCATGGCGAAACCGAATAAAAAACAACCGACGAAAACCGTCGATATCTTTTGCTCTAAATGTAAAACTCAACTATTTAAGTACCGTAAAGGCGGGAAAGGCGCACTGGTTAAATGCTTCAAAGAGCGCATTGTTGACGATTTCACACAAACCCCATGTATTTGCCCCGCTTGCGGACAAGAGTTTGCAAGAGATACCCTAGTAAGAGGAACCCCCGCTTACAAAATGATTGGCGGCAAAGTGACGATGAAATAATAAAGGGCTAGAAAATGAGTATGAAACATGACTATTGCATGGTTTTAAGTACAACCAGTAATGAAAAAAATCGAGATCAGATCATTAAAGGTTTGCTAGATGCCCAATTAGCCGCGTGTATTCAAACAATGCCTATTGAAAGCCACTACGTTTGGAAAGGGGAGGTTTGTACTGACAACGAATGGTTGCTAGTCATCAAAACTCGTCGAGAACTTTATGAATTGGTGGAAGAGAAAATAGAAAACCTGCACGAATACGAGGTAGCTCAAATCGTACAGGTTCCAATTGTTAATGGGTTTAACCCTTATTTAGAATGGTTGAGAGAATCGACGTTGAGCCGACATTAAGAATAACGATAACACTGCACCAACGGTATCGCACAACATATCTTTCTGGGCATCCCATATGTCACCTTGCGAGCCCAGAAAGGCAATTCCCTCATCGCCACCAGCCAATTCCGCATACCACCATTCGATAATCTCATAGCCAGCAGCAAGTGACATGATAGCAAACAAAGCAAACCAGCAAGAGAACGCTTTGTTGAACCGTTTTTTGTTTATCAAGTATTCAGCGATCGGATATGCGTAAAGGCCAATTGAAAAGTGCGCAACGCGGTCAAAATTATTTCGCTCTGAACCAATCATGTCGTTAAACCAGTCAAACGGCACTTCGGAGAACGTATATTTCGCACCGATAGTGTGCAAACAGAGCCAGATGAACATTAAAAAGTAAGCCGTATTACTGAACTGATAGCGAATCGAAATCGCCCAAATAGCAACAAGAATACCAATCGCCGGGATAATCTCCGCAAACCAAACTGCACGTGAGTTAGGTTCCAACGCAGAAAATAAAAACACGATGGCATAAAAAATCGTTAATCCTAAGAGTGTCGAGGTGCTTTTCATAGAGTTACTTGATCCTTCAATTTATCTTACAGTGGGACTCCATAGATTGTGTTAATGATTGCACTTAATTGAACGGTGTGCAATTGATATTTTAATGGGTTTTTTGATCACTGAAAATGTTGATTTATTGGCAAACTGCTCAACATTAAAACGTTTGCGCGTGCACTTTTCATTAAAGTTTGATTTACAACATGCCCATCCATAGAATCCATGATTCAGTCTAATAAAAAAGAAGTAAAGCCATGAAACTGGAAACTGTCGATTATCTTGCTGACGATGCTGCTCAACAGTTCGTTACCTCTCTACGCGAAACGGGGTTCGGTGTGTTGAAAAACCACCCGATTCCTCAAGAGCTTGTAGAGTCAATTTACAAAAACTGGCATGAGTTTTTCTGTTCAGATCAAAAGAATGATTTTCACTTTAACGTAGACACCCAAGATGGCTATTTCCCACCTTCAGTGTCTGAAGTGGCGAAAGGGCACAAAGTGAAAGACATCAAAGAGTACTTTCATGTTTACCCTTGGGGGCAGATCCCAGAGCAGCTTAAAGCTGAAATCTTAGAGTACTACGAGCGTGCCAATGCATTTGCTCAAGAGCTATTAGGTTGGGTTGAAGCGTACGCACCTAAGGACGTTCAAGAGAAGTTCTCTATCGCGTTGTCAGAAATGATCAATAACAGTGACAAAACATTACTACGCGTGCTTCACTACCCACCGATGACAGGCGAAGAAGAGCCAGGCGCTATTCGCGCTGCTGCGCATGAAGACATTAACCTGCTAACGGTTTTGCCTGCTGCCAATGAGCCTGGACTGCAAGTAAAGAGTAAAGAGGGTGATTGGATCGATGTACCATGTGACTTCGGAAACTTAATCATCAACATTGGTGATATGCTTCAAGAAGCGTCAGGTGGTTATTTCCCTTCAACGACTCACCGTGTAATAAACCCTACGGGTGGCCGTCAAGAAAAGTCACGTATCTCATTACCGTTGTTCCTGCATCCAAAGCCGGAAGTGGTGTTATCTGAGCGCTACACTGCACATAGCTACCTTATGGAACGTTTACGTGAGCTAGGGGTTATTTAACCTTTACGTGATCTCCTTACAAAGGCCGATGGTGAATGACTATCGGCCTTTTTGCATTTATGCTACAAAGTGGAAACTATGTTTTTTGTGCCGTGAATGGGGCCCTAAACTCGTGTCAGAGAGGATGAATGGAAGGACAACGTACTGTCAATAGTATTGAGCCTCATGCAATAGAAAATCCGCTGCTTTGGCCAATGCTAGAAATTCTGAGAAAACAGCCCTCTAATTGGAAAGTGCACACCTTGGCAAGCTCGTTGGGTGAACAAGGTTATATTTCAAAGCTGGACGACTCTCCCGATAAGGATTTATTCAAAAGAAATTTCCTGATCATGAATGCATTATATCAACTGCAAGACACTCTGTATCCGGATAGCTGGCTTCAAGTCGAAGCCATGGATATTCAGCTCATGTCTTCGATGGAAGCTTTGAGGCATAAGATCGATATTCATGATCCTTTGCGTGAGTATTACTTAGATTGGCGCAATTACGAAGCGGACGAAGATGAAGTGCGTCGACTGTTGAATGAATTTTGGACAACTTATCAAAAGTTCATCGGTGGTTCGTCGGTAGCCAGCGTAGATAAGACAAAGGCACTGTCACTCTTTGAACTTAACACTGACGCTACGCCTGCGGAAATTAGAAAACAATGGCGAAAACTCGCGCTTCGTTGGCATCCTGATCGGGAAAATGGCAATGCAGAAAGATTTAGAGTTCTTTGTGAAGCGTGGAATGTACTGAGAAACGAATGATTCGCTAAGAATAAAGATAAAGGAAGGCAGCTAACTATAGCTGCCTTTTGATTGCACTGTCTTTGTCAGCGTATCAAAACTAGCATGATGGCTTAAACTGAGATTTTCGCATGCGGTTGAGGGCAGCCATAACGTCTAGTGTGCGTGGTTTGGCTAAGTCGCCTTGCTTAGGAAGAGCGGCATGCCACTCACCAGACAGCATTTCTTCAATCTCCTTCGCTGGATGATTACACCAACCTGGAAGTTGAGCAATTTGGAACCATAACCAGCCAATTGTGTTGATTTCATCGGCTGACTCTATCTGTTCCAAAGCGCTGAGATCAGTAAACTCTTTACCAAATCGAAGTGACTCTTTGCCTTTCGCATTCACACGGAACTTGCCGTCAGTGAGAATATTCATCAACGCAACGCGGTTCAGTGCTCGAGGTGGGAAGGTCTGTAAACGTTCTTCCGACTCGTTATGACGTTGAGTAGGGTGCTGAGCGATAACTTCTTTCGCTTTTTCAGTCACGTCAACGGCTTGGTAGTCGTGCATTTGAATGACGGTATCGGCAACGTCTAAGTAGTCGCCTGACCCACCCATAACGATAATGGTAGAGATATCAAGATCATCTCGTAATTGACCAATGCGGTCGACGAGAGGAGTAATTGGCTCATCACCTTTTGCCACCAATGCCTGCATACGCTCATCTCTAATCATGAAGTTGGTAGCAGAAGTATCTTCATCAATCAATAATGTGCTTGCACCCGCTTCAATAGACTCTTGAAGCCAAGCGGCTTGCGACGTTGAGCCTGATGCGTCTTGAGTAGAAAAGTCCGCCGTATCTTTACCCATCGGTAAATGGTTGATGTAGTTCGACAGGTTCAAGTGGTGTACGCATCGGCCATCTTCGGCACGAATCTTCATAGCCTTGTTATCGGCAACAATGTATTCGCGACCATCTCCTGGAATATGAGCGTAAATTGAACGCTCTATTGCATTTAATAAGGTAGATTTACCGTGGAAGCCGCCACCTACGATCAGTGTGATACCTTTTGGAATTCCTAATCCTGTGACATGACCCTTGTTTGGCGCATGTAAAGTGACTTGTAGAGATTCAGGGGCTTTAAACTCAACGGCTTCTTTCATAGGAAGGTCGCAATTACCTGCAATTCGAGGAAGAATACTGCCGTTTGCGACAAACGCGACTAAGTTATTGGCCTCCAACTGTTCTCGCAGGGCATCTTGGTCTTCAACAACTTGGCAGTGCTTAATTAAAGCGGCTTTGTCGAGTTCACGCTCTAAAGTTGCTCGACGGATAAACTTAGGCAGGTGGAAAGTCAGTATGTTGTTGGCTTTTTTCCCCAATACTGAACGACCTTCGGCTGGTAAGTTAACTCGAAAACGCAGTTCAATACCTTCTTCAGTAAACAACACCGCGGTGCTATCCAGTACAGTTTGGCCTGTCAGTGAAATTGATACTGAGTTTTCTTGTTTAGCAAACTGTTCAAAACTACGCGCAATAAAATCACGTGCACCTCTTTGAAATGCAGGAGACTCGTCTCTTAGCCACTCAAGACCAGTCAAAGACCATGCGCGAGTCGCACGAAAACGTGACGCCGATGCATAAGGGTCACCCTGTACATGATCGATAAACAAAGTGAAATCAGTGAAGTCGTATTGACCTTTGATTTGCTGATAAGCTCGGTAGTTCTGCTTTTCAATTTTCTTAAGCGTGGCAGTCAACTGATCCATGAAGATATTGGCCTTTTAATAGAAGCGGGCGGCGATTATAGAAACCACCGCCCTCATAGTAAAGAGAATGCTTAGGAAGAGTAGGCGTATTGCCCGCCAGAAAGGCGCTGATTAAACAAACTTTGCTCAAATTCATTACAAGGCATAGGTTTACCATAAAGAAAACCTTGTCCGATATCACAGCCCTCACCAATGAGAAACTGCTCTTGTTGGGGGGATTCAATGCCCTCAATAACCACTTGGAGGTCCAGTTTTTTAGCTATGTGTATGATAGAGCAAATGATCGCACGATCATCGTCCGACTTTTCCATTTGCTGGACGAAGCTTTTATCAATTTTGATGGCATCAAATGGATATTTCTTTAAATAGCTGAACGAGGCATATCCAGTACCAAAATCGTCAAGTGACAATGTCACGCCCAATTTGTGCAGTTTATTTAATGTAGTGCGTGCTACGACCTCATCGGCAATTAAGGCGCTTTCGGTCACCTCGAGCTCGAGAAAGTGTGCTGGCAAATGAAAAGACTCGAGTAGGTGTTGCACTTGTTCTGCAAAATTTACGTTTTGTAATTGAATGGGAGAAACGTTGACGGCCATTTTGAAGTTATCAATTAACTCAGACCATTGTTTTGCTTTGTCTATCGCGGTTCGAAGAACAAAAGAGCCAACTTCAAAGATAAGCCCGTTTTGTTCAGCCATATGTATTAATGCTTCGTTCGATACGTCGCCAAGTATTGGATGCCTCCAGCGTAGTAACGCTTCTGCGCCAATCCACTTGTGGGTTTGAGGGTGCACTTTGGGCTGAAAGTAGAGCATTAGGTCGTCGTTTCTTACCGCTTGCAATAAGTAGCTTTCCAGTTGATTGTGGTTGTTGAGTTCATTTGAATGGCTTTCACAAAAATAACTATACGCTTCGCCAGATTCTTTACACAAAAGCATGGCATAACATGCGTTCTGGAGTAGTTGTTTAGCATTGCTGGTTCGGTGAGCTTGTACAACACCAATGTAAGAGTTTAGGTGAACCTCTGTGTCTTTTACATAAAAACTTCCCATACCAATATCGGTAATATCATTCAGTAGCTGATGCAATTTTATATCGATGTCTGTGCCCCAAACGAGCAATACGAGATCATTGGAACTAGGCCTCCCCGTAACAAAATGTCTGGACTCCCGCTTACCAAGACGATACCGAAACTCTTTCAATATTTCGTCGAAAGCTTCAAAGCCATAACGGGTTTGGATACTGCGTGCATTGCTAAAACCAATGTTTATTACGATTAATGATTGCTGACTGTGATCTAACGTTCTGAGTGTGTCACTGACTATATTTTCGAGTGCTGCTCGGTTTAGGAATCCAGTTCCTTGATCGTGTTTTTTTTGGTAGCTCACCTGCTTTTCAGCGGCTCTGCGACGATCAATCTCTTGCGTTAGGGAATAACTTAACTGCGCCAAATCTGTAGTGCGATTCTCAACTCTATTTTTGAGTTCGTTGTTAAGACGCTGAAGTTTGTGTTGCTGATGCACGATGGAAAGCTGCGCTTCGATTGAATCTTTAAAAGTCCCAAGCAATTGCCGGTAAGTGTCGCAGTATTCATTCTCCTTAGAATCAAGCATGCAAATAGTTCCAAACGTCTCTCCATTTGGCCAGAATAGCGGTAAGCCGCAATAAGAGATCATACCTAGTTTGATATCAGGGTTATTTTGCCACTCTTCATCTTCAAGCGCGTTTGGGACAATAAGTTCACTTTTGTGTTTTATGACATGCTCACAATACAAACCGTTGCCAAGCAACTCAGTATCGCCAGTACGATAAGGATTACCTATAGTTTCGCTGGATGTATTTACTTCTATGCGATCTGGATGGATACGCATAATTAATGTGGTGGGTACGTGCGTTATTTGAGCCAGTAAGTTGACGATTTCCTGCCAACTTCTTCGCATAGACTCAGGGATTTCGTAGTCTAATGTTTGCAATCTCCCCATATAGGTCATCCTTTACGTGGTTTCACTTCCTGTGAATTAAAAATGCAGACTGCTCTATTTTGTTCTCGCTTTTTAATTAAGTATAGGGTGGCTAGGGCTCGAAACAAAAAAAAGTCCTGAAAAGTGTTCAGGACTAGGAATAGTTGTCACATATCTCATCCTTGAAACAGATAACAAGCATCAAGGCTTAAGCGACATTAACGATTCAATAGAAATGTCTTGCGAATAGTCGACATCCTCAAAGTTAAAGCCATTGAGCTTCATAAACTCATCTTTAAAACCTTGGTAATCACCAATCTCTTTAAAGTTATCAGCATTCATTTGTTCTAAAAGAGCGTGGACTTCTTGTTGAACTTGCGGTTCAAGTTCCAAGTCATCTATTCGAATCAAGCGTTCACCGTCAACTGGCACTTTCTCTTGATCGTATAACTTCGTAGTAAACAGCCGCTGCATTTGTTCAATACAGCGTTCGTGAGTACCTTTTTCCTTCATCACTCGATAAAGCGCTAACAGGTAAGGGCTTAGAGCAGGGATGAATACACTGGCTTTCGTCACCAACGCCTTACACACGGTTGCGTAAGCACCGCCGTCAAAGTTGGCGAGTTTGAGGTTTAATGAATGACTGGTTTGGTGTAAATCGATTTTCGCTCGACCTAACGTACCATCGAGATAAATTGGGTGCGTAATGTCAGGGCCCATGTAAGAAAAGGCGATGGTTTTGCAGCCGTTTGCGATAGAGTCGTTATTGATGAGTGTGTCAATCCAGCTTTCCCAGTCTTCGCCGCCCATTACTTTAATGGTGGCATTGGCTTCCTCTTCTGTTGCAGGCGTTAAGGTGGTTTCTATCCACTTATCGTTCTCCAGCATGATAGAAGCGCCAGTGACAGGTTCACCAATAGGTTTAATGACACTGCGCCAAAACTCATCAGATTCAGGTTTAGGTCGAACACCGGTTGCCAAGCTATAGATGACTAAGTCAACTTCACCCTCAAAGTACGTTTCAATGGCTTCAATCACTTGATTGCGCACCGAACCAGAGAATGCATCGCCAACAATATTTATTGCGGTACGCCCGGCTTGATTTGCTTCTTGCTTAAAAAAGACGTTGTTATACCAACCCGCACTCCCAACCCCTTTCTCTGAAGGGCCACGCTCAAATGAGACGCCAATGGTATCGGCGTTAGCGCCACCGAACGTTAGGGCTATTCGTGCCGCTAGGCCGAAACCAGAGGAGGCACCAATAATCAAAACCCGTTTTGGGCCTTTTTTGATCTGTGGGGCGTGCTTTACGTATTCAATTTGCTCTTTAATAGATGCATGACACCCTTTGGGGTGCGCAGAGCGAGCAACAACACCTTGAATTAACGGTTCTATTCGCATGTTGTTATCTATCCTCGATGAGTGGAATTGAAAATAGATTAACGTAAAGTTACGTAAAACTTATTGAGCTAGACCATTAAAATTAGAGATGTTTAATTAATTCTTGAGCAACGAAATCAGCGATCCAAGGTTGTGCATCTGGTTTTGGGTGAAGGCCATCATCCATCATCCATTCTGGTTTGGTGACAACATGCTCTAAGAAGAATGGCATCAAGGCAACTTGTTGATGCTGTGCAAGCTTAGGGTAGATATCGTAAAACATATCGCTATAGCGCTTACCATAATTAGGCGGAACCCGAATTTGCATCATGACAACGTCCGCACCAGAATCTTTTATCATGGTAATCATTTTTGAAAGATTCGACGTAATAAGTTTAGGAGGGAAACCTCTTAGGCCATCGTTGGCACCTAACTCAATAAGTACCATGTCAGGGCTATGCTGAGTTAGCAACTGAGGTAACCGTGCTAAGCCATTGCCAGTGGTATCGCCAGAAATGCTGGCATTAATAACTGTTACATCTTGACCATGTTCTGACAACGCATCAGGGAGTAAGCTAGGCCAACTCTCTTCGATCGGCATCTGATAGCCTGCACTCAAGCTATCACCCAAGACAAGTAGCTTTTCGCTCGCATGTGCAGTAGCGGAAAAACAAAAAAATAGAACTAAGGAAAGTATACGAATCATGCAAACACCTGTACTTAATGCACCTATTGTTCAAGCCAATTTGGTTTCTAAACAAGTCTCTACTAATCAAGAACAATTAACAATCCTCAAAGATGTAAATGTTGACATCCGAAAAGGAGAAAAAATCGCCATCGTCGGAACTTCCGGTGCAGGTAAGTCAACATTGATGACGTTGCTAGCTGGTCTTGATACGCCGACATCAGGCGAAATTACTTTATTAGGTCATGAATTATCAAAACTGGACGATGAAGCACGTGCGAAAATTCGGGCTGACTCTTTAGGTTTCGTTTTCCAAAGTTTCTTGTTAATCCCGAGTTTGAGTGCATTACGTAATGTCACGCTTCCTTGTCTTTTACGTGGTGAAGCCGAAGATGAAGCAAGAGCAGCGGAATTATTAGCTGCTGTTGGATTGGAAAAACGTGTCGACCATCTACCAAGCCAGTTATCTGGTGGTGAACAACAGCGAGTTGCGCTAGCGCGTGCATTTATGACACAACCTGAACTGTTGTTCGCAGACGAACCTACCGGCAATCTTGACCATCAAACCGCAGACAAAGTGATTGAGCTGCTATTCGATCTTAATGAACAGCACGGGACAACTCTGATTTTAGTAACACACGATGGTCATCTAGCAAGCCGATGTGACCGTATTTATCGTATGGAGGCGGGTGAGCTTAAGGAGGAGATGTAATGTCTGCAGTATCATCAAGTGAAGCAACATCCACAGAGCAAAACAGTACAACACAGCACTCGCCGAATAAAAGTTTGATACGTTGGAGTTTCGGCGAAATAAGGCAGGGGAACCTTTGGCCTATTAGCGTTGCTCTTATTCTCGTGATTGCGAGTATCTTTGCGCTTTCTGCATTAGCAGAACGAATGGAGCAGGTGATCGTCAAGCAAGGGAAGGACGCATTAACGGCAGATGCGGTGTTTGTGTCTGCTAATCCCATTCCGGACACGTTGTTAACCTCGACTGAAAACCTTGAACGTTCGATGATGACGCGATTTGCCACTATGGCATTTAGCGATAATGGTATGCAGCTTATTTCTGTAAGGGCGGTGGATGATAATTACCCTTTAATGGGAGAGCTCGTTCTTGAAAATAATCCAGCCGGTCGCGTTAAAGAGAACCAACTCTGGCTTGATGAGCGGATTATGACTCAACTAAGCGCAAAGTCAGGTGACAGTGTCACGATAGGCGATGCCGAGTTTATTGTATCAGGCGCAGTATTGATGGAACCAGGCTTGAGCTTTAATCCATTTCAACAAATGCCTTCTGCATACATTCATCAAAGTGACGTAGATAAAACAGGAGCAATTCAAGTTGGGAGCCGAGTTCAATACCGTCTGTTTTTACAAGCCGATGATAAAACACTAAAGAGCTTACAAGGTGATACGCGGCTTTCTCCGAGCGATCGCTGGCGCACGCAAGATACTGCCAGTCGTAGTAATGAGGTTTTTGAACGTACGACGCAGTATCTGTCTTTGACCGTAGCGATTGTCATCATTATGGCGGCGACAACATTGGTTCTTACTTGTCAAAATTACGTGAATAGCCGGACACAAACTATCGCGATGTTGAAAAGTCTTGGTGCGAGCCGCCGATGGATTGAAAAGTGGTTATTTATTCAAGTCACAATCCTTCTCATTAGTGCCAGTGTCGTCGGCCTACTGCTAGGGAGCGGGCTGGAGTATTTATTACGCATTCCACTCAAAGACTTATTACCCGATCCACTCCCTAGTTACGGCGTCACACCATTTTTGGTGGCATTTATCTCTGCAGTCTTGATTACTGTTCCCGCTCTCGGTATACCATTGTTAGGCTTGATTAAAACTCCCGCGTTAGAAGTGCTACAGCAGGGCAAAGCGCAACGTTCTTGGAAGAGAATGTTACTTGTTCTAGTTCCCGTTATTCCATTGCTTTTACTGTATGCAGACAACACCTTAGTTTGGATCGTGCTCACTGGTATAGCGGTACTGTTTGTGGTACTCGCAGCAGTTAGCGTCATACTCACAAAACTGTTTGCACGTGTTTCAACCCATCCTGCAATGAAGCTTGCGTTGAGTCGTATCAACCGGACGCCAGTAACCAGCGGTCTACAGTTTGGTGCTTTGGCATTATCTTTGATGTTGCTGTCTATCATTTGGCTTGTGCGCAGCGATATTCTCGCGGATTGGGAGAGAACCTTACCTGCAGACGCGCCAAATGTGTTCGCTTTGAACATTGGTGATTATGAGCTCGATAACTACCTAGAAACCCTAGATAAAAATGGAGTTACGCGGTCACAAGCTTATCCAATAATTCGTGGACGACTAACAGAGATTAACGGTCAAAACGTCAAAGAGATTGATTACGAAGGAGAAGGTTCTGACGCGATACGTCGAGAGCTAAACCTGACATGGGGAGATACCCTACCAGAATATAATGATGTGCTTTCGGGTGAATGGACAAACAAAGGGAGTGTATCTGTAGAAGCGGATGTAGCAAATGACTTAGGCATAAAACTCGGTGATACGCTGCGCTTTGTAATAAACAGCCAGAATTACGATGCAGTAGTAGATACCATCCGTTATGTCGAATGGCGTGACATGAAGCCTAACTTTTATTTTATTTTCTCATCTGACGTGATGGCTAATTTACCTGGTTCTTACCTCATCAGTTATAGGATTGAAGAAGGAAATGAAGCGTTGTTGACGTCAATGTCACGTGCTCACCCAACGGTCTCTGTTTTAGATATCCGAACTATGGGCGAGAAAATTCAGGCTTTGATTCAGCAAATCGTATCAGCAATCACCATCCTTGCTCTTTTAGGCGTTGTTGCTGGTCTGCTGCTCATCTTTACGCTACTGAGGTTAAGCTTGTCCCAACGACAACAAGAGATTCGTTTGTATCGCACATTAGGTTCAAGTAAGAAACGGATCAACACAACCCTGTGGGCCGAGTACGGAATTATGGCGTTGATTGCTAGTGGTGTTGCGGTATTCGCTGCGGAAGTTTGTGTGGCCGCAGTCATGACATATGGATTCGATCTCAATGCACAAATTCACCCCGAATTGTGGATAGCTTTACCGCTTGCAACATTTGTTACGTTGGCACTTGTAGTGATGAGTTTGTTGAAAAGATTGTTAACTCCAGTAAACACTTAATCGCAGCGAGTGTTATCAAGTTTGGAACACTCCATGACACTTTTATTTTAGTTATCCACAAAAACAGTGGATAACTTTTGGGATAACTAAATGGGGTAAAAAGTGGGGTGTTTCTGCAGGCTTTGCGCCATGGGTCTTACAGTGAAATTCTTATTCACATAGACACAAAAAAGTGTCTTCTTAACCATGTCGTCAAGTACTTTTTCGCAAATTTTTTCTACTTTAATGCACTTTACAGGCGCTGTTGGATATTTCGCAAACCCATGAACTTTTTGTGATTTTAATCAAGTCCAAACACGAGTAGAATTCACCGTTAGTAAAGAATTTTCCTTATAAAATTTTTAGTGAAGCAATGAAGTCTGAGTTTCCAAGTTATAAAGATAAGCATATCGCTGTTGTTGGTGGCGGTGTAGCAGGTGCAACAGCAGCAATTCATTTTGCGGAGCTGGGTTTTAAAGTTTCCGTAATAGAGAAGGGCGTATCACTAGTAAATGGTCCACCCATTTGTCATTTGCATGCTGGTGGTAATTTATATCGAGAGATTTCCCAGCAACAATGCTTAGACTTGTTAGAACAATCTATTGATACTGTTCGCCTGTATCCGCTTTCACTGAATATTCGTCCGACAATCATCGCGGTTCCTCATTCCGATGGTGGAGACCCATCCACACTAATTCCGCGATTAGAGGTTGTGAAAAGTGCTTATCAGACGCTCGTTGATAAAGATGAGAATAATAAAGTGCTCGGCGAGCCAAGCGAATACTACAAACTGTATTCAAAAGCGGAGCTAGAAGCTCTCGCGCAACGTACTCAACCAAGTCATCCTACAAACTTCGATGAGTGGTGTATTCCTTTTGCTCAACATGCTGATCTTGAAGCGCTAAAGTATCCTGTTGTCGCAGTTCAAGAATATGGTTGGAGTGTTTTTCGCCTCGCTGCAATTGCCAACTTAACACTAGATACGCTTCCTAATGCTTCAGTCTTCACACAAGCAATGTTCAAGCAAGCCGATTGGATGGGGGAACACTGGCAACTTGGCTATGAACGTGAAGGTATCGATTACCTGATGACATGCGACTACTTGGTTAACGCGTGTGGCTTTGAAACAGGCTCAATTGACAACACAGTTGGTGCCAAGCGAGACAGGTTGGTGGAGTTTAAAGCCGCTTACGTTACGAGGTGGGCAGACTGTCAACAACAATGGCCAGAAGTTATTTTTCATGGCCCGCGTGGAACCGATAAAGGAATGGCTCAATTGACGCCTTATGGCGATGGTTACTTTCAACTTCATGGTATGACAAAAGGAATCACGCTGTTTGAAGATGGTTTAGTGGAGAGCACGAACTCATCTGCTCAACCTGAACTGCCTATGCCTTTACTCTCGAAGATCCGTAACGGCTGGAGAGAAGAAGTGTTAGAAGAGCGAACGAACAACGCCATCAAACACATGGCACAGTTCATTCCCGACTATCACTCTGCTGTAAAAGGAGGAAAAGCATTATTTGGCGCTCAGCAAATTCCCGGCACAGATCCAGTACTCAGAGCGGCAGATGTGACTTTTGAAGATAACCACTACGCGAGAATAGAGGTGGTAAAAGCGTCATCGACACTACTCGCAGCGCAAAAAATGCTTCAATTCTGGTTTGACATCGATCCTAACCAAAATGTGGAAACACAGCATCCGGTCGCTGTAAAGTGGTCTGAACAAGAGGTCGAGCAGTACGCGATTAAACTCACTCAAGAGCGAGGCTATCCACAAGCTTTAGCAGTGCGTTATGGTATGCCTGCATAATCGGCTGTGTTTGGGCTCAGTGGTTGTATTAATACCCAAAAAACCGAGCCCATTGACACCATACTTCTTGCAAGCCTAGTCTGTCTCCTTTCACAAAATTGACTTTTTGTCCGGGCTTCGCCTGTGCCAGTCTAGGTAAGTCAATACGGGCTACGCAGCCAAATTTAGGATACCCGCCAATAGTCTGGTGATCGTTGAGCAGCACAATGGGGTTACCATCGCTAGGTATTTGAATTGAACCTAACGCAATTCCCTCTGATAGTACGCCTTCGTAAGGTGGACGAATGTTATTGCCCTCAAGACGGTAGCCCATGCGATTCGAATTTGGGGAGATGATGAATGCTTTGTTGTAAAATGCTTGGCGAGCGTCTTCATCAAAGTCCTCGTTCTGATAGCCTTCAATCACTCTCAGCTTAATGGGTAAGTTGTAATCTGGCTTAAAGCGAAACGTCATTTGCCTTGGTTTACGTTTCGGTAAGTTATGAGGGACAAAGGGAAGAATATCACCAGCTTTCAAAGCGCCACCATTTGAATCATAACCACCTAGAGATTCTCGCAAGACGGTCGATGCGCTTCCTAAGTGCTGAGCAACATTGAATCCACCTTTAACCGCTAGGTAGGAGCGAAGTCCATTCCTTGCGACTCCGAACTGAAGCTTCTGTCCTTTTTTCAACGTAAAGTCAGACCAATTTGAAATAGGTTCACCATCTATTTTTGCATTTAAATCACCGCCAGATATAGCAAGGTGGCAGTTATGCAAGGCAATAAAACAAGCGTTACCCAAAGTAATTTCAATCGCAACGCTATTGACTACGTTACCAAGCAAATGGTTGGCCCAACTGTAAGCATAGTCGTCGACCGGGCCACCTTGAGTCACACCGACATGCGCCAAGCCAAAACGACCAAAGTCTTGAACTAAAGAGAGCGGTCCTGGCTTTTCCACCAGTAATCCACCGTAACTCATAGTACGCCTCCTAAATCGATAAACTCTTGTTTTGAAATAGCATTAAAGGTGACCTTGTCACCCACTTCAAACGGTATAAAAGGAGGAGAGTCGGAGAAGAGCGCAAGCGGGCTTTTACCAATAATGTTCCATCCGCCAGGACTATCTGATGGATAGACGGCCGTTTTAGAGTCTGCGATTCCGACACTTCCGGCCGGCACGTGAGTTCTTGGTGTGGCAAGCCTTGCCATGTGCAATTGAGTATCAACGTCAGAGAGAAATGCAAAGCCTGGAGCAAAGCCAATTGCAGAAACCGCGTACTCGGTTTTCGTATGCAGGGTAATAAGATCGTCTAATGACAGACCTCGCTTTTTAAAACGAGATAGATCTAACGCGGTTTCTTCAGAGTAATATACAGGGATAGTAATGTGATTCGGCTGGGAAAGCTTAAGTGATTGAGTATCAAACTGGCTCACGATTTGTTGCAGCTCATTGACTAAGTTCTTTTCGTTGATTCGAAAAGGTAAGTAATCAATGAGAATAGTTTGATAGGAGGGGACAACGTTCATAACAATTGAAGCGAAAGTTTCTCTTATGCTGCGAGCAAGCTCTCCGACTGCATTTTCAGAAATACTCTCATCAAACTTAATGAAAATACTGCACTCGGAGATCAAAGAGATATTAAATTTCTCTTTATGCATTAATTTCCTCCAGCGTATAGGCTTTGGCGGATCTTTTGGATCAGCGCGATCGACTCTTCATTGTCACCATGAACACAAATTGTGTCGGCTTCCAATAATATGTAACCGCCTGAAGCGGTTTTGACACGCCCAGAGTCAGCTAAGGTCCGGACTTGCTCAAGTATCGCGTGCTCGCTTTTTAACACGGCATTGGGCTGTGTTCTAGGAGTCAGTAAGCCGTCATCTTGGTACAAACGATCTGCAAATGCTTCAAATAGCAAGGGAACATCATAATCGTCTGCGATTTCTAAGTATTTTTCGTTTTCCTGTGAAGCTAGGATCATTAACGGTACTTTGAACAGTGCTGCCGCCTTTACTACCGCTCTAAATATCGCATCACTTTTCATCATGTCGTTGTATAGAGCGCCATGAGGCTTTATGTAACTGATGTCTGTGTATTGCGCCCGGCATAATGCTTGTAAAGCACCAACCTGATATATAACCATGTTCGTAATTTCATCACCCGTCATGCTTATGCTTCGTCTGCCAAAGCCTTGTAGGTCGGCGTAACCTGGGTGTGCGCCAATATCAACATCGTTGTCATTCGCTAGGGTGATGGTGTCGTGCATGACATTAGGGTCGGAGGCATGAAAACCACACGCGATGTTCGCCATATCAACATGGGGCATCACGTCTTCATCTGCGCCCATATTCCAAGAGCCAAAGCTCTCGCCCATATCACAGTTCAATGTAAGTTGCTGTTTATTCAATGCCATACGTTTTATTTCTACACAAGCAATGGGTTTACGATGCAGGAAAATGCATCTAGGTTCAGTGACTCACTTCATTCTTCTATCATGAAAACGAAGCTTTTTGAGCAGATAGCTGACGAAAAAGATCACGTTAGTCCATAAAGATGTTGCCGTTATTTGAGTTGATCCGAATTTTAAGGTATTTCGTTTCTTTTCCATCCAATTTTTGAGAATTTAAGGTTATTTTGCATTAGCATCGTGTTAATCTTGTCGCCCTTCATGGGTGATAGATTGCATAATGGTTCTTCTGTCATTTTTGTGGTTGTCTGCGACAGGAATATATATGTCATTACGAGCGAAGCTTATTTGGCCTCTTCTGGTCTTTTTAACGGCTATCTTTGTTATCTCAAAAGGTTACACCTCGTATACTGTATACCAATCGTCTAAGCATGAACTGGTCGAGCAGACAAGAAAGTTGATTAACAACGTTTCTTTCTCAATTAAAGATGCGCTGACGACAAAGGACAAGCAAAAAGCTCAAACTATTCTCGCCAACTTTTTAAACCAGCCAAATGTAACGCGGGTCAAACTTTATGACCAAGATGACCAACCATTCGCTGTTATGGAGATAAGTGGGGCACTAGCACCCGTTCCCAGTCAAACCGAAAGAAGTAGGTTGCACGCTCTAGGCTATGCCTTATCAACCAAATTTCTTTATGTTCTAGAGCCGATTATCCATGATGGCTATGTCATTGGTAGCATTAGAGTCACGCTTTCTCATCGTCCAATCGTAGAAGCCATGCAATCTTTACTTCAAGATGGCGCTTTACTTCTTCTGTTTCTGATCGCTGGTGGCACAGTTTTTTACATAAGTATCGAGAGGCTTGTTCTCAAGCCCGTGATGGAACTCAACCGCGTAATAGATAATGTGACACACGGACGAAACACGGAACATCAAGCTCGCTATTACGCCAAGGATGAAATTGGAGACCTCGCGAGCTCTTTCAATCAAATGATGAATAGGTTAACAGTACGTGAGAAGCAGCGGCAACATTCGCTAGACACACTAGAACAAAAGCGCGCATTTTCAGAAGAGGTTATCGAATCTGTTCAGCATGCATTAGTTATTACAGACAATTCCGGACGTGTTATTCATTGTAATACGGCGACCCAGCAAATATTTCAAAAAAAATTAGATGAACTTAAATATGCCAATATTCGTGATCTAATTAAAACCAAAACACCGAATGAGCTGAGTCAGATCCTGAGTCGAGGCCTAGAGTGCGATGATATTCACCTCAAAAATGCAGATAACGAACAGCAGTTGAGCCTAACCAGTCGTCGCCTCTCGACACATGAATACTTACTGTTTTCGATTCAAGATATCACCGAAATTGAAGAAGCCATAAACCGGCAACGTGTTGCGGGACGCGTTTTTGAAAGCAGCCAAGATGGTCTCATTGTTATTAATCATCGCGGTGTCATTACGATGGCAAACCCTGCCGTCACTAAGTTAGTCGGCTTAGAGGTGGATCAGCTTATTGGGAAGTCATTCATCCAAACGCTAAAGTGGCGCAAGTTACAGGAAATGATGCCTAGTATCATCGAGTCGATAGAAAATTATGGCGTTTGGCAAGGTGAAGTTATCGAGAAGAACCATATTGGTCAGTTTGTACCGATGTTTGCTCGAGTCAATCGTATCGTTAAGTGTGAAGACTATGGTTTCTATGATCTGGTTATTGTTCTTACCGACCTTTCCGGCGCAAAAGAGATGGAACGATTGGAGCATTTAGCTCATCACGATGCTTTAACGGGGTTAGCCAATCGATCTAAGTTCCATTTAGAGTTGGAACAACTAGTACAACGCTCTGGATACTTGCGTGACGAATTTGCAGTTTTGTACCTCGATCTGGATGGATTTAAAGAAGTTAACGATACCTACGGTCATGATGCAGGTGATGAAGTTTTGAAAAAAGTTTCCGAGCGTCTAACATCTGCGACGAGGCATAGTGATTTAATCGCAAGACTTTCTGGTGATGAATTTGTCATGTTGGTTAATCCCGCCAATCAAAAAGTGGTCACCCGAATAGCAGAACAGTTGCTCGAGAGCATATGTGCTCCAATTGAGTACAAAGGTCACTTACTCAAAGTTGGCGTTAGTATCGGCGTAAAATTAGTCGGCGTAAATGAGCGCGATGCTACTCGAGTTTTAAAAAGTGCGGATACGGCAATGTATCAAGCAAAGAAAGCCGGGAAAGGCCAAGCAATATTAATGGGATGCGAATTACAAGAGACAGTTTAAATCGTAACGTCAAAGCTTTAAACTAACTCAATTCGCGTCAGAAGGAATAATAAAATGAAAGTACTCGTTACGGGTGGTATGGGCTATATCGGTAGTCATACGTGTATTCAAATGATCGAAGCTGGCATGACGCCAGTGATTCTAGACAACCTGTACAACAGTAAATCTACGGTATTAGATCGAATTGAAAAGGTATGTGGTGTAAAGCCAACCTTCATTAAAGCCGATATCAGAGATAAATTGGCGATGGTAGAAGCACTAAAGTCGCACAATATTGAAGCTGTTATCCATTTTGCAGGTTTAAAGGCCGTCGGTGAGTCTGTAGCAAAACCTTTAGAGTATTACGACAACAACGTTAATGGCACTTTAGTATTGGTTGATGCAATGCGTGAAGCCGGAGTTAAATCGTTGGTATTTAGTTCATCAGCGACTGTATACGGTGATCCTGCTTCTGTACCCATCACAGAGGACTTTCCAACTAGCGCAACTAACCCATATGGGCGCAGCAAATTAATGGTAGAAGAGTGTTTAACCGACTTCCAAAATGCGAACCCTGACTGGAGCATTACACTTCTTCGTTACTTTAACCCGGTAGGTTCACATCCAACAGGCGAGCTAGGTGAAGATCCTCAAGGTATTCCAAACAACTTAATGCCGTTTGTTTCTCAAGTTGCGGTAGGGCGAAGAGAGTTCCTTTCTGTGTTTGGTAGTGATTATCCGACCAAAGATGGCACAGGCGTACGTGATTATATTCATGTAATGGACTTATCCGATGGTCACGTTGCTGCATTAGAAAAAGTAGGTAGCAAAGCTGGCCTTCATATCTATAACCTCGGTACTGGTAACGGCTACAGTGTACTGGACATGGTGAAAGCATTTGAAGCCGCAAGTGGTAAAGATGTCCCATACCAACTTGTTGAGCGTCGTCCAGGTGATATTGCAGAGTGTTGGGCGGATCCATCAAAAGCGATGAATGAGTTAGGTTGGAAAGCAACTCGCACTCTAGAAGAAATGACTGGCGATACATGGCGCTGGCAGTCTACTAACCCTCAAGGTTATCCAGACGCCTAATCTTTAATTTACATAATAGTAACAAAAAGGCGCGTGATTGCGTCTTTTTTGATCCAAATCGGAAAAAATCGTAAATTACTGGTTAAAAGGTAGCAAGTATATATAGAGCTGTTAAACTATGCCCGACTCTTAATTTGGGTTATAAATTTTCTCATAGCTATTGGGGTAGTTCATGGAACTCGGTCTGATCATCACTTTCATCATTGCAGCAGCAGTAATGGTGAAAAAAGAGATGGCAAAACAGTAAACTTTCATTTTTCATACTTTTCTTTACATTTTTGAAATGAAAGCCATAAAAAAAGCCAGCATTACGCTGGCTTTTGTGTTTTTAAGGTTTAGAACTCGTATTTAACACTAATGTTGTAATTACGCTCAGCTTGCGTTTTGTCTCGACTTAACTCAGTCTTACCGCGAACATCGTTCCAAAGATGGTATTCTTCATTCGTTAGATTCATAACACCAGCACGAATGGTTATATCTTTCATTGGTTTGTAGTACGCCGTTAAGTCAACGACTGTCGCAGACGGCAAAGCAACTTGGTCTTTGATTCCGCCTTTATCACCATCTGAGTTGATATCACTGTTCGATTTCTTAGCCGTGTAGTTTACTTTTAGGCTTGTCCCCCAAAGTGCATTTGGTGAATCGTAATTTACAGCAGCCACGGCATTCCATGGGTTTACACTGTTCAAAGGATTACCATCACCATCTTCACCTTCTGTGTATGCTGCAACAAAGCGAGTTGTTACGCCTGATGGAAGACCGGCAATAGCATGCCAATCAAGACGGTTAGAGAGCTCAACCCCTTTAATGTTTGCTTCACTAATATTGATATTTGTGAATTCAGTTAAACCACCATTGTTTGATGACGTTTGCTCAATAAAGTCACTGTAATCACTGTAGTAGAACGCTACTTCAGTTGCCGACGCTGCAGTGTTATGACGGTAACCAAGCTCATAAGACAAACTCTTTTCAGATCCCAAATTTGGGTTAGGGCGGTTGGTATAGCCATGAGCCGGATTATCGTAGGTGTAGTAAAGCTCGTCGAACGATGGCGCTCGGAACCCTTGGCTCACTTGCGCGAAGATCGTGCCTGGTTGCGATATAGAGTAAGTTGCTCCTAAACGACCAGTTAATGCAGAGTCGCTAAACTTCTCGAATGACTCTTCAGAAGTATTTGAAGGATTAGTAGAGAAGTAATCGTAACGCACACCTGGAGTCAGAATTAGCTTGTCATTAAGAAGCGAAATTTCATCTTGCAAGAATAAACCAAAGCTTTCTTCTTTTGCATCCGGTGTGTAAACGTAAACAGTATCTGGCGTGCCAGGATCGGAATTAAACTCGCGATTGGTATTACTGATGTCACTATGTTTGTACGATATTCCGTAAACAATATAGTGATTTTGAATCTCTTTATCTAACTGAGTTTCGAATTCAAATTTGTCTTCAGTATATTCGTAATCTTTTTTCTGTTGGTTGTCACCACTAGGCGGTACGTAAGGTGGGTAACCAGGGCTGGCTTCGATAAAGCGATTAGAGACGCCGTTTTCTTCTTTACCAATCCATGTAAGCTTGGACGTGATCGTATCCGAGATAGCTGCATCTGCAAACCAAATGTGCTTGAGCCCAATGCGATTTTGCTTGGTTGTGTCTTCAGCGTTGAAGTTTTTGTAACTTTTATGTGCGATCTCTGAGTCAGTCTCGTTGTAAATAACTTCTCCCAAAAACTCCAAGCGATGAGCGTCATTCAATTGAGATTGAAGTTTTACCAATAGATCGTTTTTGTAATAATCTTGGTTGTCCACAGAATAGTTATCGTAAGGCGCCTTAGAGAAGTTTTGTAGCTCTGCACCATCACGGCGTGTAAAGGCTATAAGTGCTTCTGTATTACCGAAACGCTTTGCTAAAGCTACATGCTCACTAAAAGAGTTATCTTCCGATGAATAAGAGAGTTTAGCTTGACCACCAAAGTCTTTACCATCTTTGAGGAAATCCTTCGGATCTTTTGTTTCGAATGCGACAACACCGCCAATTGCATCACTACCATGTAGGCTAGAAGCTGCTCCTTTAACAATTTCGACACTCTTTAGCATATCGGGGTCGACAGTAACGGCACTAGAATTGATAAACGAATATGGTCCACCGCTGAATACACCTGGTTGAGATGCACCGTCTACTAAGATTTTAACTCGTTTACCTTCCATCCCGCGAATGTTAATACTTTGGACGCCTTGGCGTTGAGTGCCATTAACAGTAACACCTGGCGTATACTCGAATAGGTCATTCAAGTCCTTTACCATGTTTTCTTCGATGTCTTTCTCTGATACAACAGCAACAGAAGCAGCAACAGTGTTTATGGTTTGGTTGGTACGGGTGGCCGACACAACGACTTCTTCAAACTTAGAAGCTTCTTCCGCATAAGCAGTATGGGAAAGGGCAACTAAAATGGAGGCTGACAAAATTGATTTTTTATACATTGGCTTCAATACCTTAGATCCATAATAGGTAACAACACGCGGATATTAATGGATCTAAATAGTAATTACTATCATTACCATTGTCATTTATTGATTTGTATTGAATCTTCTTCTTAGGCTATGAGCATTCCTAGTCTTTAGTTATCAATATGTTATATTATTTGTCGTTAGTTCTTGATAAGTTCATCTAAACACAACGAATGTGATGAATGTCACATTAAGAGAGGCCATGTGCAGAGTCCAATTACGTTAGAAGCACTCCATATTCTAGATGCTATTGATCGAAGAGGGAGTTTTGCTGCTGCTGCGAATGAGTTAGACAGAGCCCCGTCATCGCTGAGCTATCAAATCCAGAAACTCGAGCAAGACTTAGACATTATTATCTTCGATCGCTCTGGTCACAAAGCCCATTTTACTGAAGCAGGTAAGCTTATTCTTGAAAGAGGAAGAGCCATTTTACAAGCCAGTGAAAAGTTAGTGAACGATGCAACGTTATTGGCGAATGGCTGGGAACTGGATATTACCATTGCCTTCGATGGCATTATTCCTATATCCAACTTTTTCCCGATGGTTGATGCGCTGGCCGAGGTCAGCTCAACTCGAGTCAGGCTGCAAGAGGAGATTTTGGCTGGTAGCTGGGAGTCGTTGAATACGGGGAGAGCTGATTTACTGATTTGCCCATCACTGGATACGCTTCCTCAAGAAGTTAAGTCAGAAAAAATTGGTAAAATGAGTATGTATTGGGTAGCTTCCGCTGATCACTATGTTCACAAGCGCAGTGGTAAATTTGATGAAGCAGCGCGAGAAAAGTATCGGATTATTGCTATTGCAGATACCGCACGTGAGCAACCAGCGCTCTCAATTAATATCATTCAAAAACAGCCTCGCTTGACCGTCACCAACTTTACGGCAAAAGTAGAAGCGCTCACTGCAGGTTTAGGTATTGGTACATTACCAAGCCAAATTGCACAACCTCTTATTGATAGTGGTGTATTGAAACGAATCGAAGGCACTGAAGAACAGCCGATGGATATTATTTTGGCATGGCGCCGGAACACTATGGGTGAGGCAAAATCCTGGTGTATTCAGTACTTAAAAAAGAATTGGAAACTAAAGTAACAACGTAACTTTTACTTCTTAGATTCCCATTGATTATCGAATGTAAGAAGTAAAAGTCATCGCTAATGCTGCGCTTTTCAATTTAAAGGGAGCACCATATCTGCCGTACCGTCTGCAAACTGAACATCGATCTCAAACCCCAAGTTCTGAGCCAACATCAACATTCCTCTGTTTGTTGGCATGGTCATTCCAGACATTTGCTTTGTGCCTTTAACTTTGCAATAGCTGATTATTTTCTGCATCAGCACTTTGCCTAAACCTTTTCCTTTCAAATCTGAACGAACCAAAATAGCAAACTCAGCGTCACTATTGTCTGGTGTAATCAATGCGCGGGCTACCCCTATGATAGACGGTCCGTCAGTATTAAACGCTACCGCAACAAACGCCATTTCGCGGTCATAGTCGATTTGAGTAAAGTTTGCCAAAGCCTCATGGTTGAACTCTCCAACTTCAGAAAAGAAACGTTTATAGAGATCTTCTTTCGATACGCTATTAATGAATTGAGCATGTAGCGGCTCATCCTCAGGCAAGATAGGGCGAAGCAGGATAGGCTGGCCATCTCGAAGCGTTACAGTTTCGACAAACTCTGCCGGGAAAGGGCGAATCGCTAGCCGTTTTTGGGCGTCTCCTTCGTATTTACACAGTGTGACATCTGCATCAAGGATGGTTAAATCGCTTCCGGACACTAGTACTGGATGGATATCCAGTTTTTGTATTTCTGGTAACTCAACTGCCATTTGGGAGATACGAACCAAGAACTTCGACAACTCAGTAATATCGAGCGCATCTTTGTGTTTCTGCAGGCGAATCTTTCCAGACTTTAGGGCAACAACGACAAGGTAGCGCGCAAGCGTCATGTTCAAAGGAGGAAGTGCAGCGACGGCATCTTGGGCGATATTCCACTCAGAGCCGCCTTGACCAAGCAAGATCACTGGTCCAAAGACTTTATCTACTGCAATACTAATCCGTAGCTCTTCAGCGCTGCCGAGCTTTGCCATCCCTTGTACCAACAGCCCATGTACATTGGCGGAAGGATAGCTGAGCTTTACGGTATCTAAAATGGATAGCGCTGCGTTGGAAACTTCTCGACTGTTTCTTAAATTTAGAGCGACACCGTGAACATCCGATTTATGAGGAATGTCTGGAGAACGCAATTTAACCGCAACAGGATATCCAATATTTTCTGCCATATGAACGGCTTCAATGTCGTCAGATGCAATCCACGTCGGCAAAACGTTAAACCCGAACAGCTTAAATAATGGACTGGTTTGATGCGTATCTAAGGTGACTGTATTTTTATCCAGTAGTCGTTCGTTTACCCATTCTTTTGCTGAACTCACACTTCCAGAATGTAATGGCTCTGCCGTCGTTGGCGTTTCCATTAGTTGTTTCTGGTTTCGTCTGTATTCGACCAAGTGCATGTATGCTACAACCGCACTTTCAGGTGTTCTATAGGTTGGAATACCTGCTTGAGTAAATGCCAGTCGTGCCTCTCTCGACGTTTGTTCTCCTGACCAGTTGGTCAAGATATTAAAATGCTTATGCCGAGGGTGAGATTTGATTGAATTAATAACGGCTTGAGCAGTTTCAAGAGGATCAGAAACAGCAGAAGGACTATGCATAATCAATATCGCATCTGCACAGTCGTTATTCATCAGTGCGTTAATGGTATCAATATAGCGTTTTTGGGTTGCGTCACCAGACAGATCAATCGGATTTCGAGCACGCCAGTTGGATGGAAGTACTGCTTGTAATTGCTCAATGGAAGCGTCATCAAGCGTTGCGAGTTGGCCACCACGTTCAATCAAAGTATCAACGGACATAACAGCAGGGCCGCCGCCATTGGTGATGATCGCTAAACGCTCTCCACGAAGTGGCACAGAATGCGTGAGTGTTTCTACCGCGGCAAAAAGCTCATGCGTATTGCTGACTCGTAACATACCAGTTCTGCGAATAGCAGAATCGTAAATTACGTCAAGTGTATCTCCGTCTTGCTGCTCAAAAGTATTCATCTCTTTAGAGCGGCCCGCTTTTAGCACCAATATACGTCGGTTACGTGAAGCGGCGCGCGCAGCAGACATAAATCGGCGAGCGTCTTGGATATTATCAACATAAAGCAGAATAGCTTCAGTGTTTCCATCCATACTCAAATAGTCGAGCAAATCTGCAAAATCGATATCTTGTCCGCGCCCAATCGAAATGAACGAAGAAAAACCAATGTTCTTATCATTTGCCCAGTCTAAAACCGTGGTACAAACCGCCGCGGATTGTGAGATGAAAGCAATTTTTCCGGGTTTAGCTGCAACAGGGGAAAACGTGCAGTTAAAATTGTGCCAAGGAAGGATGATACCTAAGCTGTTTGGGCCTAAGACTCGAATGTTCAATGATGAGATATCTAAAGGCTTAGGGTCATCAGAGATAACAATCGCAAACGGTGTGCCTCTCTCATCTAGCTCTTTAAGCAATTGCTCGTTACGTGAAACGTTCGTACACAAAATTGCAATATCTGGCGTATAGGGCAGGGAAGCTACATCGGGGTAAGCGATCACGCCAGATACGGCTTTATATCGCGGCGTTACTGGCATAATCGCGCCACCAAACCCACTTTGTAGAAGGTTGCGCATCACAACATGTCCTGCTCGCAATGCTTTTTGAGATGCCCCAATAACGGCCACAGAGTTGGGTTTAAAGAGTTTATGTAGTTTATTCATGCTGACTCCTGGCCGTTTGTAAGTCACGTTGGCTTCTCGGTTTCATATCAATCATAAACGAATAATTTACCGATAAAACATCTTCAGACCAGACATTGCAGAAAATGTGTACGATGCTTATGGAGTTTGTGTTATTCATCACATCAAAATCACAGATTATTGTATTTGATGCTTGATAAACGGCCCTGCTATCGGCATGATTTAACGTAATATTTATCCAGAGCATTTGTTACTTCATGAAAAAAATCGCAATCATCGGCTTGTCAGTTCTGCTTTCTGCTTGTGCATCTGAAACTTACATCACGGATGTGACCTCAGAAAGTTACCGAGAGGACTACAAATCAGATCGTATCTCTAAACCAATTATGGCGTCTGAAAACGCTGTAGTAGAAAAAGACGTACAACCAACTGTTGTGAAAATGACGGCAAAGCCTGAAGAGAAGAAAGTAGTCAAGCTAACGCCAAAAGAGCAGGCGAAGCCAGTTAAGATCGTACCACCAAGTAAAAAGCAAGCTGGCATTCAACGATTCGGCTATACCATTCAAGTCGCAGCTGTGGGTAGCCAAGCGAAAGTCGATCAGTTTGCAAATAAGCTGCCACAGAACGGTCAGCCAATTTGGGAAAACTACAAAGTTGTAAACGGTACTAAGTGGTTCTCAGTTTTATACGGAGACTACGCAACAAGCGCAGAAGCCAAGCAAGCGATTTCGACTTTGCCAGCTCAATTTCAGCAGTTAAGACCATTTGTTAAAAGCATTGATGCAATCAAAAACTCAGCTTACCCAACGCTTAACAAATTAAATTAACACATCAAATAAGGGAGCGAATAGCTCCCTTATTTATTTGCTCAAATCCTATTCGAACAACATTCCTCACATTAAAATTACTGTACGTCACACTTCAAAGGTTTATCATAATAAATAGTATCTTTTGTAGGTCACGGAAAGATGGATTCATGATTAAAAATATTCTTTTACTATGCGGCGGTGGCTCTTCTGAGCACGAGATTTCATTATTGTCTGCAAACTTTGTCGAACAACAACTAAATCTTATTGAAGACGTTCACGTTACACGCGTAGAAATAAAAAACGAAGGTTGGATGACCAACCAAGGTGAGTTGGTTTACTTGGATCTCAATACCAAGCAGTTGTGCTCAAGTGAATCTAATCAAACCATTGATTTCATCGTGCCTTGTATACATGGTTTTCCTGGCGAAACAGGCGACATTCAATCTCTGTTTGAAATCGCAGGTATTCCTTATCTTGGCTGCGGGCCAGAAGCGAGTAGCAATAGTTTCAATAAAATCACATCTAAGCTTTGGTACGACGCTATCGGCATACCCAATACGCCATACTTATTCTTAACGCGAAACGATGAAGAAGCTCACGTTCAAGCTCATAAAGCCTTTGAAAAGTGGGGAAAAGTTTTTGTTAAAGCCGCTCGCCAAGGTTCTTCCGTTGGCTGTTACAGTGTCACAGAAAAAGACAAGCTTTCTAATGCAGTAAATGATGCTTTTGGGTTTTCTGACCAAGTGTTGGTTGAGAAAGCAGTAAAACCTCGAGAACTTGAAGTTGCTGCATATGAGATGAATGGCCAACTACATATCACTAAGCCAGGCGAGGTCATCGCGCCTGATGGTGCTTTTTACTCGTACGATGAAAAGTACAGCAGTTCAAGTCACTCGCTCACAGAAGTTGAGGCGAAGAATCTAACTCAAATACAATTAGATTCCATCCAACACGCGTCAGAGACGGTATTTAAACAAATGAATCTTCGTCATTTATCTCGTATCGACTTTTTCCTAACGGAAGATGATGAGATTTACTTAAACGAAGTAAACACATTTCCAGGAATGACTCCGATCTCAATGTTCCCTAAAATGCTTCAAAACAACGGGCACAAATTTCATGAGTTCTTGGAAGATTGTATAAACAGTGCAAAGTGATTAACGTTATCGAGACGCGTTTTATGATACAAGTTGTTTTCTAGAGCAAGGATTATTCAAGCCGTATTTGAATATTGCTCAGTAGCAATTATGATTATATCAACGCATTAAACAGATGACTCAGTGGTATGGCGATTTCAAATTATAGAGGTTTTAACCTGCAGTCAGTCGGATCAGATGGCAGTGTTTGGAAGGTTAAAATCAAGAACCACGTTTTACAGGGCAGTTTGACGGCGGTAAAGAAAAGCATTGATTGGTGGTGTGACACCGCATCGATTATTGATCCCAAAGAGTTTGCTTCACTCGGACAAAGAGTGCAGCAAACTGGTGTTGCAAAATCAGAGGTCTTTAACGGCTATACTATTCAAAACGATACAGGCCAACCTAACTCTTGGTACTGTATGTTTAATGGTAAACTGATTAAGGGCAGTAAAGCCGCTATTCAACGCCATATCGAAGCTTATTTGGTTGCAAAGCAAAAAGCGATGCAAGCTCAACAACAAAAGAAACAATAGAATGACTCTGGTATATTCAACAGAAACCGGTCGAATTAAACCGGAAGAAGAAAAAGTATCTCGCCCTAAAGGCGATGGTGTTGTTCGGATTCAGCGCCAAACGAAAGGCCGTAAAGGTAAAGGCGTATGCATTGTTACAGGTTTAGACTTGGATGATGCACCTTTAAAGTTATTAGCGGCAGAACTCAAAAAAGTCTGTGGCTGTGGTGGCTCTGTAAAAGATGGCAATATCGAGATTCAAGGTGATGCTAGAGACAAGATCAAGGCACATCTTGAAAAGAAAGGCATGACAGTCAAATTAGCCGGTGGCTAATTTAATATTTCCAGTAAACAAAAATGGCGTCTAAAGAAATAGACGCCATTTTTTATAAGTTGCTAATTGAAGAGCAAGCAATCGTAGATTGATAGATCGATATTAGCTATTTTATGGTAAATAACTATTATGTTTAATGCTCACAGTAAGGCCCTTAAATTTAAAATCTGTAGGGGAATAGGAGCATACTCAGACAACATTTAGCGTACGGCTATATGTGATTTAACATAATATACATAATACGAACTTAAGGGTTAGAAGATTAGCATTGGTGAAGTCAGCTTAGTTACGCCGTATTTGGCCTTTGCGGCCTTACAGGCTTCATCGGCTGTTTTGTATGGACCGTGAACTTCGATTTCACCGCAGCGGCCACTTGATAAGAACCAGTCATCAACTTTAAAGCCATGCAGCTGATTAAGTTCCTGCACTGTATCTTTGGTTACGTTCGATACCATGCACGTTGGTTCTGCATCTTGCTCATTCAACATGAGTCAACATGGACACGCATTTGCTTAACCCAAACGTGTAAGTACTACATTAGTTTTATAGGAACAAGGAATCTAACAGATGTAAACTCTCTACTTTTCAATCTATACCTAGATCTTTCTTCATATGTTCACTCAACTCGTTAGTGGTTCTTACATTAATCTTATGTTTGCAATGATGGATTCTCAGCTCTTCACCAAATAATTTTACTAGTGATTTGGTATACAAAGTACTAATATTATTTATTATTCTATACAATGTATCTTTCTGATAAACAGATCTTTTCGAATTTTGTATTGCAGTCTTCATATTTTAATATCCTTACACGTTTAACTTTATAATTTAAAAAATCAATTTCAACTTTTATTATTACTTTTTCCGATATGGAATGAGTCATTATCAATGATGCACAATCAAGAATTAAATCACCCGAATCCAACTTAGTAATTTCACGAGACAAATTTTTTATTTTTAAATCTTTATTTTCTATATTTAATCCGATTGATTTAATTTCTTCAGGATATCGGTTTAACTTAATATCCAATATGATTTTATTAAGATAGTAGTCTGCCTTTATTTCATGGCGGCTTTTAAATATCATTGTCCCCCTCCGATGAAGCAAGTTATACTTTCCCACCAGTTAAAAGACAACGTGACTCAGAGTTGCAAAAAGGTAACAATCATGGAATTGATGAACAATGAGTTGATCTGCTTTGCAGCCATTTGTAAACACCTCTCTCTTACAGAGGCATCAAAAGAACTTGGAAAGTCGAAAGCTCAAGTCAGCAGGCAGCTAGCAGCATTAGAAAAACAACTTGGTGTAACACTCGTCCACAGGACAACAAGGAAACTCGTTTTAACTGATCATGGCGAAAGCATTAGAGAGCTTGCTATCAAGACGTTAGAGAGTTTGCACGAGTTAAATTACAGAGCTAGCTCGTTGAGTGAATGCATTGATGGAAAGTTTAAAATCACAATGCCCAACTCTATAGCCTCTTCTATTTTTGGTTCTGTTCTTAAAGACTTACAAGAACGATATCCAAAAGTTGATTTTGAAATATCGTCAAGTAACAATGTAGAAAATTTATTAGAAAGCAATGTAGATTTAGCGATTAGGCTTAATAATGTTATTGATGACAATCTTATTGCACATAAAATTGGTGATTATAGTGATGTTTTGATATCTAGGGTAAGTAATGCCAACAACAAAACACTATTAATCTACAAACATCATTCGAATAAGGAATCAATTAAAAATCAATATACTGATGTTATCGAAGTTGATAACACCTCTATTTTAATAAACTTTGTTTCTGAGGGAGTTGGGGTTGGTGTCATTCCAAACTATCTTATTAAAAGTAACTATATAGACAAAAACATCCGAATATCGCAAACTTTTGATATAGAACGTTCCATGTATATTGCCTACCCTTATCAAAACCCTTTGCCAAGAAAGCTAGCTGAGATATCTACTTTTATTAGGTCTGAGTTATCACAAGTATTGAAGAGTGAGTCATTTTAGGGCGGTTGTTCAGATTTAGAATTTTGCGTTGTCTACTCCACTAGGCCTAACGCTAATCTTTGTAACATATTGTTTCGGCGGTATTTATTAACACCCCCATCTTTATGCTTGCTATCACAATGTGAGATGCTCTGCCGTCTTGTTATCAAGGTTTTGCGTGGAATAAATCACGTGGGGTAAACGATAGATTGACTTACATTAAAATTTTCATCAAAAGCAACTTTATATAAAATTGATTTCATACCAATCTATGTGTATCTTCTACCCATATCCCCACAATAACCAAGGAGAATGCCATGGATAAGCTACTCGCGTCTGCATTAGAAATTAAGCAGCGAACTATGGTGACTGGCTTTTTTGCTAGAAATGGATTCAAAATCGCTATGACCGATTTTGATGATGTCACTTTTGAGCGAGAAGGCGTGCAAGTTAACGTACATTTTGATCTGCAGTCAAACGCGGAGTCTGCATCTGTTTTATCTCATGAGGCATCAATCATTCCTGGCTAAAAACTTTTATTATCACCGATACACCAAGCCGAACATAAAAGTTCGGCTTTTTAGTGACAAAAAATGATGAGTGCGAACAAGAGTTGTCGATCACTCGTCTAAATAGACGATTAATAAATCAGCTTCAACTTCGTTCACAACCTTTGGTATCGATGAAAAAAAGCGACTCAATAAGTAGTGATGATGACCACAGACAACTAAATCTATCCCCTCTTTTTTGACGATTCCCGATAGTTTTATATGAAGATCGCCGATTACTACCATGGTCTCGTTTACTGGGTATAAGCATTTATCAGCGAGCTCTTGCAGCCTTCTTTCCAATTCTTGCTCTTCCTTAGCTTCCATGACTATGCGATCAACATCTACGTAAACAAATGAGAGTTTGCTGCTTGAGTTATCTGCTTGCATTATTGCTTTTTCGATAACGGCTTGGCTAGATTTAGATAAGTCGACAGCAACCAAAACATGCTTGTAACCCATCATTCCTCCCTTGGTTAGTTTTTGTTCTCATATTAAGTCTAGTCCACATAGAGCGAACACAACATCAAAACTACTGCTACTCATCCAAAGATCAACGATGTTTTTCCAATTTCTTCTCTAATTATCGGACTATTTAACAGGAAGGACGTCAGGAAACGTTACGTTGTAATAGGCGTTACTGCTCTTGATTTCTACTACTCTTGAGGTTTCATATTACCCACTTCAACGTCGCCTAGTTTAGTAAAACTACTTTAGGTTAAACGTGTTCAATATGTAACGCTCCGCTCAAATCCAGGAGACGTATTTCGGCTAAAAAAGCAGCTCAATAAGATGAACTTCGATTCATCTATTATATATGTCTGCGAGTGCTTACTGTTCTTATATCGCTTATTTAATAAGTCTAGTTTAATTACCGCTATAAGTTACGGTGTATCTTTTTTCTTTTTTCAGCATAATCCTCTACCTGGGAACGAAGCCCTCTCGTACTTTGTAATTAAATTACCAGATCAATCACTACCAATATGGTTGACAGATTAAATGACCGAGGTAAATAATTGATATTATTGAGTTTAATTTGTTAGTTCTTTAAAAATGCCTAATTGCCTGTACTGCGAAAAATAAGGTTAACTCGATTAAGTAAAATTTTACTAACTCGCTATTTAGTCTTAAAGGCAATTGAACAAGATTAAAATCATATAGGTATAGTAAATTTTAGTTACAGCGTAACCAGGGTGGTGTTTGGGAGTGTAAAGGAATAGAAAATAGAAAGGCAAAAAACAGGGCGTATGCCCTGTCCATGAATTGATTAGTTTTGTTGCTGTTGTTTTTCTGCGTACTCAGAACGAATCCGTTCGGCAACAATTTTGATAGCTTCTGCAGTACTTGTGCCCTTCGCCATCAATTCTTGAATTCTCTCTACAGCTTGTTGTTGCTCTTGGTGAGATAGAGGGGGTAAATCGTCAAACATAAAAAGCTCCTCATTTTGAGGAGCTGACTATAACGATTCAATTAATAGGTAGCAAGGAAATTAATGGATGCACCCATAGCGTTCTCGTTTGTGTACTGAGCTGCGATATCCAATTCGAACAACTTAAGTGGGGACAACCCGATACCAGCAGTAATGGTTCCTTCGTCATTACTTCGAGCTAAGTTCTTCATATACCCTGCTCGTAATGCCATTTGACGCAAAATATCAAACTCAATACCAGCTCGAATCATTTGCGTATTATCATCAAAGGATGAAAAACGTTTTTCTTCGTTAAGATCGTAGTCAACACTCATCGTAAAGTAATCGGCAACAATCCCTGCCCCAACGGTGTATACAGGACGCATGCTATATTCGTATGATTTTATCGTATCGCTGCCATATTGGAATGATTTTGTTTTAACGTCTCTTCCGATCAAATTTTTCGCTGAAATACCGAGACGATATGGGCCAAAGAACCAAAGTGCGCCTGCGTCTAAGTTAAACATCGTTTCCGCGGTCTCATTTTCACGTAAGTCTTTAGTATCAAAATTCTGAAAACTCGTGGCGTATGAGTATGTGTATATACGCTGAAGTTTAGGAGTAACACCAAAAGAAAGGTGTTGGTTCATGAAATTAGTGTATTTAGCAAGTGAAATACCAGCTTCAGCCACGCCAATAGAAACACCTTGTACATAGCTATCATCTAATGGATTAGTACCTGAGGTATCAACATTTGGTTGTACGAATGATTCAGTGTATAGCTTACCGTATGCAGTTGCAGATAAGAATTTGTTGGGGATACCAATGGCAACGACACCACCAAGATCAAAGTCTGTCTTTTTCCCATCGATAGCATCCATCGATTTTTTGATTTCATCGACGTCTGTCAATTTGCTGATGCGTTCTATCTCATCAACTAGATCATATTGATCATCGTAGCTGCCACCAAAACTTGGCACGATCATGCCTGCATCGTCATTTCGGCGATAAATCGCAGTAAGAGCGGGGTTGAAAAAAGGCGCAGTTAGATAAGTTGCTGATACGGTACCAACGCCACCCATTGCATCACTACGAGCCTCTATCGCATAAGTAGCAGCAGAAGCAGCATTAGCGAAAAGAATAGTAGCAACAGAAGTGGCAAGAATTTTATATTTGTTTTTCATACTACACTTGTGATTTTAGTTCGTCCTGAACCTTTATCGGCACAAGTAGTATTTCTTTAACTATTCTTCCTGGGAAAGATCATAGGTTCGGCTAATAGTTTGAGCCTGCTCAACAATTATATCGCCCTGCCAACGGCGACTATTGATACTTACCGCCAATACGTATCTATCGTTTGGGACACCCGCTAGCTCCAATGAATTTGGATAGTTAGACTCATAAGTCTTTTTCCACATTTGCTCGTACTGGCCATCAATGTAGTCATACAAACCAACTTCAAGTTGCGGTAATGGACAATGGGGATTACGAAGTGCGCTCTTTTCTACTTTCCAATTCTCTTTAGATGTCCAACGAACATATTGAGAAGAGTTTGAATCTCCAAGTATTACCCAAGTTCGATACTCTTGTTTATCAGTAGAAACAACGGTTAAGTGATATAAACCAGCTTCAAGCTTGCCTGTTAAGTTATAGCGTTTCGAGTAACTACGCTCGTTGGCAAGTTCTGTCCCGTTCGGCTGTTGTTCATAGCTGAATGAACTGTCCGCGGATATAGAATCATCCACCCATCGATTAAATGAAATATTTTCGATGTCAGTTGTAGCTCTTAGCTTGATCACCAATCTAAATGTATCTCGCCCAGGGCTTTGAATAGTCTGACGAATAACGTTCACACCACTTATCCAATCAGGCAGCGTTACACCAGTGAGAGCCTTGCCACAGTTTTTGGATAGTGACTGACCAAGAAGATCATTAAGGTGAGGAGTCAAATCTTTACTTGGTTCCGTTTGCCAGAGTTCAACAAGAGAGTTGAACATACCCGCAAGATCATCTTCAAGTAAGTGTTGATGTGCCTGTGTTAAAGGCGTGTTAGTTTGAAACCAGTCCATCGCATGGACTGGTTTCACTAACGCTAATGAGACAACTACAGGGAGTAGTATTTTCATTACGACTTATGCTTTCATCTTGTAGCCAACACCACGAAGTGTTTCAATTTCCAGTCCTGGCAGTTTTTGACGAAGCTGTAGTACATGTGTATCAACCGTACGTGTTGTCGGGAAGTGATTGTAACCCCAAACGTGGTCAAGTAGCTCATCACGAGTAAACACGCGACCTAAGTTTGACGCCAAAAATAGCAGCAAATCAAACTCTGTTCGAGTAAGCGTAATTAGCTCGTCTTTATAAGTCACTTCACGAGTCGAGCGGTCAATCTCTAAGTCTTTTGTAATCACTTTATCAGCGTTGCTTTGTTCTGCTGAATCCGGTGCTCGTAGCTGTGCACGGATTCTCGCAAAAAGCTCCGCCTCAGCAAAAGGCTTTGTTAAGTAGTCGTTCGCGCCGGAATCAAGGCCTGCAACTTTATCTTTTACGGTAACAAGTGCCGTTAACAAGATAACTGGTACGTCTTTAATCTGTTTCCATTCTGGGAGACATTGTACAGAGTCACCATCTGGGAGTTGGCGATCGAGAATTACCAAGTCAGCTTTTTTCCATTGTGGCTCTACGTCTGCAATACGCTCCACATGTAAACACTCATATCCTGCTTGTTCCAGGCTTACTAACAGGCCGTCAGCCAAGTTTTTATCGTCCTCAACGAGAAGCAGTGTCTGTTTCACAAGGTATCTCCAATATAAAAGTTGTAGGTGGTCCCATTAAGGACATTTTTCCGCCCATGCGGCCTACCATAGATTCAACGATTGTTAATCCAAGTCCTAACCCGCTCTTACTTACGAACGGTTTCTTCAAATTTGCCCAATCTTTAGCCGTTAGGCCTCCTGCATCTCGGACTTGGAATACTATTTTTTCTTCACTAGTTGAGACATCCAATTCAACCGGTGCGACACCGTACTTAAGCGCATTACGAAGCAAGTTATCGATACAAGTTCCTAACCAGTACACATTAACTTTAGCAGCCACATCTTCATTGATGTTAAAAAGCACGGCACTATCAAATTCTTCTTCGATCTTAAATTCTAACCAATCTGCAACGGATGGTACCCAGTCTGTTGCAAGCATTTGGTTATCAGATTGCAAATAATCTTTACTCGCTTCTGCCAATTGACGCAGGCGGCGCGTATCTTCACACAATCTGCGGAATTCGTCATACACACTTTCAGGCAAATGCTCGAACTCTCGACGAAAGCCTTCAACCGTTAGTGACAGAGATGCAATCGGTGTTCTGAGCTCATGCGTTAAAATTTGCAACACGAGCATTCTACTACGTAGTTCTTCTCGCTTGCTATTCCAACGGTACACCGCCCAACCAATCACCAAAAGAATATTGGCGATTACCAGTATGATCATACTGATCCGCAAAACTTGCGAGTGATCTTCTACATCCCAACAAATATTGCCTCGTTTAACAAAGCAACTTTTGCTTTGAGAGGCTAGAGCGTATGACAGACCCGCATTCGCTACGTTCTCTTGCCAGATATCTTTCTCGAAAACAAAGTAACGGTCACCACGTCTTAGCCAAAGTTCGTTACCTTCAATAAACATGCTCGCGCCTGCAATCAAAGCATTAATGGCGTCGTCATCCATGTTTTTCAAGCTTTCTAGCAACTCATCCCCTTCCTCGTTATCACGCTCTTTTATATGCATGTACTGAGATAGTTTGGGTTTGAGTTCTGGATACTTATCCACATAACGTGCCGCGTACGTCCCACCACCAGGGTGAATGAGACCACTACGCGAGAACCAACGAGGTGTCAGCTGCGTCCCTTTACAAATCGCTCTTGTAAATACTAAAGGCTCAGTAATTAAAGGACTTAATGGTAATTTGCCACGACAAGTATTCGCCAAGCTGTAAAGCTGTTGGATATCTTTTAACGGATAGTCAGACGTTTGCGGCAGAAGCGAATCTGGCGCAAGTAACTTGGTAGGATAATTTGATTGCAGAATACGAATATCGTACGACTTAAGAGCTACTTCATAGTTAAATAGCTCTGTAAACGTATCTATTCTTTCTGGTAGTGAATCGGAAAATGCAGGTGCCGAAAAAAGCGGCAATACAGTTGCAAAACCGAGCAAAAACTTTTTAATCAAACTGTTACCGTCACTTGTTACATTAGCCAAAACTATACATCAATCTACAAGCAATTGACATCTGCTAACAGAAGGATTTGCATTACTATAACATTGAAACGGAACAAAAAAGGGCCAGCGATTGCTGACCCTGTATAGTTTTAAATCAAGAATGGTTAAAGTGCTTTAAAAATAGACTCAACACTTTCTTTCGCATCACCAAATAGCATTGATGTATTTTCTTTGAAGAACAGTGGGTTCTGTACTCCTGCGTAACCAGTATTCATTGAGCGCTTGAATACCACTACGTTTTTCGCGTTCCATACCTCCAATACGGGCATACCAGCGATTGGGCTGTTCGGATCTTCCAGTGCGGCTGGGTTGACCGTATCGTTAGCACCGATAACCAATACGGTATCGGTTTCTGCAAAGTCATCATTGATTTCATCCATTTCAAGAACGATATCATACGGTACTTTTGCTTCAGCGAGTAACACATTCATATGCCCCGGTAGACGACCCGCTACTGGGTGAATCCCAAAGCGAACTTCAATACCTTGTGAACGAAGTACATCAGTAATTTCATGAACAGGGTATTGTGCCTGAGCTACTGCCATGCCATATCCTGGAGTGATGATTACTGATTTTGAGTTCTTCAACATCTCTGCAACTTCTTCAGCCGTTGTTTCACGATATTCGCCCTGCTCTTCGTCACCTGAAATCACTATCTCTTGACCAAAACCACCGGCAATAACACTGATAAACGAACGGTTCATTGCTTTACACATGATGTAAGAAAGAATCGCACCTGATGAACCTACCAAAGCACCTGTTACAATCAATAGATCATTTGCTAGCATGAAACCTGCTGCCGCTGCTGCCCAACCTGAGTATGAGTTCAACATAGAGACAACAACTGGCATATCAGCACCACCAATTGAAGCGACTAAATGGTAGCCGAATGCGAACGCAATCAAAGTCATCACAATAAGAGCGAACATGCTGCCATCTGCTTTTACGAAGTAGATCATAAGAAGCGTAGAGATAACAACCGCTGCGAGATTCATTTTGTGCTTATGAGGTAGGTTAAGTGGCGACGAAGAAATCACACCACGCAGCTTACCAAATGCGACAATTGAACCGGTGAAAGTTACGGCACCGATGAACACACCCAAGAATACTTCTACAAGGTGGATAACATGCTCAGCATGTGTTGCTGCTTCTGGCGCATCTAGGTAACTGTTGTAGCCAACTAAAACCGCAGCTAAACCTACAAAGCTGTGTAGAATCGCAACCAGTTCTGGCATCTCGGTCATTTCTACTTTCTTCGCATAGAAAATACCGATCGCACCACCTATCGCCATCGCGATAATGATCCAACCAAAACCTTGCGCATCTGGGCTAAAGATCGTCGCTATTAGCGCGATCGTCATACCAGCGATACCGTAGTAGTTACCATTACGAGCAGACTCTTGCTTTGAAAGCCCCGCCAAACTCATGATGAAAAATAATGCAGCAACAATGTAAGCTGCTTGTACTAATCCTGCAGACATTGTGACTCCTATTTATCTTTGCGGAACATTTCAAGCATACGCTTGGTGACGGTGAAACCACCGAAGATATTGATACTCGCGATCAATACGGCAATAAAAGATAGGAATGAAACGACGCCATTACCTTGTCCAATTTGCAGTAATGCACCAACGACAATAATGCCAGAGATAGCATTCGTTACTGACATTAGTGGAGTATGAAGTGCATGGGTAACATTCCATACTACGTAGTATCCGACAACACACGCTAGAACAAATACAGTAAAGTGAGAAAGAAACGCTGCCGGAGCAACCGATGCAACCCATGCAAAGGCTCCAACAGCCGCTGCCACACCAATAATTTTCTTCGTTGGAGACGTAGGTTCTTCTACTTTAGGCTCTGGCTTCACAGGCTGTTCTTGTTTCACTTGCGGCTGAGCTGAAACCTGAATTGGTGGCGCTGGCCAAGTAACTTCACCTTCTTTCACCACGGTAACGCCTCGGATAACAACATCTTCAAAATCAATATTGATGTTGCCATCTTTCTCTTTACACAGCAGTTTTAGAAGGTTAACAAGGTTTGTCGCGTAAAGCTGAGAAGATTGTGTTGGCAAACGACCAACCATGTCAGTGTAACCAACAATTTTTACGCCGTTATCCGTCATGATAACTTGGTCTTTCACTGTATATTCACAGTTACCGCCATTAGCAGCTGCCAAGTCGACAATTACACTGCCCGCTTTCATGCTGTCGACCATTTCTTTGGTGATCAACTTCGGCGCAGGTTTACCAGGGATGAGCGCGGTCGTAATAATGATATCAACATCTTTAGCTTGCTCTGCGTATAACTCTGCCGCTTTTTTGTTGAAGTCATCAGACATTTCTTTTGCGTAGCCATCCCCAGAGCCTGACTCTTCTTGAAAGTCAACGGTCAGGAACTCAGCGCCCATCGATTCAACTTGCTCTTTTACTTCTGGGCGGACGTCAAACGCACGGACAATGGCACCTAAGCTACCTGCAGCACCGATAGCCGCCAAGCCAGCGACGCCAGCACCCGCAACCAATACTTTCGCTGGAGGTACTTTACCGGCAGCCGTAATTTGACCTGTAAAGAAACGACCAAACTCATGAGCTGCCTCAACCACTGCACGATAACCAGCGATATTAGCCATCGAAGATAGCGCGTCTAAGGCTTGTGCACGTGAGATACGAGGAACGGAATCCATGGCAAGAACGTTAATGTTCTTACTTGAAAGTTGTTCCATCAACTCAGCATTTTGAGCCGGCCAAATAAAGCTAACCAGTGTTGCTCCATCTTGCAGTAACGCAATTTCGTCAATGCCTTGCTCATCATCCACAATTGGCGCATTAACTTTTAAAATAAGGCCAGATGCCCAAACTTCTTCACTAGAAACGATTTTCGCACCAGCTGCTTCATAAGCGGCATCATCGAAACTCGCTAGCACCCCCGCTTGGGATTCAATCGCGACATCGAATCCCAATTTTATTAACTGCTCAACCGACTTCGGCGATGCAGCCACTCGCGATTCACCTGCGAGTATCTCTTTAGGTACACCGATTTGCAAAACGCATACTCCTTGTATACATATCAATAAATTAGTCCCAAAACAGAGCGTCGCTCTACTCTAATTCTTTTTTATTTCTATCTGTTTACCACGCAAGACAATTGCAAACGAAAGATGATGTTTGGGGACACCCATTTGCACAAAACACCTTGACTAACAGCCCTGTTATTATTCTGTTTGTATCGAACGCGTCTCATTACTTCAAGTGTTTTGTAATTTAAATACTAAATTTCATTACATATAACGCTAAGTAATGAATGATTGTCGCTCTGTGCACGAAAAATAACAACGCAACACCGTACTAGACTGAGGTCTAACCAGGTAACGATTAAATACTGACTTAACAGAGATTTAAGCGTTAAAAAGAAAGAGCCACTAGCATATACACTAATGGCTCTTTTTAAGATGACTGGAATCAAATTGCAGTAAATTGCTAGTCGAAGATTTTATCGCCCATTTGATCAATAAACATTTGAGATTTCTTCAACATAAGGTCATTGGCATCTTGCTCTGAGCCAAGCAAATCGGAGCGAATAAACCGATGTGTTTTCACTTCATCATCGTCATGCTTTTCTATTCGACCAGCGATGCGATATTGTCCGCCCTCTGAAAGGCTCTCTGGGTAAATAAGGAAACCTTTATATTCAACTGGTTCGATATTTTTGGCTTCAACCGTTTTCTCACTACCACCAAACAAACGCGAAAAAAATCCCACGATTCCTCCTTGGGTCAGCTCACTAGTCAACTGAGCGACTCTTACTTAATATTAACGTTAAGGATCGGTTTTTCATACCAATCCAACTCTTTGTCATCATCATAACTAGTATGGGAAAAAATTACAGGCACATCATACTCTCGGTTCTTACGCCTGTCTTCTTTCACCATTTCTGCGGCGTTTTTCACCGCTATATCCGCGCTTTGCTTAAACTGGCTTAATTTTTGTTCAGGAAGTGAAGACAAAAAATCAATATCATGACGGATATAGACAGGCTTGAGCTGGATAAGCGCAAGGCAAGCAATATCGGCTAACTGTTCGTTGTCATACTGTTCTAAAAATTCGGGCAAACTGAGAACCTGGCCTACTAATGTTTCCATGTAGTTGTGCACATCTGAGCTTATCTGCATCTGTAAATCTCCTTTTTCCTATGAAATGAGTATAGCAACGACTTGTTTATAACAACTTATTGATTGCTCTTAATTTAATCAATCTCTCTCTTTTTGCGGTAATGTCTTCCAAAATACTTGGGAAAAGGAACAAATAGACGTATTCTTGCTAGTTCTCAAAGTTCGAAATTCAATAACGGATAAATATCCATATTGATAAAACGATTTACCTAACCAATTATATAGTCAACTATTTTCAGGCAGTTTGTAATAGATGTCCTCATCGTCAATGACTTCATCAGGCTTCAGATTCTCATTCCCTTTTTTGCTACTGGGCATAGTGAGTTCGGGCATGGACAGCATTATTCAGATGACTCAGGCAAACTGGGGCATTGCCGCAAACTTGCCGTACATACTATTAGGTTGTGCGCTACTCCTTTGTTATTCATTTAAGCAAGGCAGAGAGTCCATGGTGTGCTTGGCAATGTTGCTAGCCTACTTCGTGATACAGCACCGCCTACAAGTCCCGCTTCAAAGTGGTACCGCTTTACTTGAGCTAACCATTTTAGCCACGTTACTTCCTGTCTCGTTTCTTACGGTATTTTTGTTTAGTAAAGAAGGTTTTGACTCTAGAGCCATGTTGACTTACATCTTGATGTTAGCAATGTTCGTTCTTTGGTCTTATCTAACGCTAGCATATTACGTTGAAGGAGGGTTTGAACAATGGACAAGCGGTATTTTATTTATTGTACCTACGGTCTCTAAACTGCCTTTAATTCTTGTTTTATATTGCGTGGGTATTGTCTGTTTTCTTGGAATCCTTGTTTTAAAGAAGAATGAAATTATCCATGCGATGACCTACTCTGCCATGGTATTGGCGTCTGCGACGTTCATTTTCTTTGATGTGCAGTACATATCAAGCACCATGTTTACGCTAACAGGGCTGCTTATCATTATTTATGCCGCTTCCGCTAGCCATCAACTGGCTTTCACCGATAGCCTAACGCTGATTCCGAGCAGACGTGCACTTGATCTCGATCTAAAACACATGGGTAAGAAGTTCACGATCGCAATGCTTGATGTTGACCATTTTAAAAAGTTTAACGACACCTACGGTCACGATACTGGTGATGACGTTCTAAAAATGGTCGCTTCGCGCCTCACTAAAACCCCAGGCGGCGCAAAAGTTTATCGATTTGGCGGAGAAGAATTTACCATCGTTTTTAAAGGCAAATACGCTGACGAATGTAAGAACTTTTTGGAAGAAGCTCGCAAATCGATTGCAGAATACGAGATGATATTACGCGATGAAGAATCTCGCCCTGAGAACCATAAACAAGGACAAAAACGTCGTGGTAGCAACAGTTCGAAAAGAAAGTCGGTTTTTGTTACCGCAAGTTTCGGAGTTGCTGATAGCCGGAATGGGCAAGCTCCTCTGGACGTTATTAAATCAGCGGACGAAGCACTTTACAAAGCGAAAAAGGCCGGACGTAACTGTATAAAGCTTCGTTAGACCCTCACCAATCGTGAAAGTTAACAAGCTTGTCTGGGTTTACAACAAAACCGAACTTCCCCATCAGCATAATAACTGCAATCATCGTTGCCACTATCCCGATGTTATCTATCTAATCAAAGGTATAAGGTATACGCCCGATTGCGACATTCCGTTCGAACTGTGTTGCCTATCTTACTTTGAGTTAGCTTTAAAACAACCACCAAAAAGTGACAACGCAACAAAAAGAGTGACATTCATAAGATTTTGTTTTTAAAAAGAATTGACCACAGTATGTGTGTTTCTTCCCAAAGACTTCGAGGTATATAGTGCTTTATCAACGGTTGCATACAAGTCTGATTGCACTTCTTTCCCTGTCGGTTGAAAAACAAAAACACCCTGTGACACTGTCACTCTATTTGACACACTAGAATACTCATGTGGGTAATCGAGAAAATACATAGCCTCTTGTATACGCTCGGCTTCTCTTTCTGCTGTTTGAGTGTCGGTACACCCTAGCAACACGACAAACTCTTCTCCACCATATCGACCTACATATTCCCCAGAGCGACAAAAAGTAGCCTTGAGTTGATTCGCAATCGCTTGCAAGCAACGGTCGCCCTCAATATGGCCGTAATTATCATTAAACGGTTTAAAAAAATCGACGTCCAATAGAATCAAAGCCATTGGCATATTGTGACGACCATGCCATGCAACCATCGATTCCAACTTATGGTCGATATAACGGCGGTTATAGAGTTTGGTTAGGCCATCTTCATTCGCTTGCTGAGTCAAAAGTTGATTAACCTGCTCCAATTGAGCTGTCGCTTGCTTAAGCTCTCGTCTCATATGAGCAATACGCTGCATTGCGATAAGTTTAGAGTTCAGTACCAGTTTATCTACCGGCTTAATTAAATAGTCATCACCGCCCGCATCTATGGCTTTAGCAATCATTTCTGGCTCTTCGTGACTACTCAAGAAAATAATTGGGATCCAATCCGGAAACGTTTCTCTTATATGAAGAGAGACTTCAAAACCGTTCATATCTGGCATTGATATATCGAGTAACACCAGTTCCGGATCAAAACTCTCATAGGTATTTAACGCCTCTAGTCCACTACCTACGGCTTTTACAATATGTCCAAGTTGCTTTAGACGAATAGCCAACTGCATCCTGTCTAGCTGAACATCGTCAACCAGAAGGATTCGCATCGATGTCCCTGTCGGTTGCATAACGCGTTCCATTTTTAATTATGTCTTTATTAAACATATACCATACTCATAGAGTTGTTGCATTCGACTCATAATTAAGTGCTATATTTTTGTTTGAATATCACGGAATCCATTGCATAAAGCAGTTAGACTGGACGTTACCCTATCTAATCATGGCCTGTGAGCAGAAGTTCAACAAACTCATTCACTTTGGTCATCTTGTGGATTAATGGGTATAGCTATTTGATGCATTTGGTATTAATATTCCCGCCTTTTTGTAATGAGAGACACACCATGTCAGAAGCAACTAACAGCGAAAGCAAAAAAATCGATCTAGCCAGCATTTCTCCAGAGCTACGTAAAGTTATCGAATTTGACGAAGTTCCAGAGCAAATGTTCGAAATGGTTACCTCTATCCATGAAGTGTCTGAAGAAGCGGTACGTGAATCATGGGACGAAATGCCAGCAAGCGCACAGAACATTCTAGACAACTTTGAACAGTTTCATGCTCTAGTTTCTGTAGGCCAAGCATTCGCTGGTATTAATGTGATGGAAGAGTTTCCTACTCTTAATCTGCCAGAAAACATGACAGATGAAGATAAAGAAGAATACCGTGCTCAACTACTTGATAATGTGCTTCACAACTGTGTGAAAGACATGGTTAAGCAACTTAAGAAAGCACGTCGTGACCCACTTCTTAAGCGTGAATTCAAAGAAGTATTCGCGAAGTAATTCCGACATTCTTCTAGTAACAAAGGCCGCACTTTGCGGCCTTTTTTGATCATGAAGCGTAAATCAGTCTAAACGGTTAATGAGGCGCTAGTGCCATATCTTTTTGTGTCACACTGACACCTTTAATTTGTGCAAAAACACGGCTACCAACTTTTAGGTTGAGATCATCAAGGGCCCACGGTGTGATCGTTGCCCACAAATAACATTTCTCGTCTAGCTTGAGTGATACATTAATACTCTGCTTGTCATCGGCTGCGTTAAACGCCTCGATGGAATCGACAATAGCAGGCAAAATATTTCGAATCGACGTCGCCTTGGGTTGCTCGAGCGTGATAGAAACGTCGTTGGCACGCACTTGCAAGCGTATTGGCGTGTCTGGTGTTCCGTCGATCTTTTGCACCCACAGGAATACATTAGGTGCAAGGCTGATACAAGTCAGTGCATAACGTTCATGATGTTCAGCAATCCGGCCTTCAAATAAGCTGCTTTGATCTGAGAAAGATTGCCATGGACGCATAACATGAGAAGCCCACACTTCCTCAAGCTTACCTGAACTCGAAATTTTACCTTGGTCAATAATTGCAAGGTGCTGAGCAAGCCTTAAAATTTCCTGGAGACTGTGTGTGACATAGATAATAGGGATATTTACCTTCTCCGACAACTCCTCAAGAAAAGGCATTACCTCACGCTTTCTTGGCATATCGAGTGAGGCAAGTGGCTCATCCATCAAAAGCAAATTGGGTTTAGATAGCAATGCGCGCGCAATCGCAACACGTTGCTTTTCACCACCAGAAAGTGATACCGGAAAGCGCTTTAGTAACGGTTTGATAGACAAGAGTTCGGTGACTGCATCAAAATACTCGTCATCTTTTTCTTTAACGCCATATAACAAATTGCCTTGAACCGAATAGTGAGGAAACAAACGTGAATCCTGAAACACATAACCAATACCACGCTTGTGCGTTGGTAGGTTGATTCCCTGTTCACTGTCAAACAAAACATGCTCACCAACCGCAACATACCCTTGCCTTGGAGTGACCAATCCGCTGATGATGTTAATCAACGTCGTTTTACCTGCACCAGATCGTCCAAACAAGGCACTAATTCCATTACAGGGTAACTTAAGTTTGATGTCGAAGTCAGTCTCACCAAGCATTTGTTTAAATTGGACTTTAATCGTCATTGCTTCGCACCCAATCTGCTTGCCGCCTTACGATTTAGCCATTCAGAGATCATTAATGTAGACAAGGCTAACGCGATAGAAATGATACACAGACGAGCCGCCTGCATTTCTGCACCTGGCGTTTCAATAAAGTTGTACATTGCCAGCGGAATCGTTTGGGTCTCACCCGGAATGTTAGAGACGAAACTGATCGTCGCCCCGAATTCGCCAAGACTACGAGCAAATGACAGCATCGTGCCCGTAATAATTCCGGGAATGGTCAGTGGTAACGTGATGGTGAGAAACACTTTTAAAGGAGAAGCGCCTAACGTAGAGGCTGCGTGCTCCAATTTAGGGTCGACGCTATCTAAGCTTAAGCGTACTGAACGAACCATCAAAGGCAAAGCCACGACAATACAAGCGACTACTGCCCCTTTCCAATTAAAGCTAAATACTACCCCTAAATTTTCATAGAGCCACTTTCCAAGGAACCCTTGTCGTCCTAAAGAAATCAACAATAAATAGCCGATTACCACTGGCGGCAATACCAGTGGTAAATGAATTAAGCTATCGAGAATCGATTTACCAAAGAACGTTTTTCGAGAAAGTAGCCAAGCAAGAAAAACGCCGAGAGGAATCAGCCAAAGTACTGCGTACGCGCCTACTTTGAGGCTTAACATTAAGGCTTGGTATTCCAGTTCTGTCACGCTTCGTTCCTATAATTGAAGGCCGGTTTATTGCTGAAAGCCATATTGAGCAAAAACGCGTGCGGCTTCGTCCGATTTTAGGTACTGGAAGAACTGCTCCGACTCAGTAGAATCATTCACAATTGCAGCCGGGTAAACAATAGCCGCATGCGTATCACTCGCAAATTCGCCGAGAATTTTGACTTTATCAGTTAACTGAGCATCGGTTTTGTAGACCACACCTAAAGGCGCTTCTCCACGTTCAACCAACGCCAAAGCTAAGCGCACATTCTTTGCTGGTGCGACGTGAGTTTGAACCGCTTTCCATACACCCAGTGTAGTCAATGACTCTTTCGCGTACATACCAGCAGGTACTGACGTCGGATTGCCTAACGCAAGACGATTTCCATGCAATGCCTTCTCCCATGCCTTTGCATCAGAAAAGTTAAATGAGGTTAATTCTGAAGACTGAGGAGCAATCAACACTAAGCTATTGCGCACTAAATTTGTGACATTGTCACGATAAATGACATTTTTATCGACCAAATAATCCATCCATTTCGTGTTCGCAGAAATGAATACATCCGCTGGTGCGCCATTGATAATTTGTCGAGCGATAGAAGAAGAACCACCATAAACGGGAGTGATAGAAACGTCATACTTTTCTTCAAAGTTTTGCGCGATCTCGTTAATCGCATTCGTCATAGAAGAGGCTGCATACACTTTTAGGTTCGTTGCTGCGTTTGCTGAAAATGAAATGCTTAATACTGCCGCAAGGCAAGCATGCTGTTTCCATGCTTTCATAGAGATACTCCAATACAAGGCAAGCGAAAGAACAGGTTATTTGAATATAAAGTTCAATCAGTTAATGTGCTATTTAAACAAAAAATCAAGGCGCATATGTTGTTCTATCGCATCTGCGATGCGATTAATGCCTTGCTCCTTTAACTCTTCAAAGTCTTGTTGTTTGATTTGGGTGCCGTTTACCCATTCTGATACCAGGCTTAAGACATCTGCCTCGTCAAAGAACCCGTGAAGGTAGGTTCCCATGATTTGGCCACACTCGCTGATCGCCCCCTCCGCTTCACCGGAACTGAATGTAAGAGGTTGCAGGCCCCGTACTTCACTTCGCCCTACGTGGATTTCATAACCCTTTACATTGGCTGTTTTGCCGTTAAGAGAAAGCTGTGCTTGTGTGTTTGTAAGCTGTTTGCTGTTAGTTAGCGTCGTAGTGATATCAAGCAAGCCAAGTCCTTCGCTTTGACCTGGTTGGCCTTCGACGCCGTTTGGATCATCAATCAAGTTTCCAAGCATCTGGTAGCCGCCACAGATACCAATCACTTTTCCACCAAGACGAATATGACGCAAGATATCTTTATCCCACTCTTGGCTTCTTAGATACTCTAAATCGTCTCTCACTGATTTGGTCCCAGGCAAAATAACAAGGTCGGCTTTATCTATTTTTTCGCCTTTACCTACATAACGTAGATTGATATCTGGATTCAATCGCAGCACATCAAAATCAGTATGATTACTAATCCGGGTTAAAACAGGCACAACAACATTCAGTTTTACCTCAGAGTGCAACTCTTGATGCGCAGTGATCGCGTCTTCTGCTTCTAAATTCAAACCATGGAGAAAAGGAAGTACACCAAGTACAGGTTTACCTGTTTTTTCTTCTAGCCAATCGAGGCCCGATTGCAATAAACGAATATCACCTCGAAAACGGTTGATAACAAATCCTTTTACTCGCGCTTGTTCAGATTCAGAAAGTAACGCAAGTGTTCCGTACAAATGTGCAAACACTCCACCACGATCAATATCAGCAACAATGATCACTGGTACATCAGCGGCCTCAGCAAAACCCATGTTTGCAATATCGCCTTCTCGTAAATTGATTTCAGCAGGACTCCCCGCGCCCTCGATAATGATCGAATCAAATTCTTGAGTCAGACGAGAGAAGGAATCTAACACCGTGTCCATCGCCACTTTCTTGTAATCATGAAAGCCAGCCGCATCCATATTGGAAATCGCCTTACCCTGCAAAATGATCTGAGCACCTGTATCACTGTTAGGTTTAATCAAAACCGGATTCATATGTACGGTTGGCTCAACATTACACGCCTGTGCCTGAACGGCCTGTGCTCGACCTATTTCACCGCCATCTTTGGTTACCGCACTATTTAGTGCCATGTTTTGTGGCTTAAATGGGGCAACATTTATCCCTTTTCTTACTAATACACGGCATAAACCTGCCACAAGGACACTTTTTCCGGCATCCGAAGTGGTGCCTTGAACCATTAAAGATGGGATCGCTGATTTCATGAACATTTGTAAGGAATAGAGGAAGATGAACAATCATAACGTCATCGTCCCCACTTACTCAAGCAAATGAATAGAATATGAATGTTGAAATCATCATTGGTTCAAACAAGCCCTGTTTTAATGAACCCATCAAAACAAACCGATGAGGATGTAACATGAAAAAGAATACAATTATCGCAACAATCGCCGCCTTAGCTATTGCTCCTTCTATCGCGTTCACGAAAGATAACGCTCAAAACCAATCAAACTTGCAGTTTAACGGTCCTGTCACTGTGGAAAAATTGGATGCCTTGCTAAACGACTCCAATATGTTTACTGAAAAAGATGTGGTCGTTGAAGGTAACTTATTGCGTCAAGTTCGCGCGGATAAGTTTGTCTTTAGCGATGGTTCCGGTGAAGTGATGGTCGAACTCGATGACGATATTCAGCTAAACACTCCGATTGATCACACGACTAAAGTCCGTCTGTTTGGCGAATTTGAAGGCGGGAACAAACCAGAGATTGAAGTCGAACAACTCGTGGTCATGTAAAACAAACCCCGATTGCTGTGCATATCAACATGATGTAGTGACGATTACAGCTAAATAGTGACGGCAAGCACTTAAAATGATAGCTTTATCAATCTTGGTCTGCTTTTTGCAGACCATTTTTTTGTTCATTTTATTCATCTTGCCCGGAGACACCATGCTAGGTAAAGCTCTAAAGGTTGCAGCCTTTGGTTTGTGTGCTATTTTGCCACTTTCCGCACATGCAAATAATTTCAACTACAACACGATGGAATTTCGCATGGGCACTAGCCCTGGTACATTTGGTGGCGAGTTCAATACCTACTTTACAGAGAATACCCATTTCATTGCTCGCGCAGACAGTGAATTCAGCGGAGACTGGGACATTGCTGGTGGTATAGGCTTTAATGGGCCAGCAGGCCAATTTGCAGATATTTATGGCCAAATGTTGGTACACAACATTAAAGAGAACGGCAGTGATAAAGTGGGCGACGAGTGGCGCACGGAAGTGAATATTGGCACTCGTATTTGGTTTATGCAAAATGTTGAGCTACATGGCCGTATCGGCCAAATCATAGATAATGACGATTCGAATACCATTTACAATCTAGGCGCACGATTCCACTCAACTCAGCAACTATCGCTTGGTGCAGATTTTAAAAATAATGGTGTCTATGGCCAGCAAATTGTAATGTCTGCTCGTTTTGCATTTTAGTGGATATGACTATGACTATGACTACCAGGGCATCACAAGCAAGCATATGATTCAATAAAAATAGCCTCCGATTTTGGAGGCCATTTTTTGTTAATCACGAATTATTAGCTTGTAGCAGAAACTAGCTGTAATACATCAGTTTTTAGCGGTTTTTTTAGGTTTATCTTGCACATATTTTTTCGATACATCTACAACGGCGATATCTCTAAAAAAGCTTCGACCAAGCAAAATTGGAAACGTCATATGTCCGCGATCCGCTAACGTAAACTCTGTCTTTTCTTTGTGATCCCCAACGGTAATGTAGGCTTTTACCACCGCTCGTTTATCCACCTCTTCTGACGAAGACTGCTTAACTTTAGCCCAGCGCTCAACGGGTACTTTAAATTCTTTGGTGTCTTTGTCACCTAAATCTATCTTAAATTTAACCCAGTCTTTACCATCACGCTCAAACGGAACAATGTCAGTCGCACTAATTGATGATGTTGTCGCACCTGTATCGACTCTAGCCTTGAAAGTCTGGTCAATTTCAGGAACATAAACCCATTCTTCAGAACCAAGAATTAACATGCCATCGGGTGTTTTTGTGACCTTGACTGGCTTCTTAGGCTTTGGTTCCGGCTTTTTCTCAGGTTTCGCTTCTGGTTTGGGCTCCACCTCTGGCTTTGGATCTACCTCAGGTTTCACTTCTGGCTCGACTTTAACGGGCTGTTCGACCTTTGGCGACTCTGGCTCAACAGGTTCCTGCGTCGTTTGAGTTGACGTACAAGCAATTAAACTGCCGCTCATCATAAGCGGCAGAATCAGTTTCCAGTTTTTCATCCACACTCCAATTAAGCTTGAGATACTTTCTTAATTGCGTCCGCTACGTATGGAATATGAGTTTCGGTAAGTCCGGCAATGTTAATTCGACCATCGCCAACACCATAAATGCCATAATCTTCACGCAGTTGCGCCATTTGGTTTCCACTAAAGCCTAGCACAGTAAACATGCCTTTGTGACCCTCAATGAAATCAAATTGATCTGTATTATGGTTGTTTCTCAACTCGTTACACAAACTTTGACGAAGGCTAACCAAACGATGTTGCATTTCACTCAATTCTTGCTTCCAAACGGAAGTGAGATTGTCATCTTGCAGAATGGTCTTAACTAAAGCTGCACCATGGTCGGGTGGCATCGTGTAAGTAGAGCGAGCTAGAGTGAGGAGTTTACCTTTTGCATTGGTGACATCATGCATGTTCTTACCAACCACAATCGCTGCACCAGTTCGTTCACGGTACAGGCCAAAGTTCTTCGAACATGAAGTAGTAATCAACATCTCTTCAACGTTATCTGCCATAAAACGAAGACCTTTTGCGTCTTCTTCTAGGCCATCACCGAAGCCTTGGTAAGCAATGTCCACAAATGGGATGAAACCGTTCTTCTGCGACAATTCTGTAATGGCTTGCCAAGCAGAGAAGTCAATATCCGCACCAGTTGGGTTGTGGCAACAACCATGAAGAAGTACCACATCTGAAGGCCCAGCTTTCGCAAGATCATCCATCATTTTTGCGGTGTCTACTTGTTTCGTTTCCGAAGAGAAATAGTGGTAGAACTTAACTTTAAGGCCTGCTGCTTCCATCACTGGCTTGTGGTTTACGTAGCTTGGGTTGGAAATCCAAACCGTCGTATCTGGCTGTGCGATCTTCATTAGATCACCGAGCATACGCAGCGCACCACTTGCACCTGGCGTTTGAATAGCTGCAACACGATCCATTGCAGACGTTCCCGTCAGCAGCAAATCGATCATGCTTTTATTAAATTCTTCGCAACCCGCAAGACCAACATAAGACTTGGTTTTTTGAGTTTCAACAACGACATCCTGCGCCATTTGAATAGCTTTCATAATCGGCGTTTCGCCTGCGCTGTTTTTGTATACGCCAATGCCAAGGTCAACCTTGTTTGGACGTTCATCGTTACGGTATGCAACGGATAGAGATAAAATAGGATCTAATACGGGAGTTGGGAGATTAGAAAACATGAAAGTCATAACCCTTTGAAATTCAAGTACCGAACCTCACGTTAACACCATCGCAAAAAATGACGAAATGATTTTTCACTTATTTCATCAATTAGAGAACAAAATTCTGGGTTGCGGTGAGTTTTGTGCGCTCTATCGTTCAGAAAAAGAACGATTCACTCCCCGTCGTACCAATCCACTTTACCGTTTTTTCTAAACTCTCTTGGTGTCATGGTCGACCACGCTTTAAAACGTGTACTAAAGTTAGGGCTTGTCGGATATCCGACTATTTCTCCAATATGCTGAATTGGCCATTCTGTTGAACGAAGTAACCTAGCAGCATATTCCATGCGCATACGCGTTAAATGTGCCATTGGGCTTCGACCAAACTGCTTTTGAGTCAGTCGATGCAAATGAGGCTCCGAACATGGATATAGAGCCGCCACCTGCTCAACGCTCCAATCCTTATGGAGCTGACGTTGGACAAGGTCAAATACACGCCGAAGCCTCAATTGGCTGCGTGATATCGACTCTGAGGGCGGCATGTTTAACATCAGCTCTAACTGAGCCACACTATGCTCACCTACCGCACCACCATAATCGATTGGAAGGTGAATGCTGCGTAGTAACGTTTGGATACATGCATACATCACTTCAGGTGTAGATGAAAGCTGGTAGCGAACATCGCATTCTAACATCGGCCACTCTCTATCAGGAGCAAGAAAAAGCCACGCGATCTGCCAAGGTTCCTCTTCTATACCAAAACCGTTTTCAACACCTGCGGGTACTGTAATCAACGAGCCCGGTTCCAAATCGTATCGACAAGCCCCACTCTCTAGCCACCCTTTACCACGCACCGTATAGAGCAGCATGTGTTTCTTTTGGTTTTTACGATAAACAGAGAAGAAGTCACGACAAGTGGCAATGCCGCACTGCACAATGCCTCTCTCCTCAAGTGCTAATACTCGACTGTGATCAATAAACTCTTGATAAGTTTTTTCTGAAATCGCGTAGCGTTCTTGTTTATCTTCCATGATTTATTGGCTCACATGTGCGTTAGTAGAGAGTTTTACAAAGGTTTTGGATTCCTTTGAAAAATACACCGCCAAATCATGAGGATAAACTACTCGCATTAATCTTTAAGGAGAAATGCGATGCTCTTAACACGCGAATACATCGATAAAGCATTTTGGCAAAAGCTGATTACGATTGGCCTACCTGTTTCACTTCAGTCCATGCTTTTTGCTTTGCTCGGCGTCGTGGATATTTTCATGGTAAGCCTACTCGGTGAATCTGCAACGGCAGCAGTTGGTGTTGGAAATCGTATCTTTTTCTTCAACCTAGCGGTTGTCTTTGGCCTGTGCGGTGCAGTTACCGTACTTGCTTCTCAATACTACGGCTCAGGAAACCTAGCCGGAATTCGCAGAACGTTGGCGCAATCTTGGTTTATTTCCATTTTGGTGACGCTGCCGTTTATCGTTCTTTATGCGATTTTTGATGAAGAGATCGTCTCTTTTATGTCAGACGATCCTGAATACGTCACTTATGCACGTGATTATCTTGTGGTTACGGGCTTTAGCCTCATTGCTACGGCGATAGTAGTACCGATTGAAGCGGTATTGCGCTCCGTGGGCCAAACCAAACTGGCAACCAACGTTAGTATCTCCGCCATTGTCGTTAACGTCGCGCTTAATTATGTTTTGATTTTTGGTTTATTTGGTTTCCCTCAATGGGGCGTATTTGGTGCAGCCGTAGGTAGTTTTGTTTCTCGATTTTTCCAAACCGCCGTCTTGATTTATTTTTTCTACAAACGATATGCTTATCTAATTCCGACTAAGTTCGATTGGGTACAAGGCCGCTTAAAACAGTATCGAAAAAAGTACTTTAAGGTTTCTTTACCCATGTTGGTCCACGATGCGCTTTGGACTGGTGGATTGATCGTTTACAGCATCATCTATGGTCAATTGGGCGTTTCAGAACTGGCGATCATCTCATTCTTATCACCGATTGAAGGGGTACTGATTTCAACCTTTATGGGATTTGCGGTCGCTGCATCCGTTCTTCTTGGGAATGATATTGGTGCAAAACATTATGACCGAGTCGAGAAAACGGCGTGGTGGTATGTGTTAACCAGCGCAATCTTAGCCACCTTGCTGTTTTTCCTAGTGTGGTTGAGCTCGCCCATGATTCATCACCTATTGGTACTGAGCCCGTTAACCGATGCGGACATGGCACTTAACGTATGTTTAGTCATGGCGCTAGGTATGATTTTGAGGGTGTTTAACATGGTTGGGATTGGCGGCGTACTAAAGAGCGGCGCTGATATTCGCTACAGTATTTTTATTGATACGTTCGGTCAGTGGGCTATTGGCATCCCCCTTACTTATTACACAGGCATGGTGTTAGGGCTGCCTTTACATTTTGTCTTGATGTCTCTGCTCGCGGAAGAGTTAGTGAAAGGCGCACTGACGACTTACCGTATCCAATCTAAACGTTGGATAAATAACATGGTCGAAGATGATCAATCGGCGACAGCGTAACAAAAAAGACATTAACGAACTCACACCAAAAGGGCTCACCCGTTATGCACGCGTGAGCCCTTTTTATGTTTGGAGAATACTTGGTTAGATGTCTGTAAAGCGATGAATGATTTGGTTTGAACTGCCACGCCATTCGAGATTGAGGTCTTTCTTGTCTTGTTCAAACTTACCATCAATCAAAACATCGATGTATTGCACCACTTCTCTTTGCGCGTCATTCAGTTCCGTCAGCGTGTAGCCAGTCCAAACCCAAATGTCTTTACCTGGGCACTCCTCTCTCACCCTTTTCACTATCTTCAAAATATGAGGCACATTAGCAGGGTGAAGCGGATCTCCACCCGACAACGACAAGCCACGGCGTTTGATACGCGTGTCGTTTAAGTCAGCGATGATTTTGTCTTCCGCTTCTTGCGTGAAAAGTACACCAGAATCCAAACGTTGCGTCGACTGGTTATAACAGCCACGGCACTGATGCACACAACCCGACACAAACAGCGTGCAGCGCGTACCCGGTCCGTTAACAACGTCAATTGGATAGTATTGGTGGTAATTCATAATGCGTCTCTGTGTTATCGAGAAAGAGAAAATCAACCTGTCTAAAGTTGATTTTCAAAGTGTAAAACGAGTGGTAAGTTAACCTTACAGGTGTTTAACTCGGCGCTTCACTTCTTCTTGCTTACCGAAGTTAAACGGGCGTGCATCTGGGCTGCCTAGGTAGCCACAAACTCGACGTGTTACTGATACTTTAGTTGAGTCATGGTTACCACAGCTTGGGCAAGTGAAGCCTTTACTTGTACAGTCAAACTCGCCGTTGTAGCCACACTCGTAGCACTCATCAATTGGCGTGTTTGTACCGTAGTAAGGCACTCGGGTGTAACTGTAGTCCCATACGTTTTCTAGTGCTTCAACGTTGCGTTGCATGTTCGGGAACTCGCCGTAACAGATAAAGCCGCCACTTGAGATTTCTGGGTAAGGCATCTCAAAGTCGATCTTGTCGTACGGGTTCACCTTCTTCTCTACATCCAAGTGGAAGCTGTTGGTGTAGTAACCTTTGTCTGTTACGCCTTCAATTACACCGAACTCTTTCGCATCGATTCGGCAGAAACGGCTACATAGGTTTTCACTTGGCGTTGCATATAAGCTGAAGCCATAACCTGTTTCGTCAGCCCATTGATTCACAGCATCTTTTAGATGCTTGATGATCGCGACCGCTTTTTCACGCAAAACAGCGTCATCATAAACGTGCACTTCTGTACCGAATAGCGCGTTAATTGTCTCGTGTACACCGATGTAACCAAGAGAAATAGACGCACGACCGTTCTTGAAGATATCTGCGATTGAGTCGTCAGCTTTCAGGCGAACACCACACGCACCTTCCATGTATAGGATTGGGGCCACTCGTGCTTTCACGTTTTCAAGGCGAGAGATACGTGTCTCTAGTGCTTTACGAGCAAGACGTAGGCGGTCATTTAGAAGCTCGTAGAATTTCTCTTCGCTTCCGTTTGCACGGATAGCGATACGAGGAAGGTTCAAGCTCACGACGCCAAGGTTGTTACGACCTTCGTGAATCAGCTCACCGTTTTCTTCGTAAGTACCAAGGAAGCTACGGCAACCCATTGGCGTTTTGAATGAACCGGTTACTTCCACTACTTTGTCGTAGTTAAGAATGTCTGGGTACATACGCTTAGACGCACACTCAAGCGCAAGTTGCTTGATGTCGTAGTTGGGATCTTCTGATTTGTGGTTCAAACCATCTTTGATGCCGAATACAAGTTTAGGGAATACCGCTGTTTTACGGTTCTTGCCTAGACCTGCAATACGATTCTTCAGAATCGATTTCTGGATAAGGCAGGATGCCCAGCTTGTACCAAGACCAAAACCGAACGTAACGAATGGGGTTTGACCGTTCGCTGTGTGCAGCGTGTTTACTTCGTATTCTAGAGATTGGAATGCGTCGTAACACTCTTTCTCAGTGCGCGCTTTTGCGAACTCTTCTGGCTCAGCAATGTTCCACTCTTTTGCGATCTTTAGGTGTTTCTCGTAGCTTGTGATTACGTACGGTTCTAGAACCTCATCAATACGGTTGATGGTTGTACCGCCGTAAATGTGGCTCGCGACTTGAGCAATGATTTGCGCTGTTACCGCTGTTGCAGTCGAAATTGATTTTGGCGTATCAATCTCAGCGTTACCCATTTTAAAACCATGCGTCAGCATGCCTTTAAGATCGATAAGCATACAGTTAAACATGGGGAAGAACGGTGCGTAGTCTAAATCGTGGTAGTGAATGTCACCCACTTCATGCGCTTGAACCACATCGCGAGGAAGAATGTGCGTCTTCGCGTAGTGTTTCGCTACGATACCAGCCAACAAGTCACGTTGAGTCGGAATTACTTTGCCGTCTTTGTTTGCGTTCTCGTTGATTAGATCCAGATTACTTTCTTCAATCAAACCTTCGATTTCGCGAGTTAGTGCACTTTGCTTCTCACGAGCGATGTCGCGATCGTGGCGATATTCAATGTAAGAACGCGCTAGGGCTTTGTAAGGACCTTGCATGAGTTCATTTTCGACTAAGTCTTGAATCTCATGGATGTGAACTTCATCGTGTTCTCTTAACTGTAACTCGACAGCAAGAGCCACATTAAGAGCATAAATAGCGACATCTTTATCTTTGTTTTCCGCTGCTGCTTCAACTGCTGCTTGGATACGATCCCTGTTGAACGGAGCTCTTGATCCGTCGCGCTTGATTACGATTGGTTTCACTTTGTTCTCCTTACCCGAGCATACTCACAGAGTTATCCACAAACACACTATATGGGGTTATTTTTTATTCTAGCAACACAATATATTGTGGCGTATTTAACGAGAAGCACCACTCGAAAACATTGATTTTGATCAATAAAGATTGGCTAGCGAACAAGAAGAAATCGATCTTATTGGCGTTGATCTCAGTTGCGAAGAAAACCATGAAAATTGCAAAATTGGTACTAAATCTACTTGCTATTTTTGGAGGTCTTGTAGGATAAAGGATGGAAAGGAATACGCTAAAAGATAGGAGTGCAACAGGCCAAAATGCGATCACTTTTTGTTACGTTAATATTACTTTTTAGTTCTCTTTCATTTGCTCAAAACTCCATCAATCTAACCAGTTGGAACATAGAATGGTTATCTATAGATGGTGGAAAAGTGTCGAGAACACCACAAGATTTTGAAAAGCTGACCCACTATGTGGATAAAACACAAGCCGACATTCTTGCTTTTCAAGAAGTCGAAAGTGCTGCTGCCATCCAAAAAGCTGTTGGCAATGACTTCACTATTTATCTTTCCGATCGTTCAAACCCCTCCAACCGACACCTTCAGTTTAACGACACCAACCAATACACAGGCTTTGCCGTGCGCAATGGCGTAAGCGTATTAGACAAGCCAGACTTCTCTATCACACGAGGCAACAGCAAGCTGCGCTTCGCGAGCTACCTTGTTTTAAATCCAAACCAAGAAAACGAGACTCACCTACTCTCTGTACATCTGAAAGCGGGTTGCAGTGGCGCGTATCGTAATAACCGCGATTGTAAGATAGTGAAACAACAAGGACAGGCACTAGCTAAGTGGATAAAGGCGCGCGAGGACAACAAACAGCATTATGTCGTGCTTGGCGACTTTAACCACAACTTGGGTTATCAAGGAGATTGGTTATGGGACGTGATATCGGACAATACTAGTGCAAAGCTAGTGACTAAAGACACTAAAGCGGAATGTAAAGTGCGTTCTAATCGTAATCCGAATAAAACCCACCAATTCCGCTCGGTGATAGACCACATTATTGTGAGTGGTGATTTAAAAGCGTCGTCTGGTGTTCAAACCGTTTTCAAAACACAAGATGTGCTCGACTACAAACTGAGTGACCATTGCCCGGTTTCTACGACACTCACTTTTTAGCGTTTAAGTACTATTTTTAACGTTGAAGTACTTTCTTTATTGACGAACCACTCTTTTAGCGGTGAATGACCCAGCCAACATTGCCACTATAAAGAGCAGAACTTGTGTGTTGCCAGTGAAAAGGCTGGCAACCGCAGGACCAGGACACACACCCAGTAACCCCCAACCAATACCAAACAGTACAGCACCACCGACTAACTTTTTGTCTATCGCTTTAGAAGTTGGGCGTACAATCTCATCACCAAACACAGATTCGCTTCTTGGCTTTATTAATAAAAGATAAGCTGGAACGAACACCGCAAGTGCTCCGCCCATTACAAAGGCTAAGCTTGGATCCCATGCTCCAGTAATATCGAGAAAGCCAATCACTTTTGCCGGTTCAGCCATACCAGAGACCACCATACCAATACCAAAGAGCACACCAGAAAATGCAACAACGGACATTTGCTTAATACTTTTCATTACATGAGTTTTCATAACGGCACTATTCCTCACGATACTAGCAAGACGGTTAACATGGCTGTGGCCATAAAAGTACACGTCGCGACCACAGAACGGATTGAGAAACGCCCTATCCCACAAATGCCATGACCACTAGTACAACCATTGCCGATACGCGTACCGACACCGACTAACAAGCCAGCAACGATAACTAAAACAACAGAGCCGCTGTACTGTTCTGGTACATGCCCGCCAAGAACATAAACAGCAAACACGCCACCTAATACCATCGCAATTAAAAAAACAATGCGCCAAACGCGATCTGCGTTCTCAACGGCACCGTTTAAGATCCCACTGATCCCAGCAGTCTTGCCAGTAAATAGCATCAGTGTTATCGCTGATACGCCAACTATTATGCCGCCCAACAGCGACATCCAAGGAACTTCAAACATAGCAACCGCCAAACTAATTACTTACAGAAAACTTGCTTAAAGGCCTCAACCAGCGGACCAACTCTTTCATCAGAAATTGAATAAAATACCTGCTGAGAAACTTTTCTAGCTTTAATAATGTCGTGCTTTCTCAATACGGTGAGATGTTGTGAAAAAGCAGATTGGCTTAATGATGAACCTTCAAACAGTTCACCGACCCCTTTCTCGCCTTCAATCAGCTTACACATCACGATTAGGCGCTCTGGATGAGCCATAATTTTAAGCAGCTCACTCGCTTCGGTCGCACTTTGTAGCATACTGTCGCCCATTCTTATGCCTCTTCATTACTACATTACATTTTATTAGATATTACTAATTAATATTATTAAGTCAATGCTAATGTAGATTAAATAACATTAGACTTAGCTAATTTATTTAAGTAAGGTGTAGGCGTTTTCGATCATTCAGCAGGAGAAATCCATGAGCAAAATCGTGATTATTGGTGGGGTTGCTGGCGGTGCATCTGCAGCAGCTCGCGCTCGTCGTCTTAGTGAAGACGCAGAAATCATTATGTTTGAACGCGGTCCATTTGTGTCATTTGCAAACTGTGGCTTACCCTATCACATTGGTGGCGATATCCAAGAGCGCAGCAAACTGCTTCTTCAAACGCCTGAGAGCTTTCTAGCGCGTTTCAATGTTGATGTCCGTGTGATGAACGAAGTGGTTTCTATTAACCGTCAAGACAAAACGGTTACGGTTAACAATTTGCTTGATGGCTCGGAATACCAAGAGAGCTACGACTTTCTTCTACTTAGCCCTGGCGCAGGTCCAGTTGTGCCGCCTATTCCGGGTATTGATAACCCGTTAACACACTCGCTGCGCAATATTCCAGATATGGATCGCATCATTAAAACGATCGAAACCAACAAAGTTGAACACGCTACGGTCGTTGGTGGTGGTTTTATCGGTTTGGAAATGATGGAAGCCTTCCACCAGCTAGGCATAAAAACCACATTAGTTGAAATGGCGGATCAAGTGATGACACCCGTTGACCGTGAAATGGCTGGCTTCGCACATGCTGAAATTCGTGAGAAAGGCATCGACCTTAAACTTGGCGTCGCACTTGAGTCGGTGAAATTCGTACCTAACGAGCACGTGGCAAGTTTCGACTCTGGTGAGAGCGAAAAACACCAACATCTAGAAGGTGAATTGGAATTAACACTAAACAACGGTGAAAGACTCACCACCGATATTTTGATTATGGCAATTGGTGTTCGCCCCGAGACCAAATTAGCAAAAGAAGCTGGCTTAGAAATCGGCGCTCTTGGTGGTATTTATATCAATGAATACATGCAAACCAGCGATCCTTCGATCTACGCTGTCGGCGACGCGGTAGAAGAGAAAGACTTTGTGACTGGCGAGCAAACTCTAGTGCCACTTGCGGGCCCGGCAAACCGTCAAGGCCGAATGGCAGCAGACAACATGCTTGGCCGCCAAGAAACTTACCAAGGTACGCAAGGCACGGCGATCTGTAAGATTTTTGATTTAGCCGTCGCTTCTACTGGTAAAAACGAGAAACAGCTGAAACGTGAAAACATCGCTTATGAAAAAGTGTATGTGCATACAGCAAGTCACGCGAGTTACTACCCAGGTGCAGAAACCGTGTCATTCAAAATGCTGTTTGATCCAGTAACAGGTAAAATATTAGGTGCGCAAGCAGTAGGTAAAGACGGTGTTGATAAACGTATCGACGTAATGGCAGTTGCTCAGCGTGCTGGTATGACGGTAGAGCAACTGCAACACCTCGAGCTAACTTACGCGCCACCTTATGGCTCTGCTAAAGATGTAATTAACCAAGCGGCGTTTGTGGCAAATAACATCATCAAAGGCGATGCGACCGCAATTCATTATGATGAAATGGATTCACTGACAGAAGACCAACTGTTACTTGATGTTCGTAATCCTGGTGAATTGGAGTCCGTTGGTTATCTTGAAGGTGCAATTAATATTCCTGTCGATCAACTACGTCGTCGCATGCACGAACTTCCTAAAGACAAAGAGATCGTGATTTACTGTCAAGTTGGGTTACGCGGTAACGTAGCATACCGTCAGCTGGTCAACAATGGTTACAAAGCCCGCAACTTGATTGGTGGATACAGAACTCTCAAATTTGCTCGCTTATAACTTGATAATAAAAAAGAGAAAACCACGTGCTTGGTTTTCTCTTTTTTTGCAGGAAAGAAAGCGTAGATCATTCACCTTCAATTGCCAAACGGACTGCTGCTTGAGCATGGATAGAAGTGGTATCGAGTAGTGTAACATCGGTGTGACTTTGGTTTACAAGTAAGGCAATTTCAGTACACCCGAGAATCACAGCTTCAGCTCCCTGCTCTTTTAGTTTTTCAATAATTTGCAAGTATATCGTCCTTGACTCCTCTTTGATTTCACCTTGGCATAACTCTTTATAAATAATGTTATGTACTTTAGAGCGGTCGTCTTGATCGGGAATGATGACATCAAGCCCATAGAGGTCTGAAAGCCTTCCTTTATAAAAGTCTTGCTCCATTGTGAATTGAGTACCAAGGAGTCCGACCTTTTGAACCCCTTTCTCACGAAGTAACTCAGCAGTCGCGTCTGCGATATGTAGTATGGGGATATTAATACTGGCTTCAATTTGAGGCGCAACTTTGTGCATTGTGTTAGTACAAATAAGAATGAAGTCAGCGCCCCCTTTTTCTATTGAAGATGCAGCATCAGATAGAATGCTTGCCGTTTCTTCCCATTTACCTTGATGTTGAAGCTTCTCTATCTCTGAAAAATTCACGCTATACATACAAATTTTTGCAGAATTTAGGCCGCCTAACGCCTCTTTTACTCCTTCGTTGATCAATTTGTAATAGCTAAGCGTCGACTCCCAGCTCATACCACCTAGAAGGCCGATAGTTTTCATATAACTCTCCAATCGTTATACACCACCGTGTCAGGGGGGTTACAAACAAAATTAACCACTTAAATAAGAAGCATTCAAGCGTATTCACTATTGAGCATTGGGTAACACGAAAATAAAATCATTCCCACAGGGACCGCTACGCGATTCTCATATATCCTCGCAATATCGTTACCGCACTTCCAGAAAGTTTAACGTGCTCAGTGCTTAACAACTCTGTATGAACGACCCCACTTCTCTTAGAGGCTTGGAAGCCTTTCAGTTGCTTTTTGTTGAGCTTTTTAGCCCAGTAAACACATAAAGCACAATGTGCAGAGCCTGTAACTGGGTCCTCGTTAACACCCACCCAAGGCGCGAAGTATCGAGAGACAAAATCGGCGTCAGTGCTTGATTGAGCAGTGATGACGACGCCACGGCCTTTTTGTTTAAGCAGCGCACCAAAATCAGGGTCGAGTTGTTCAAGCACAAATTCATCATTAATGACGACCAACTGCTTATTATCAAACTGACCGTAGGCGACTACATTGGCGGCATCTAGCCCCAAACCATGAAGTAAGTCTTTGTTAATACTAGCTCGCATATCTAAAGTTGGAGCAGGAAACACCAAATGAATTTCTTCATGATCGAGTTGTGCAGTTAAAACCCCAGATAGCGTAACGAACTCAATCGTATCTCCAGTATTATATAACCCCTGCTCTTTCAGAACGTGCGCCGTTGCAAGTGTGCCGTGTCCACACAAAGCAACTTCCGTCCTCGGTGTAAACCAACGAAGTTGCATTGTACTGAGTGACAGAAATGCCGTTTCAGATAACGACATCTCGGCCGCGATGGCCAACATCGTTTCCTCATCAAGGCTTGACTCTGTGATACAAACACCCGCGGGATTACCTTTGAAAACCTCTGATGTAAACGAGTCAACCTGAAAAATTTTAACTTCCACGAAATATCCTTAAGTTCTATCAAACACGTAATTCTGTATCACGTGATTTTTAATATCTGTTGTTTGAGCGAAAAAAACCTATGAAATTTTCTACCAACCTTATAGGTCTTGTTGGAAGCGCTAACAAACAGGAGAATGTAGTTAATTATGCAAAACGTAAAAAGCCATCATCAATGTGACTCAATTGGATATCTTATCGGAGTTTTCGGCGTTTCTTTAGTTCTAATATGGATTGGTATTTATAAATTCACACCTACAGAGGCCAAGCTTATACAACCGCTCGTTGAAAATCATTTTCTGATGAGTTGGTTGTATGATGTGATGTCAGTTCAAGCCGTATCAAACATCATTGGCGCAACAGAAATCATTGTCGCTATTGGATTAATCGTTGGCCTTAAAAACACACGAGTCGCTTATTTTTCTGGCATAGCCGCCGCAATTATTTTTCTTGCGACACTCAGCTTTCTAATTACGACACCGAATACATGGAAAGTGTCTGATGGGGTTTTGGTGACAAACTTCTTTTTAGTAAAAGATATTCTATTTTTAGCTATTGCGATTAGCGTCATCGAACGAAACAAGCCAAACAGAGAATAACTCTAAATAGTTCGAAATCTTGTTTTTCCAGAACGTAGCCTGAAAGGTGCAAACGACTTACAAGTCGAATGGTTCTGTCAATAACTCTAAACAAAGGCTCTTAAATTTAGAGTGTTTAAGAGTCTTTGCCTCTTAATTATGCGAAACAACATCCTAGCGTAAAGTGAAAAGAAAAGCCTTTCACTCTACTGCTAAGGTTTATTGATACTTTGCCGAAGTAATGAACTCACCGAATGTCTCGCACCATACAACAACCGTATTGTATTCAGAAATTGAAGTGCTTTGAGGAACCTCAACAACGAAGTTATCGAACGTTTTGACATCACCAATTAAGCTCATCTCAGATTTAAGGTCATTAAACTCTTGTTCCGTTTCGACAAACTTAGGAGATAGATAGAGTTTATAGTCTGGTCCGGGAGCGAGTTTTCCTACCAACGTAATGACTTCAGAACTCAAATGAATTTCTCCCTCTCCCCAATGAAAAGCATCGCTACCTTTGAGTTCCCTCTTAAACACTGCGCTGTATTCTGCACCTTGCTTGCTCTTAGCAACTTGTTCATCGGTCGGCGCAGGTGGTGCAATAAGGATAGGTAAAGTATAGATACCTATCGCAATGCCAATAGAAACTGCCACTAAGTGACTGATTGTTAATTTAATTATATTTTTCAAGGTCATAAGCATCTTCTTATTAGTTTTACTACTTGAAATTAGATTCAAATCGGCCTTATCTGTCTATTATCGAGCAGCATAATGTCATTAACATTATACACAAGCTATGCGCACTAAATGCAGACTGAGCACAATTAAAAACGGCTGATAATTAATATCAGCCGTTTGCTTATCGGAAATGTCGTTGTGCCGGTTTGCTCACTATTCCGCTTCCACCAAAGCGATCTTATCGGATGTCGATTTTTCCAATTTTATCGCAATAAACTTAGAGGTTGGCGTAAACGTTCTATCCCCATAACTTTCCAAAGGAACTAATGGGTTTGTTTCTGGATAGTAAGCCGCCGCCTGACCTGCTGGTACATCATAGGCAACAAGCGTAAATCCGCTCACACGGCGCTCAACGCCATCTTCCCACAGTGACACCATGTCCACTTTGTCGCCCGGTTCAAAACCGAGTTTACGAATATCCGCTTCATTGATAAACAGCACTTCGCGCATACCAAATACTCCACGATAACGGTCATTCAAGCCGTAAAGTGTCGTATTGTATTGGTCGTGTGAGCGCATGGTTTGCAAGATCAAATCTGGCTTTTGGCCTTTTTCGAGTATCGCTTCGCTGATCAACTGTTTCGGCAACTCGCTAGAGCTGAACTGTGCTTTGCCGCTTGGTGTATTCCATCGACGCTCGGCAGCTGGGTTTACCAAGTGGAATCCACCCGGGTGTTTAAGCTTATGGTTAAAGTCGGTAAAGCCCGGAATCGTGTCGGCAATCAAATCGCGAATACGGTCGTAATCTTCAATCGCCCACAACCAATCAATTGGTTTTGCCCCGAGTGTCGCATTGGCAATACCGGCAATAATCGCTGGTTCTGAACGCAAATGCTCCGAACGCGGTTTTAGCTGACCAAATGAGATATGTACCATGCTGAAGGTATCTTCAACCGTCACGCCTTGTGGGCCAGTCGCTTGCTGATCAATCTCAGTACGGCCTAAGCATGGAAGAATAAGCGCATCTTTACCTGTGACAAGGTGAGAACGATTTAACTTCGTCGAAATGTGTACGGTTAAATTACAGTTTCGCATCGCGTTGTGCGTACGTTCTGTGTCTGGCGTTGCTTGTGCAAAGTTACCGCCCAAACCGATAAATACTTTCGCTTGCCCTTCTTCCATCGCTTTAATGGCTTGCACAGTGTTGTGGCCTTCACCGCGCGGGACGGCAAAGTTAAATCGACTTTCAATGCGATCCAACAACAGCTCTGAAGGTTTTTCATCAATGCCCATCGTACGGTCGCCCTGAACGTTACTGTGACCACGCACTGGTGAAAGACCCGCGCCCGGCTTACCAACGTTACCTCGTAACATTTGCACGTTTGCGACTTCTTTAATGGTTGGCACAGAGTGACGATGCTGAGTCAACCCCATCGCCCAACACATGATCACACGTTCTGCACGTCGATACATGCTCGCCACCATCTCGATTTCACTTAAATCAAGACCCGATTGTTCCGCGATGTGTTCCCAAGAGGTTGCGTCCACTTCAGCCAAATACTCATCAATACCTATCGTGTGTTGCTTGATGAATTCACGGTCAAATACCGCTTTGCCACCGTTTTGCAATGCCTCGTGTTCCCATTGCAACAAGAATTTCGCGATGCCACGAAACACTGCCATGTCTCCGCCCAAAGCAGGACGCAGGTACGCCGTGTTGGTAGGCTCTGAGCCGTTACTCAACATCTCAATCGGCATTTGTGGGTTTTGGAAACGCTCTAATCCGCGCTCTTTCAGCGGGTTTAGACAGATAACCTGCGCACCACGTTTTACCGCTTCGCGCAGAGGTTCAAGCATTCGTGGGTGGTTCGTGCCCGGGTTTTGACCAATCACAAAAATCGCGTCGGCTTCTTCAAAATCATCAAAGATCACTGTGCCTTTACCAACGCCAATGGTGTCTTTCATCCCGATTGCACTGGCTTCGTGACACATGTTGGAACAATCTGGGAAGTTGTTGGTACCGAATGCGCGCACAAATAGCTGATACAAAAACGCCGCTTCGTTGCTTGCACGGCCAGAGGTATAAAACTCCGCTTGGTGTGGTGAATCCAATTGGTTGAGATGTTTAGCCACAAGAGAAAAAGCCTCATCCCAAGAGACTGGCACATAGTGGTCGGACTCGGCATCGTATCGCATTGGGTGCGTGATACGGCCTTGGTATTCCAACCAGTAATCGGTTTGCGTTGAGAGAGAAGAAACGCTGTGATTGGCAAAAAACTCAGGATCAACCAGACGATTGGTCGCCTCCCAGTTTACCGCTTTCGCGCCATTCTCACAGAAATTGACTTTACCACTATCCGGCGACTCACCCCATGCACATCCCGGGCAGTCGAAACCGCCATTTTGGTTGGTTTTGAGCATAGTGCGAATGTTTTTAACTGCATTTTCACTGCCCCACCAACTTCTGGTTACGGCTTTCAGTGCACCCCAACCACCAGCTGGACCTTTGTATGTTTTTATTTGTTCTTTTTGGCTCACGACTTTACTCCTCGCAGATATATCAGCAAGCAGGGTGCCCGTGAAAACAAGCGCGTTATTTATTGAGATAATGCGGAAGTATTGAAGGGCTTAGGTTTCTAATCCATGTATTTTTTAATCCAAATAAGTAACCACTCAACATGCTCTCGCCTGTCCGAGCGTTTACTTATCTAGATTCTTGATATCGGATACCCGCCTACTGTTTCTAAGACTGTTAGATTCAATGTGCATTGTTGCGTCTTGATCTAAATCAAAGATTAAGTCGTTATTCAATATGCGTCCAATTGATAATCCTGACCGAGTGATAAACAAAATCTATGACGAATTTTTCCACTGACGGTCATCACATTTTTAATCAATACAATTTATGAGGTTAATCGTTTTCCCATCCGATTCCACCTAGTTCGCTTAACGAACTCAATAAAATCGGCACTCTTGATAATAGATAATATCTATCACACTATAGATACTTTAAATTTGACCCTAATTAATATCAGGAATAGCCTTGATTCAGATCAATTTTGAGTGTGGTTTTATTCTTGACTTGGTTTTGGTTTTCCATTCCCCAGTTAAAACGCTCCAGCGCTTAAAAAGTACGGTAGTGCTGTGCCCTTTTTAGGGAGTTCCCCCGTACATGTGACTCACAACGCAAGGTTAACAAGCCATTATGGATATCAAACAACTTAAATATCTCATCGCACTTGAACAGACCAAACACTTTGGTCAAGCCGCCGCATTGTGCCACATTACGCAGCCTACCTTGTCCATGAGAATCCGAAGCTTAGAGGAAGAACTCGATCTCGAATTAATCCAAAGAAGTCAACGATTTGAAGGGTTTACTGAAGCAGGAGAACGCATTTTAGCTTGGGCAAAAACCGTCTTAGCAGCTCATGATGGATTGCAAGCTGAAGCCGCCAACTGCCGTGGTCAGTTGGTCGGCTCTCTTCGGCTTGGAATGGTGCCACTCGCCAGCCAAAACCCGATGCAATTGCTCAAACCATTAGCTCACCAGTTCCCTGAGTTACGCTTTCAAATACTCTCCATGACGACCGAACAGATCATAGACCAACTCAATCGCAATCAACTTGATTTGGGGATGTGTTATGTCGATCAAGTTAACACCGCTTACTTCGATGTTATCGAGCTAGATTCAACCAAACTTGGCGTTTTATTCGATGAGCGTCATTTTGATTTTGCCGAATCTGAAGTGTTATGGGAGTCACTCAATAACATTCCGCTAGGGCTGCTTTCGAAGGGCATGCACTATCGCCACTCCATTGATCTTAGCTTTGTGAGTAAAGGGCTGGTTCCGCAAACCGTCATTGAAAGTAACTCCACCTTTCACTTGATCCAAGCAGTAACCAGTGGCCTTTGTTGCGCCATTATGCCGCTGAATTGTGGATTGGAAGAGTTGAACGATACGCTTCGCATTATCCCTATCGAAGAAGCCGCCGTTCACGCCCCACTAGGTTTGTTAAAGCGAAAACAAGAACCCTTCTCCGCGCTAACCGATCAGTGCTTCGCAGAAGCAAAAAACATATTCAATCGATAACAACAACCCACACGTCAATGTTTGGCATACATAACGGCTTATGAGGTGATTTCATGAGATGTACTACTCAATCTTATTTTGAACTGTCCGATTTCAATCAAGCACCACCTCAACCAAGTGCGTTCAATTACCGAGAATTGATTGATGGCCGCCCAGTGCAACAAATGTCGCTGGCGAGTGAATCCGCCTTAGCTATCAGCTACAACGGCATTAGCCAAGCGGTCATGATGGTGACGCCAGGCCATCTGGAAGACTTCGTGAAAGGATTTAGCCTAAGCACAGGCATCGTCCACGACTTCAAAGAGATCAAAGACATTGAAATTGGTGGCGATCACGAATCTCACTATGCGGAAGTGGAAATCAGCAACCGCGCTTTCTGGGCGCTAAAAACACAACGTCGGAATCTTGCAGGCACAACCGGATGCGGCATTTGTGGCGTCGAGGCTCTGGAACAAGCTTTGCCTGATTTGGCGCCGCTGACACCGTCTCTTCCTCCGCGCTCCGATGTATTCGAAGGGCTGCGAGACAAAGTCGCACTGCATCAAGAAGCCGCACGTGAATCTGGCGCGCTACACGCCGCTTTATTTTCAGATTTACAAGGCAACATCAAGTTGTGCCGAGAGGACATCGGCCGCCACAACGCGCTAGATAAGTTGATTGGCGCATTGGCCAACAATCACATCGAGCCTCAAAGTGGCTTCGCTATCATGACAAGCCGTTGCAGCTTGGAGTTGATCCACAAAGCCGTTCGCGCGCGTATCCCCACTCTGGTTTGCTTATCTGCACCTACAGCGTTAACCGTCGAATGGGCAAGAAGAAACCATTTGAACCTAATTCACTTACCAAAACACGGCTCGCCGCGTCTATACAGCCCTGCGCCTTAACACGTCAACCTAGCCGAATTCCTAATATTTCTAACGGAGACCTCTGGGTCTCTGTTGTTTGTTTCTCATTCGCGATTGATAGCTAGCAACGAGACACTATTCTTCCAACCAAACGTACTCACCCCTTGTCAGCACTAAGCTTGCGTATATTAACCTGCTTGCATTTGAACGCTTTCCAATCCGATAAGAAACCAGTCAAAAACCCATAAATTAGTAAGGATTTTGTGTGACTCTTTTCACGCTTTTCCTCCTTCCTAGGCATTTCTAGGAATTTTTCCTAGCCGATCTAGGCAACCATCTCATGTGCCTCACAAAACCACTCTCTAGAATTCCGCTCAGTCAAAGGTAACAAGAGCGCATAACGGCCTCCGTTGTGTTTCTAAAACAATTACAAGAGAGTTCATCATGTTAAAATTCCTCGAACAGGTGCGGAAGCCGACCCTCGATCTTCCTGTCGAAGTTAGAAGAAAGATGTGGTTTAAACCGTTCATCCAATCTTACTTGGTCGTATTTATCGGCTACCTAACCATGTACTTGATTCGTAAGAACTTCAATGTCGCGCAAAACGACATGATCTCAACTTACGGTTTGAGCATGACAGACCTAGGTCTTATTGGCCTTGGCTTCTCCATCACATACGGCATCGGTAAAACCGTTGTCTCTTACTACGCTGACGGTAAGAACACCAAGCAATTCCTCCCTTTTATGCTGATCCTTTCTGGTCTTGCAATGCTTGGTTTCAGCTTCAGCATGGGCGGCGGTAGTGCAAGCCTGTTCTTGATGGTGGCTTTCTACGCTCTGAGTGGTTTCTTCCAAAGTACTGGTGGCCCTTCTAGTTACTCAACCATTACAAAATGGACACCTCGTAACAAACGCGGCTCTTACCTAGGCTTGTGGAACATGTCACACAACGTTGGTGGTGCGGGCGCAGCGGGTGTTGCTCTTTTCGGTGCCAACTACCTATTCGACGGCCACGTAATCGGCATGTTCGTGTTCCCTTCTATCATCGCGATCATCGTTGGTTTTATCGGTATGCGCTTTGGTAGCGACTCTCCAGAAGCTTACGGTCTAGGTAAAGTAGAAGAACTTTTCGATGAAGCAGTGAGTGAAGAAGACACCGCCGCTGAAGAAAACCAGATGACCAAAAAAGAAATATTTGTTGAATACGTTCTTAAAAACAAAGTTATCTGGCTACTTTGCTTTGCCAACATCTTCCTTTACATCGTGCGTATTGGTATCGACCAATGGTCAACGGTATACGCGTACCAAGAGCTTGGTCTGTCAAAAGAAACGGCAATCTCTGGCTTTACTCTGTTCGAAGTCGGTGCGCTTGTGGGTACTTTGATGTGGGGTTACTTATCTGACTTAGCAAACGGTCGCCGCGCATTGGTTGCTTGTGTGTCTCTTGGTTTGATCATCGTATCGCTTGAGTTCTACCAACACGCCACTAGCGAGTTCATGTACTTGGCCTCACTATTTGTATTGGGCTTCTTGGTGTTTGGTCCGCAACTTCTTATCGGTGTTGCCGCGGTTGGTTTTGTCCCTAAAAAAGCAATCAGTGTGGCTGACGGCGTAAAAGGTACATTCGCTTACCTAATCGGTGACAGCTTCGCGAAACTTGGTCTCGGTATGATTGCAGACGGTACACCTATCTTCGGCTTAACAGGTTGGAAAGGTACCTTCGCAGCCCTAGATACCTCCGCCATGATTTGTATTGTTTTGCTTGCTTTCGTCGCTATCGCGGAAGAGAAGAAGATTCGACACGCGAAGAAGCTTCAACTTGCACAAAACCAAGCCTAACTTCTCTGCGCGCTTTACTTCGGTAAAGCGCGCAAGATCATTAAAAAGCATGGCTCAATTCAGTATCATTAAAGGTTTTTCTATTGGCTCCTGTTGGAGCTTATTGTTGTTAGTCGTCTGCTCTATTTGGTTGTAATAATGATTCATGTTGCTCTAGTTGATGATCACGTCATCGTGCGTTCAGGTTTCGCACAATTATTAAATTTAGAAAGTGATGTTACCGTTGTTGGTGAGTTCGGCTCTGTCGCCGAAGCGCGAAAAGGGTTGCCTGTGGTACACCCACACGTCGTCATCCTAGATATTTCCATGCCAGATGAAAGCGGCTTAAACTTTCTCAGCGAAATACCAACTGGCATTGCCTGCGTGATGCTTAGCGTGCATGACTCCCCTGCGATGGTGGAAAAATCACTAAAGTTAGGTGCAAAAGGCTATCTTAGTAAACGCTGTAGCCCAGACGAACTTATTCAAGCCGTGAGAACCAGTGCTTCTGGCGGCTGTTACCTCACATCAGATATTGCACTTAAACTTGCAACGCCTAGCGACAACACCACCTCTCTATGCCAACTGACAAAACGTGAAAACGAGGTATGTCAGCTACTTGCCACTGGGTTGGATGTAAAGTCTGTCGCGGCAGAGCTTGGCTTGAGCCACAAGACTGTGCATGTTCATCGTGCGAATGCCATCGACAAACTCGGCGTGAAAAACAACGTTGAGCTCGCCAAACTATTTTCTCAAGAGTCCTTTTAATGCGAGCTTATGCTGTTACCACCATTTGCGGACTTTTTGTTATGGCTTGCGCCTGGTTCTGCTTATGGGTGATTGCCTATTACTTTGTCAATGATCCCGAGCTGGCGATCTTATTGTTTCCTTTCGCTTTACGATTAGGTGTCGCCCTTCACACTCGCACCGCTTATTGGCCGACGATTTACCTTTCGGAGTGGGGACTTTCCATCGCACTTGCGATCTTACTGGGTCAACCGCAGTGGCTTACCGTGCTGATTGCGAGCATTGCCAGTATCCCGGTCACTCTGATTGCGAAAAAATACTACTACGGAGACCAAAACCGCCATTTAGCCGTGATGAGCGCAGTCATTATCATTAGCGCGTTTATTAATGTGATGGCCGTTGGTTTTCACGTTCCTTCGGTTTACATGGTATGGCTGGCTAGCATTTCTGGAGGCTTGCTCGTGGTGCCTATGTGCTACTTGTTATGGAGTTACTTGTTCCAAAGTCGTTGGTCTCCGCTTAGCTCTCTCCTACTTAGTAATGCCGTTGTATTTCAGGTGCGTCATATCGTGCTTTATGCGCTGCTTTTGATCGGCAGTATTTTGGTGCAAACCAGTTTACCTGAAGAGCTAAAACGATTTGCGCCATTTTGTATGGCTATCCCAATTATCGTGTTGGCACTTCGTTACGGCTGGCAAGGAGCTCTGCTCGCCACCATGCTCAACAGCATTGCGCTGATTGCGGCTCGCAGCGGCGTATCAAATCTAGAAATCACCGATTTGTTATTATCTCTCTCGGCGCAAACCATCACCGGCATTATGCTCGGCTTAGGGGTTCAGAAACAAAAAGACCTCAATCACAAACTGCGCGGCGAACTTGCACGCAATCAGAATTTGTCTCGCCAGCTTATCAAAGCGGAAGAATCGGTAAGACGCGATATTGCGCGCGAGCTACATGACGAAATTGGACAGAACATCACGGCGATCCGCACACAAGCCAACATCATTAAGCGGGTAAATAACACAGAAACAAGCGTTGGTTGCGCGGACATGATCGAAGGGCTTTCCCTCAACGTGTACGACACCACTAAGCGACTGTTAAGCAAGCTAAGACCAAAAATGCTGGATGATTTGGACTTGAAAGAATCCGTCGAGCAACTGACGCGAGAGATGGAATTTGCCAATCACGGAACGACTGTTCAACTGAACTGGCAAGGCGATTACACCAACTTGAGTGACACGCTCAAAGTCACCCTATTCCGTTTATGCCAAGAGTCATTGAATAACGCCGCCAAATATGCAGAAGCGCAGTTGATCACTATTGAACTGACGATCGGAGAAGCGGCGGTGTCACTAATGATTCACGATGATGGTGTCGGTTTCAAAGTTCAGGACAGCATGAAAGGCATGGGCGTTCGCGGCATGCAAGAGCGTGTGCACGCGTTAGGTGGAAAAATGGTTATCTACTCCACCAGCGATCAAGTGATCGGCACACAAATCAGCATTACTTTACCTAAGGTGTAACTCAAGATGTTTGGATTTTTACGTTCACCTAAATTTACTCAACCGAGCCTGAGCAACGAGCAAATCGACCAGCGTTACCGCTATTGGCGTTTGCACATTATGTTGGGGATGTACATCGGCTACGCAGGTTTCTACTTTACCCGTAAGACCTTTAACTACGCAGCACCAGCGATGATCACCGACCTTGGCTTAGATAAAGGCGATTTAGGTCTTATCGGTACACTTTTCTACATCACCTACGGCTGCTCGAAGTTTATTTCTGGCACGATTTCGGACCGCTCTAACCCTCGTTATTTCATGGGATTAGGATTGATTGCGACAGGTCTGGTCAATATCGCGTTCGGCTTTTCTAGCTCACTCGCGGCTTTCATTACTCTGTGGATCTTAAACGCGTGGTTCCAAGGCTGGGGCTGGCCTTCATGCTCCAAGCTGTTAACGACTTGGTATTCACGTTCCGAGCGTGGCTTCTTATGGGCCATTTGGAACACCGCACACAACGTTGGTGGCGCGCTGATCCCTATTTTGGTGGGCTATTTAACGTTGCACTACAGCTGGCGTGAAGGCTTTATTCTACCCGGCATCATCGGCGTATTACTCGGTCTATTCGTTTGTTGGCGATTGCGCGACAAACCCACAACAATGGGTTTACCAAGTGTCGGCCAATGGCGCAACGACGCACTAGAACTTGCGCAGGAAAATTACGGACGTGGCCTCACCTACCGAGAAATTCTGAAATCGTACGTATTTAACAACAAATACATCTGGCTGCTCGCGTTCAGTTATGTGTTGGTTTACATCGTCCGAACCGCAATCAATGACTGGGGAAACCTGTACTTGACCGAGCAGCATCACTATAGCCTGATTAATGCCAACGCTGCTCTGTCTATGTTTGAAATCGGCGGTTTTGTTGGTTCATTGGTTGCGGGCTGGGGCTCAGACAAACTCTTTGGCGGTAACCGTGGACCAATGAACTTGCTGTTCGCGATTGGGATTTTCTTATCTGTCTCTGCGCTTTGGCTAATGCCTCTGACCAACTTTGCATTCCAAGCAGCGGGATTGTTCTCCATCGGCTTCTTTGTCTTTGGACCACAAATGCTGATCGGTATGGCGGCGGCGGAGTGCTCTCACAAAGATTCTGCCGGCGCGGCAACAGGATTCGTGGGCTTGTTCGCCTACATGGGCGCAGCATTGTCAGGTTATCCACTGGCGTTAATTCTTGAAGAATATCATTGGACGGGTTTCTTCATCACCATTTCAGTTTGTGCAGCCGTCATTGGCCTTTTGTTGCTGCCATTTTTGCAAGCGCAGCCATCACGAAAACCACTCGAACCAAAGCCTCGGTTGTAAATCGACTTATCGCCCTTCGGGCAAATTGGCGAGTGACCTAACCGCGCTCGCCCTCCTTATTTAACGTATCTCTGCTCAATTTTTCTTCCGATTCAGTTCGGAGGGTTAACTATGGGAAAAATTCATGAATTTGAACACTATTTCATCGCATAGCTTCTTTCAAATGAACAACAAAATCCAAAACTACGCTTGGGGAAGCACCTCTTCTATTCACGATTTGTTTGGCTTTTCTAACGAAACGAATGAGCCTCAAGCAGAAGTATGGATGGGTACTCACCCAAACGGCTGCTCTGAAGTTCAGGTTGAGCAAAACACGCTGCCTTTGTCTGAACTGATCAAACAAAACCAACCCGCTTACTTATCAGCAGAAACCGCAGCGAAATTTGGCGACCTGCCCTTTCTGTTTAAGATCTTAGCGGCCGAACATGCACTGTCGATTCAAGTTCACCCAAGCAAACAAGATGCCAAAATAGGCTTCGAAAAAGAACAAAGTGCCGGGATCCCACTAAACGCAAGCCATCGTAACTACAAGGATCCAAACCATAAACCTGAGTTAGTGTACGCGCTGACAAGTTACCAAGCCATGAACGGTTTTCGTTCGTATGACGAGATTATTGAGGCATTTGGCCTTTGCGATATCGATGAGCTACGCACACCGCTAGATGCATTCAAACGCGAAATCAACTCACAAGGTTTACGCGATTTCTTTGTGCACATTCTGACCATGGAAGGAGAAACAAAAGAGCGAGCACTGAAACAGCTTCTTGCCCACGCTTCACGTCAATCGGAGCAAGGCACTGGCAGCGACGTTTTCCAGCTCATCTTGGATCTATCCACTCAATACCCCGGCGATGTCGGCTTGTTTGCGCCATTACTGTTGAATGTCATCACGCTGCAACCTGGCGAAGCGATGTTCCTGAGCGCAAGAACGCCACACGCTTACATTAAAGGTACGGGATTAGAGATCATGGCGAACTCAGATAACGTTTTACGTGCAGGACTCACGCCGAAACATATGGATGTTGAAGAACTGGTTAAATGCACAGATTTTGTGCCTAAGCCTTTTGACAGCCTTGTTCTAGAACCCAATGCCAATGGTTGCCAAAGCCTTTACCCCGTTCCAGTGGAAGACTTTAGTTTCAGCATTCTTAACCAACCGAATCACGACGTGGTTGAGGCAAACAGCGCAGAGATTTTGATAGCGATTGATGCCGACCTGACACTCATCAGTGATAACGGTGAGACGTTAACCGCCGCGAAGGGACAATCTGTATTTGTTCCTGCTTACGTTGGCCATTACCGTATTCAAAGTGCGGGACGTGTGGCTCGCGCCTTCAACTAGTTTTTGAACAACCGATTCAAACTAACGTCTGACCCAAGGGACTGGGTTAGACAATTTATTCCTTTCATAGATTGAACCATTCCGCTCTTAAGGCACTCATGCTTACACCTTGTCGAATCCAAACACCTACAGGCCAGTTTCTCTAAAAGCCATAACCTCCCGGATCTACCATTTACTCAACATTCATTGTCAAAACCCATTTATGTCCGATAAATTCGTCGCTCCAATATCAAATCACTTGGATAATAAAGGCGCTTGCACAGTGGTATTTGTTGCAAAACGTATAATCAACGTTGTAATCAAAGCCTCAATCACTACAATCTCTGGTTCGATTTTTCAGTTAACGTTTGTATGCCGAAGTTAAACCAAGATAACCCTGTTCAAAGCTCCGCCCTTTCCGATATCGAAACCAGCAGTAAGATTCAATCGGCATTAGAACCGAAGTTTCACAAGCCAGAGAAACGTCTCTGCTTAAGCCCTGGCCTGTCGGATAAGCATTTGGCGCGCCGTTGGCAAGTATTGGAACACGTGACCAATAAAGATCATCTCCTTGATCCTTTCACGCAGTCACATTGCGATGCTTACTCCAACAACATCGAGCACTTCATTGGTACTGTTAATGTGCCGGTCGGCATTGCAGGCCCTTTGCGCATCAACGGCTTGTATGCGAACGATGACTTTTTGGTTCCGCTCGCAACGACAGAAGCCGCGTTAGTCGCTTCCTACAACCGTGGCGCAAATCTTATCACCGCCGCTGGTGGCGCGAGCGCATTGTTACTAAGTGAAGGGGTGAGCCGAACACCAGTATTCGCCTTTAATCACCTTGCTGACGCCGGCCAGTTCGTCAGTTGGGTTGTGACCCAGTTTGACGTATTTCGTCAAATTGCGGAATCCACCACCTCACATGGCAAACTCAAAGACATCAATGTAAATATCGAAGGAAACCATGTTTATTTGGTCTTTGAATACGTGACTGGTGACGCTTCCGGACAAAACATGGTGACCATCGCAACAAACGAAGTGTTCCATCATATTTTGGCGACCAGCCCAATCAAACCAACTCAAGCATTCTTGGATGGCAACTTATCAGGCGACAAAAAACCAAACGCACACACACTGCGCTCGGTACGCGGTAAGAAAGTATCCGCCGAAGTGACCATTCCTGCTGAGTTGGTGGAAAAATATCTGCATACGACGCCGGAGTCTATGGTTCAATTTGGCAAAATGACCACGGTGGGTGGTTTACTCAGCGGGACAATTGGCGTCAACGCGCATTACGCAAATGCCCTTGCCGCGCTTTACATTGCTTGTGGTCAAGATGCCGCTTGCGTTGCAGAGTCTGCCATTGGAATCACTCGTATGGATGTGGACGCTCAAGGCAACTTGTACGCGTGCGTGACCTTGCCAAACATCATGGTGGGAACGGTTGGCGGTGGTACTGGCCTTCCAACGCAAAAAGCATGTTTGGATATTTTGGGTTTGCACGGCAACGGCAATGCGAAAGCGTTAGCCGAAGTCGCAGCTTCGCTTTGTCTGGCTGGCGAACTCTCGATTGTGGGCGCATTTTGTGCCGATCACTTTTCTCGTGCTCACCATAAGCTTGCCCGAAAATAACCTTTGTTGCTTTGTACAAGAGAACATCCGTGTTGTTTTCTCTTGTGCAAACCAATGGACTTTATTTATTGGCTCAATAATTTCTTGAAACTAACTTAAGCCTTAACAAACATACCAATCTCTTGTTACCAGTACTTTAGCTGTCCCCCTTCTATATCCATTGCGATATCTCTGCTTATTACTCTTCACTGGCCATATTTAATATCAGTATCTTAGAAAAAATAGCATCAAAAACTTCTAGCACTATAGTACCAAATTCACCGTTTGAGTTTTTTGTTCACCACTTATAGCTACTATACTCGCCTATGCAGCTGCTTGATTTTCATAAATTTACTAAACAGCTCAAAAGAGCTTAATAACTCCCGTTAAATGGACTTAAATCGTTACTTCGGGTAAGCGAGTTAACTATGAGACGTCAGAAGCTAAATAAAATCTCTGCTTGGGTACTAGGATTGGCTATCTTATTGCTGAGCCATGTGTCTAATGTATCAGCACAAATACAGCAATCCCCATCCGATCAAACCGTTGCGCGTTTTCTCTATCAAACCTCTTTTGGACCAACACCTGCGTTAATTAATGAGGTTAGGGAAAACGGGTTAGAAGATTGGATACAGAAACAAATCAACCTGCCAGCAACCTACCATCAACCACTTTATCAAACGCCTTTTTCTAAAGGCCTACAGTCAAACCGAGAAAATGCTTGGTATCAAATTGTTGTTACTGCTGAAGATCAGCTTAGGCAGCGAACGGCTTATGCATTGAGTCAGATCGTAGTCGTTTCTCGTTATGGCGGCGTTCTTTCCAGCAAACCTACAGGGTTAGTGAATTACTACGATCTGTTGGTTGAGCATGCGTTTGGCAACTACCGAGACCTGTTGTATGACGTTTCCATCCATCCAGTCATGGGGAGCTATTTGTCTATGCTCGGTAGTGAAAAAGAAAATAGTGCGACAGGAACGCTTCCCGATGAGAACTTTGCTCGAGAGTTAATGCAGTTATTCACTATCGGTTTGTATGAACTCAATTTAGATGGCAGTAAAAAGCTAAACCACGCAACAGGCAAACCTATCCCCACGTACAATCAAACTGATATTCAAGAGCTCGCGCGAGCATTAACTGGATGGAAAAATTCCGACATCGCATTCGTGAAACCGATGCGAGTTATCAGTCAAAGACACGACACCGGCGAGAAGCGATTTCTAGGGAACGTGATCCCATCGGGTCTAACCGCACAAGAAGAGCTTTCAAAAGTGATTAATATGTTGATGTCTCACCCAAATGTTGCTCCATTTGTTTCAAAGTTACTTATCCAACGTTTGGTCAGTTCAAATCCAAGCCCAGAGTACGTCGCGCGTGTTGCTACGATATTTAACAACAATGGGGAAGGAGAAAAAGGCGATCTAACCGCCGTTGTTCGAGCCATATTGCTCGACCCTGAAGCATTAGGGATGACGGATACCCCGCCTATAAAAGTGAAAGAACCGATACTGGTCCTGACTAATTTTCATCGAGCATCAGGTTTTACGGTTAAAGGATCACGTTACGAAGACGCAACAACGATGATGAACATCGCTAATCAAGGGCCGCTTCGTTCTCCTTCCGTGTTTAATTTTTACTCTCCAGACTATCAGCCGTCTAACGAGTTTACGGAGTCTGGTATTAACTCTCCAGAGTATGAACTTCTCAATTGGTCTGTTTATACCGATTTGGTCAACTATATGTTAACCAGCACTCGTAGAGGAGGTGGTGATTCCTACCACTTCGATCTTAACGAGTTTTATCTTCTTCTGGACGATCACCGTGCCTTAGTCGAATTGGTTAACGAGCGTTTCTTTGCTGGAACGGCTTCTGCTGAATTGAAAGAGCTCATGCTCACCGCCCTGAATGATTATCGTGGGGACTATGTGCCAACAACAAAACTCGCTCTAGTGATATTTACCGCCATTTCTGGCGACGAATTCTATATTCAGGATTAGGAGTGAATTATGGATATTTCACGACGACATTTTATACAAAGCACGCTATCGATGGGCGCACTAGCCTCTCTTAGTCTGCCAGGTTACTCTCTCGCAGCGCCATCCAATGACTTTCGAGCATTAATATGTGTGTATTTAGCAGGCGGAAACGATGCATTCAACACCATACTGCCATTATCGGAGGCGCACTATCGTCAATATTCCAAAGTCAGAGGGCCACTCTCTGTCGCCAAAGAAGACATACTCCCTATCAATTTGAGTGCTGTCGATAGCTCAAATCACCCAGTGAAGCTCGGCTTACACCCAAAGTTAAATGCGTTAACTTCCGTTTTCGAACAAGGCGATGCCAGCATCGTGCTCAATAGTGGCATTCTCAACCATCCCGTCACCAAACAAGCTATTGAGCAAGGTGAAGCATCACTTCCCGAGCAACTGTTTTCTCATAATTCTCAAACAGACGCTTGGTTACTTGGTGGAATGAGCGAGTCTAAAAATCTTGGTTGGGCTGGTAGAATGTTGGATGTATTAAACTCTGAATCAGAAATAACACCGCTATACAGTGTGCATGGCAACTCGCTTTGGTTACGGGCAATGGAACACCGCCAAACTGTCCTGAAAAAAGATCGCGCAGTTCAGCTTACCGCGATTGATAACCCTCTATACAAGGGGATCTATGATCGCCTTCTCTCTCATCAAACTGACAATCCATTTAATGGTCATTTTAATTTGATGGTTGATGAGTCGATGGTAATGAGCAGTGTACTGAGCGAGCAACTCAACCACATTGCTGACGAGCCGCTGTTTACGTCATCGACGCTCGGCAAGCAGATGCAAACCGTGTACAAATTGATAGCAAGCCAAGATGTCCTGAAGCAGCAACGACAAGTCTTTTTCGTTAAACACTCTGGGTATGACCTGCACGATTCGCAATTGGCACGTCATCCAGTGTTACTTGAGGATCTCGCGACAAACCTTTTAGCAATGTATCGTGCGGTCGAACGGTTAGGGCTAAACAAGCAAGTCACCTCTTTCACTATGTCTGACTTCGGTCGACGGATGATGAGCAACGGAAATGGTACCGATCATGGCTGGGGTGGCCATCAACTATTAATTGGAGGCGCGGTAAATGGGAAACAACCTATCGGTACATGGCCGGAACTAATACTGGGCGGAAACGATGATTACTCTCAAGGCCGACTCATACCCAAAATTGCCGCTGATCAAGTTGGTTCAACACTAGCACAGTGGATGGGCGTGAGTGATAACGCTGCACTGGAATACGTGTTCCCGAACATCCGTAATTTTACTCATTCAAACCTGGGTTTTATGGCTTAAGATATTTTACAGGTTAGCTGTAGAACGCATCATCAAATAAGGGAGCTTCGCGCTCCCTTACTCATCTTATGTTTGCAGAGTGTCCGTTACACCTCGTCTCGACGGCGTTCGTTGCACAGCTTAATTGCGCGCTCAAGTAATTCTAGCGCGGATTGCTCACATTCAGGCAGAACCGCATCACTTTCACCAATTGGCGTTACACGGTCACCCCATTTCAATACTGCCGCACCCCATGTCAAACCTGCACCAAACGCAGCAAGAAGCATATTATCACCTGGGTTAACTCGACCTTGCTCTACCGCTTCACACAATGCAATTGGCACCGTCGCAGCTGAAGTATTGCCATAGTTTTGAATGTTAACAAACGCTTTGTCGTGCGGAATTCCAGACAGGTCACACAAGGTTTGAATAATACGAATATTCGCTTGATGCGGAATCACAACATCGATTTGTTCCGTCGTTAACTGTGATGCTTTCAGTACGGTTTTCGCAGCTAGCCCCATGCCTTTTACTGCACGTTTGAAAATTTCTTGTCCTACAAAGTTGAAATCCCAGTAACCGTTGTCTTCCGCAAAGCGATCCATACAAGTACCAAACTTTGGTACGGACAGAATATCGCGGCCTTTTGCGTCACAACCGATTTGAGACTGTAGTAAACCCGTTTCTTTTTCCGTTCTTGATAACACAACGGCGCCCGCACCATCACCAAATAGAACAGCGGTATCTCGCATTGCCCAATCGATGTAGAAAGACAATCTTTCCGCACCAATAATGATCGCGTTACGATAGTTACCTGATTGAATCAAACGTGTGCCCGTTTCTAGGCCATAGACAAATCCCGTACATGCGGCATTTAAGTCAAAGGCAGCGGCTGCACGAATACCTAGGTTCTGCTGTACCTTAGACGCGATATTTGGAATCAATGAATCTGGTGAACAAGTCGCCACAATGATTAAATCCACGTCTGTTGCATCGACGCCTGCTCGAGCTAATGCATGTTTAGCAGCAACGGTCGCCATGTCTGACGTGTTTACATGACTAATACGGCGGTTTTCGATACCAGTGCGGGTACGAATCCACTCATCGGAAGTATCGAGGAAAGTGCTAAGATCATCGTTAGAGAGCACGGCTGGCGGAACACATTTCCCCCAACCTGTAATTTCAGCGTAGTAATTTGTCATCGCAGACCTATTTATTGTTGTATTTTAATAAAATTTCTTAGAACCTTAGGCTCAAATATAAACCTGCGCTGCGTTATTTCGGCAGGTTAAAAAATAAGTATACAAATAATGAGGCTGACTGGTAAGTCATGTTTTCATCAATACGTAATAAAGGAAGAAGTCATGTCATTGTTTAAAACTCGCTGCCCTTCGTGCGGCGGTCTAAATCGTGTCCCTAATGAGCGCGTTGCCGAATCTGCAACTTGCGGTAAATGTAAAAGTGCACTTTTAGACGGCTCGCCTATCGAAGGTACACAAGATAACTTTTCTGCTCTATTACAAAGTGATATGCCTGTTGTAGTAGATTTTTGGGCCCCATGGTGCAACCCGTGCGTTGGTTTTGCTCCTGTTTTCTCTGATGTTGCTCATGAGCAAGCCGGAACGGCTCGTTTTGTTAAGATTGATACCGAAGCTCAACAACAACTTGCGGCGCAATTTGGTATTCGCAGCATTCCTACCATTATGGTTTTCAAAAATGGTCAACGCGTTGATATGATCAATGGTGCGTTACCTAAAACTCAATTCGATCAATGGTTAAATCAAGCACTTACTAAATAATCTTCCACGCCAACCTCGTTTGTAGGTTGGCGTTTTTATGCAACTTATCAACCTATCTAGTTAACAAATATTATTTGTCGAAACGACTTAAATTTATCATTTTACTTGCCTAACTATTAGCCTCATATTCGCGCCGAATAACCCTTAGATTTCATTTAACTTATAGGCGCAAAACAGTGGAAAACACAGTCGTTCCTGCAGCATCACCACGAGTTACAGTTCCAGTCGTCGCACTGTCTCTTTATGCGGTGGCTTCGGGCTATTTAATGAGCTTGATCCCTCTCATGCTCGGTGAATACAACATCTCAGCAGATTACGCGAGTTGGTTGGCGAGTGTGTTTTATGGCGGCTTATTAACCGGCGCTATTTTTATTGAACGTATCGTACGTCAAGTTGGTCACCGTAACGCGTTTATTGGTTGCTTGGCCGTATTTTCGCTAACTATCGTCACACTACCCGTGTTTGCTAACGGATTGATGTGGCTTGCCGCTCGCTTTATTGCGGGTATCGCGGTTGCTGGTGTTTTTGTCATTGTTGAGTCTTGGCTAATGTCTGGAGACGAAGCATCGCGTGCGAAACGTTTGAGCTTGTACATGCTATCGCTTTATGGTGGTTCAGCATTAGGCCAGTTTGGTATTGGCGTGCTTGGCGTAAGTGGCGGCGTTCCGTTTATTGCGATCACGACGTTGATCCTAATGGCTATGCTGGTGTTAATGTTCATTGATTGTGAGCAGCCAAACAGCCATGAATCAACCGCTTTATCATTTAAGCAAATTGCCAAACTAAACCATGCAGCAATTATTGGTTGTGTTGTTTCAGGTTTGACCTTAGGCGCGATCTACGGATTAATGCCAGTTGAGTTAACTAACCGTAAAATTAGCCATCAAGACATTGGTACATTGATGGCGCTAGTGATTCTAGGTGGCATGCTAGTTCAACCAATGGTGACCGCGTTAAACAAATACATGAGCCGCACAGTGCTAATGGCGTTTTTCTGTATTTTGGGTATTTTTTCGATCGGTATGACCTTTATTTCCTCGTCAGCCGTGGTATTGGCTGCTGCATTGTTCTTTTTAGGTGCAGCTACTTTTGCCTTGTACCCAATAGCAATCAACTTAGGTTGCGAAGGACTTGATGAACGCTTTATTGTCTCTGCGACACAAGTCATGCTGTTTAGCTACAGCATCGGCTCTGTTGCTGGCCCAGTTGTCGCTGATAAATTCATGGGCCAAGAACACGGCTTACTAGGCTACTTGTTTGCCGCTTTGGTTGCGACTGGCGTATACATGCTACTTGCTGCGAGCAAAACCAAGCAGCGTATGGCCGCTGGCCTCTAATCACGCCGCTTCTACTCAACGAAAACGAGGGCATGTCGCCCTCGTTTTTTTATTCTTCGCATTTTTGTTTAGATAAACGCTTGTGACGGTTTGACGCGTTCGCTGCAGGCTTTTCCGGTACCATGCGCTTTTCATGAAGCAAATGACGAACCGCCAAGATGGGATGTTTCAGTAACATTCTGGGGCCAGAGTAACGCATGACCAAACGCATTTGTTCTTTCGGCTCTGGTTTGTAGCAGTGAATCGGACATTTATTACACGTCGGTTTATTCTCTCCATAAGGACAGCGGTCGAGGCGCACTTCTGCGTATTCAAGCAGCTCACGACATTCTGAGCATAAGTCACGTTTTGTTCCATGATGGTCATGACAGTAAACCTCTACCATGGCTTTTACTGTCTTAAATTCAGTGGCGAGTTTGCCAAGTAAAATATCGCTCATGCGCTATCCAAAAATCACAACATCATTGTGTAAAGTTCTAACGTGCGGCCATTATCATATTGCTGCTCAACTCGTTCAAACTCAAAGCCCAGTTTTTTGAGCAAACTTATACTACGAATATTGTCATTGTTGGTGATGGCAACCAAATTATCGAGTTTCATTTCCTCTCTAGCGTATTCCAGCACTGCGGTTGCAGACTCCGTTCCGTAGCCGTAGCCATAAACGGAAGGTAAAAATCCATATCCGAGATCATAGTGTTGTAATGTGTCACGTTTAACCAACCCACAAATCCCGATGGGTTGCCCATCTTCTTTCTTCTCTACAACGAGTAAACTCACGCCTTTAATTTGTTGCATGCGTAGCATGTTTTCTTTTATGTAACGCGCCGCTTCATATTCGGTACGAATTTGTTTGTCTCCGACAAAACGGTAGAAGTCTGGGTGGTTATAAAGTTCTAGTATAAATGGTGCATCATCTACACTCACAAGACGCAGTATCAAACGTTCGGTGTACAGTGTTTTCATTTGGGCTCCATTAAAACGCGATAGATGATCGGACATAGGAACGTACTTGAATTTTGCGACCGATACCGGCGCTTATTTAGTTGTAACTTGATAAAAAAGTAACTATCCTGCCTCGCTAAATTAAAGGACCACCACCATGAACCGCAAGAAGAAAATCAATCAGATCTTGAAAGCGAAGCAGAAGAAGCATAACGCTAAGCTACATAAGAGCAATAAGCCGCGTTATATCTCCAAAGCTGAACGCGCGAAAATGGAAGCTGAAGAACAAAACCAAGCTTCAGAACACACGGAAAACGTTGTAGACACAGCGCAGACAGATCAAGCCTAAAAGAAAAGCCGCTTCAAGCGGCTTTTTTGATATTCGGAGAGAGTTAGCTTTAGTATTCGACACTGTAGTTCAGTGTGAATGTGCGACCTCTTCCTTTGTAGTCGTACGCTGCAGCATCGTAGTGTGCTGCATAAAGAATCTGCGCACGTTGTCCCCAAGCGGTTGTGTAGTCTTCGTCAAATAGGTTTTGAATACCAAAACCTAACTGCCCGATAGGTAGTGTTACGTTACCAAGAAGATCAAACGTAGTGTATCCATCTAGTTTATTGTTTGCGTCATCTTCGTAATCAAACATCGTCTGGCTTTGTAAACGTACTGAATAGCCATCCTGATAGTAAGCCGCCCACGCGTTCGCTTTTGATGTACTTGCTTTACCCGCGCTTAGGTCTTCCCACTTACCGTTGGTTTTAAGCTCAGAAACCACATAGTGACCTGATGCACCTAACAAAATATCACGGTTTACCCAGTAGTTAATGTTTGCTTCGGCACCGTATACACGTTGCTCGTCATCAACATTGGTGATTAGGAGCGTCTTCTTGTCATACTTGATTGAGTTATCCGAAACCGAGTAGTAACCCGCCGCTTGCAGTGCGACAGTATCCGTATCTAATCGGTAACCAATTTCATAGCTGTCCGTTTTGATGCCCGACATTTTTGAGTCAGATACATTAATGCTATTGTTCAACGCGTAGTGACCATTTGCATCCGCGGCATCGTAGCTACCTTGGCCGTAGTACTTTGCAGGATCAGCGAGTTCGAAACCTTGAGAGAAGTTCGCCCAAAGCTGAGATTCATCGTTAAGCTGATAAATGGTGCCCAAATTAAATAAGCTCACAGAGTAGTCAGTGCTGCCACCTGGTACCGCATCCGCTGATACACCATTACCCGATGCGATCTTCTTTTGTATACTATAGGCAACAAAATCATCAATCTTATTGTCCATGTATTGGTAGCGGTAGCCTGCTTGTACTGACCAATCTTGATTGATTTGGTAACCCCCTTGGACAAACATTGCGTAAGACGCCACATCAACATCTGGGTAACGCCCCACTTCGGCATAGGTTCGATTAATTAAGTTCCCAGAGCTGTTCGCAATGGTTGGATCGAACAGAGCCTGGTTACTTTCAAAACGGTCTAAGTACGCATCGACACCATAAACAAGTTTGAATGACTCCCAGCTTTTAGCTAACGCTAAGCGCCCAGCAAAAACTTCTGTTTTTTGTTGAGAGGCACTTTGGTAATAAGGAGTAAAGGTTTGGTCTTCACTACGGTAAGATAACTCGCCTATCAGTTGATGACCGAATACGCTGTCGTGAGCGTAGTTCGCACTTAAGAGAACTCGCTCTGTACCATGTTCACGGTCGGAATCGAACCCCTCTCGTACATCAACAAATTTATTGTTAACAATGTACAAACCGTATGGCGAATCTTGCTGGCTGTCATAGTATTGTGCGACAAGGTTTAACTTGCTGGCATCGGAGATTTGAATCTCGGTCGATCCCATAACATCGAGCGTTGAATTATACTGCAAAGAGCCCTGTGAAATGTCTGGGGTGACAATGTCGCCATTTGCGTCAAATGCACCTTGTGTCTCGGTGTACACAACCGAACCTCTAGCGGTAATTCGCTCATTACCACCCGAGATAGACTGAGCGAGTTTGTAATCAAAGTCATCGCTGCTATTAAAACCTGTAGTGCCACTCACGTAGGATTCAAACGACAAGTCATCCGAGTACGCTTTCTTGGTGATAATGTTAATAACACCACCAGTAGCGCCTGCCCCATAAATGGAGGTTGCACCAGATAGTACTTCAATTCGCTCGATGTTGAATGGGTCTATTGCGTCTAACTGACGACTAATCGGGCGAGAAGACTGTAACGAGACACCATCAATCATTACCAACATTGCTCTACCGCGAAGGTTCTGACCATAGTTAGTTCGACCACCGGTGCCGACGTCTAAAGAAGGGATGGTCGCAGAAAGAATATCACCCAGTGTCTTGCCCGCACGATATTGCTGAGCAATCTCTTCTTGGCCAACAAACCAAACCGTTCCTGGAATATCGGAGATCGATTTCGGCATCACACTGCCTACAACAACCAATTGCTCATCGCTCGGAGTCGATGTTTGTTGAAGATTTTCTGCTGCTATTGAGCTAACTGCGTATCCACTGCTCATCGCAAGTACGATGAGATTGAAAGAAAACGTCCTTTTCATCATTGTATTTATCTTTTTGTTGTCAACAAGAGCATGCAATGATACTTATTCTCACTCTCAAATCGAGCACTGTTACACAAGTTAAATAAATGTTAATTAAGAGCCTTCTTGCTCATAAGCTGTCGATTTTCCTCTAAACGAGGACAATCTGCACAAAGCTTTCTGCCTTCACACTTATAGACTAAACAACAACTTTTTCTTACTAACTTTAGCGGCTGATCAGATTCCGTCTCATGAAGTGAGCGGCTATTATCAACATCCAAACCCATTGCGCTTAGCCACAAGACCGCATGCTCCTGAAGTATCGAGTTAGTCATTTGCGGAAAGCGCTGTTGGAGACGAATTAAACAAGCCATGATTCCGTCCGACATCAATTGATGGGTGAAGCCAGGACGAATGCGTGTCCATTGACTCATCTCTTGTTGATAGAAGTCGAACAGTTCTCGGATTTGACGCCCCGCCTCTTTTATCAACGCTTCTGGCTCGCCATGTATATGCGCTTCGTCGGCGAATCGGTACCCAGAAACAAAACAAGGTTTGAGGTGCTGCGCTATCTCGCGAATGTTTGGCAACGTGTGGTAACCGTAAATAGAGATGAATGCGACATAAACTGGCTGCCAACAAAGTAAATCCCACGTTCTTGTCAACCAATATGCTTTTCCCGCTTCCGGATGAGCCTCCGAGATTTGCTGATAAAGGCCTTGGATGATCGGGTTGATATCATTCTCGATATGGATAGCTTCTTGCCCTATCTCGCCGATATCACCGTGTAGGTAAGGTGTAATCTCACTCGAAGTTTGAAACAGTTGCGGGAAAAATTGCTCAGACATGATGGCTTATTGTTGGTGTAGTCATTCTGACACCTTTATACCCAAGCACCAATCGCAATGCAAACTATTATCCTTTGCGTTTTCATAACAAAGAAGCACTCTTAGGGTTAGTTATGAATGTATTTCCGAGTTCTGTGAAGCTGTAAGGTCTGGTTACGTATGCGATGAATAGCAACAAACTCTTAAACCTCTTCGCATTTAACGCTCACATGATCGTAAAAATACACAGCATAAAAACACCCTGATAAAACTGTGTTAACAGTTTCCCTGTGTAGCGTGAGTTATTGCCAATAATTGAATATTGCTGTTTCTTATCCAGCGGATTGTGAACAACATGAAGTATTTTCTTTCTGAATATCGAGACAATACAAAGAGGTAATTTGGCTATGTAGCCCTCTGTTTTGAATAAGGAAATCCACATGTTGTATCTTGAGTTTCTATTTTTGCTCGTGATGCTGTATATCGGCTCACGTTATGGTGGTATAGGCCTTGGGGTCGTATCCGGAATTGGCTTGGTGATTGAAGTCTTCATCTTTAAGATGCCGCCAACCTCTCCTCCTGTCACCGTTATGCTGATCATTTTAGCGGTGGTAACATGTGCTTCCATTCTTGAAGCCGCTGGCGGTTTGAAATACATGCTGCAAGTTGCCGAGCGTGTGCTTCGTAAGAACCCAAAACGCGTCACCCTTATTGCTCCGTTCGTGACTTACTTTATGACCTTCCTACTTGGTACAGGTCACGCGGTTTACTCTATCATGCCAATCATTGGCGACGTTGCGCTTAAAAATGGCATTCGTCCAGAGCGTCCTATGGCTGCCGCTTCTGTCGCCTCTCAAATCGCAATCACAGCCTCGCCAATTTCAGCAGCAGTGGTTTACTACTTGGCGCAACTCTCCGACATTCAACACGAGATCACTCTGCTCTCAATTCTGCTCGTTACCGTACCTGCAACGCTATTCGGTACGTTGTTGATGTCACTTTACAGCCTAAAGCGTGGTAAAGAGCTAGACGACGATGAAGAATACCAAGAGCGTTTGAAAGATCCTGTGTGGAGAGAAAAAATCCTCAACACAACTGCAACGTCTCTTGATGAAGTACTACCAACAAGTGCTCGTAACTCTGTATTGCTGTTCATTGCTTCTATCTTGGTTATCGTCGTTATCGCGATGTGGCCAGACATTCGTACCATCGTAGATGGCTCGAAGCCAATCAGCATGGCAGTTGTGATTCAAATGATGATGCTCTGCTTCGGCGGTATCATTTTGCTTGCGACCAAAACTGACCCGCGTGACGTACCAAATGGGGTGGTATTTAAATCTGGTATGGTGGCGGCGATTGCTATCTTCGGTATTGCATGGATGTCAGATACCTACTTCCAGTACGCTATGCCTCAATTTAAATCTGGCATCGTTGAGATGGTAACCAACTATCCTTGGACATTCGCGCTTGCGTTATTCATTGTGTCGGTTGTGGTGAACTCTCAAGCTGCAACGGCTCGCATGATGCTGCCTGTTGGTCTCGGCTTAGGTTTGGAACCTGCGCTGCTTATCGGCTTGATGCCAGCGGTATACGGCTACTTCTTTATTCCAAACTACCCTTCAGATATCGCGACTGTGAACTTCGATACCTCGGGCACAACTAAGATTGGTAAGTGGTACTTCAACCACTCATTCATGTCTGTGGGCTTAATCGGCGTGATTGGTGCGTGTTGCTTGGGTTACTTGCTAGGGCAAATGATCATTCCTTCGTAATTAGCCAAATCAACGATAAATTAGAGGCGAGTCATTGTACGTTTCGTACAGCCTGAGTGACTCGCCTTTCTTTATTGCACTATTACTACAGCAAGAAATCGTCATCAATCGCGACAAAATTGTCGGCACAATCAATCAGAGTTTGGGATGTTAGCTTAGGTACACCATAAACGGTCACCGTGTTATTGAAGCGCTGCTGAATTCTCTCTACTAGCAGACTAAAGTCTCCATCTCCCGAAACTAGAATCACTTCCTCAACTTCGGGAGCAATTTCAATTGCATCGAGAGTAATACCCACATCCCAATCGCCTTTCGAGCTACCATCACGACGCTGGATGTAGGGTTTAAGCATCACCTCAAAGCCAACACCCCGAAGAATATGGTGGAACTGACGTTGCTTGGGATCATTGCTCGCAATAGCATAAGCACGAGCACTTACCACCTCTTTCCCTTGTGTGGCGACATACCAAAACTGGTTGTAATCAAAATTGCTTCGATACGCTTCGCGACAGGTGTAATACACATTCTGTACATCAACCAAAATGGCGATTTTTTGTTTGCTTTCCGAACTCATCTATTTCTACGCTCAATTTATTTGCTGCCTACCCTATGCCAGTTTTGGAAAAAGCACAATGAGCCAATTCCACTAAACTTAACGTATAAAAAGTTATTTGGGTTTCTAGGGGAACTGTCATGGGCGGAAAGTTACTAGTGATACTGCTTTCTTGTATCTTGTCATCGACAGCATTTGGTTATCCAGCGCACTCCAAATACTGGCCACATAGAAGTGTGCTCTACTTTGCGCCAGAAAATGATGAATACGTCAAACAATTCTTGCTAGAAACACTTATGAATGAGTGTGAGTTGGAAGACAGAGATGTCGTCACACTGGTCATTACAGAACAAGGTTATACTTTTCCTGCTTGGCTTAAAGAAGAGTTCGACCTAAAAATGCTAGCTCGTCTTTATGCGGTCGAAAAAGGTTCTCATACTGCTATTTTGCTTGGTAAAGATGGTCTAGAAAAGCACCGTTGGGGCGCAGAAACAGACTGGCCGTTTATCAACAACCTCATTGATCAAATGCCTATGCGTAAGCAAGAAATGCAGAGGCAACAAAGCCCCTGTAAAATATAGTCACTTCTGGGCAGTATTACTTTGCGAACCAATCCAATTTGTTGTGCAGCTGTGTAACGCTACCAACCACAATCAATGCTGGGCTCACGGCTTGCTCTGCCATGCTGGATAGCTCGTTCAACTTTCCTTGGAACACGCGCTGCTCTGGGCGCGTACCGTTTTCAATAATGGCGCATGACATATCAGGGGCTAATCCATGCGTGAGCAGCTTATCCATGATGTGTCCGCTTTGCTTCAAACCCATGTAGAACACAAGCGTGTTGTTGGATTGCGCCAGTGAATGCCATTCAATCTCACGACCATCTTTTTGTACGTGACCAGTGATGAATTGAACGCTTTGCGCATGGTCGCGGTGTGTTAATGGAATACCAGCATAAGCCGTTGCACCCGCTGCTGCTGTGATACCCGGAACCACTTCGTATTTGATACCAAATTCCGCTAGTTCTTCTAACTCTTCACCGCCACGGCCAAAGATAAATGAGTCACCGCCCTTAAGACGCACAACACGCTTACCTTCTTGTGCTTTCTGCACCAAGATTTGGTTGATTTGATCTTGAGGCACACAGTGAAAGTCTAATTTTTTACCTACGTAGATCATCTCTGCTGATGCATGAGCCAATTCTAGAATGTCTTTCGACACCAAACGGTCGTATACAACAACTTCAGCCGCTTGAATGGCTTTTAAGCCTTTTACTGTGAGCAAATCAGGATCACCTGGACCTGCACCAACAAGAGAAACAAAGCCGCTGTTTAAAGATGAGTGAGCAGTAGTCATATCAACGCCTATCGAAAAATTTAGATATAAAGAGTAACACTCGCGTTATGCACTTAGGGCTAAAACCACTCTAAGGAGTTATTACTTTTTATAGCTAAATCAATAAAATATGTCGCGAAAGTGAAAGTTAAAAATTGAAATCTAGTTAGAGAATAGTCCCGCCCATCCAGAAGCGGGACCATATTAAGCGAATTACCCGTTAATGGTTATTTAGCCATTGCAGGTTGCGCTTTTACTTCTTCTTCAGCATTGATAGAAGGCGCAGTTTTAGCGTGAGTTAGGTACAGTGGAATACAAGTCATTACTAGACCACCAACAATGTTACCTAGGATGGTTGGGATAAGGTTGAAGTTCAACCAAGTCGCGATACCAAAATCCGCACCTAGAATCATACCTAGTGGGAATAGGAACATGTTTACTACTGTGTGCTCGAATACTAGAGCGAAGAAGATGAAGATTGGGAACCACATCATTGCTACGCGACCAGATACTGAACGTGCTGTCATGTTGCCGATAACGCCTAGACATACCATTAGGTTACAGAAGATGCCGCGTACGAAACACGTGATCCATCCGTCCATACCCATGTTTTCAAAACCAAGGCTACGCGCGGTAGAAACAGCCACAAATTTCTTCGCTACTGCGTTCAGTTCTAGAGAGAAGTTACCTGTTAGAGAGATAGCCACTAGGTAAGCAACGATCAGAGAACCGATAAGGTTACCCAAGCCTACAAGCCCCCAACAACGGAAGATACGACCCCAAGTGATGCCCGGACGGTTAGCAAACTTAGCCAGAGGCGCTAGACCAAAAACACCGGTTACTAGGTCATACCCCATCACACTTAGAATTACGAAACCAACGGGGAAAACAAGTGCTCCTACAAGACCGATACCCGTTTGTACAATCGCGGTAATAGCAACCACCACCGCAAGCGAAAGAATAACGCCAGCCATCGTACCGCGAAGCAGAAGATCTCGCGTGCTTGTATTGGTTTTCGCTTCACCAACATTGATCATGGTTTGCACGAATTCTGCAGGCTTAAAGTCAGTAGACATGAATGTGTCCTTATCCAAAATTGAAAGTTAAAAAGTTAAAGATTGAATAGAGAAAGGCTTCCCGTTGACACCTGAACGCTGTCTACAACACCTCGCTTCCCTGTTCCCCTGAGTTGATGCTTGGAAAGCCTTTGTCTATTAAATCTAGGTTTCAGTTCATTCCCTCCCCCTAAGAGGAGGGAATGAAAACCAAGCTTACGCAGAGATTTCTACTTCGCCGTTGGTTACGCGGGTTTTGTACGCTTTCACGCTAAAACGCTCGTCTTCCATGCACGCACCTGTTGTCAGGTTAAAGCGTTGCTTCTTAAGTGGGCTAGCCACCCAAAGCTCGCCTTGGTGCTCACAGATCAAACCGCGAGAAAGCACGTTTGATTGGAAGAACGGGTCTGTGTTGCTGATCGCCAGCACTTCTTCTGCTTGTGTTGGGCGGAATACCGCAACTTGCTGACCATCAACCAAAGCACAAACACCCGTGCCCGGTACGATGTCGCTGATTTGGCAAATCTTTTCAAATGACATAATCAACCTTCCCTTATGCTTCAGTGATCGCTACGTGTAGGATGTCGCCTTTCGCTTCAGGGTGCTTTTCCGTGAAGGTTGCAGGGCGGTGCTGTTCACGCTCTTGTACAAACACAACGTTGTCATCGCGCTTGTCAGAGTTGATGAAGTGCGCGAAACGAGTCAGTTGTGATTCGTCGTTGATGGTCGCAGTCCACTCACACTCGTACTCGTCTACAAGCTTCGCTACATCAGCTTCTAGTTGAGTGTTGATGCCAAGTTTGTCTTCAACAATCACTTCGCGTAGGTAGTCAACGCCACCTTCCATGTTTTCCATCCAAACTGATGTGCGTTGTAGTGGCGCAGCAGTACGGATGTAGAACATCATGAAGCGGTCGATGTACTTGATTAGCGTTTCTTTATCTAGGTCACTTGCAAGTAGGTCTGCGTGACGAGGTTTCATACCACCGTTACCACATACGTACATGTTCCAACCTGCGTCAGTCGCGATAATACCAAGGTCTTTACCTTGTGCTTCCGCACACTCACGAGTACAGCCAGAAACACCGAACTTCATCTTATGAGGTGTACGAATGCCTTTGTAACGGTTCTCGATGTAAGAACCTAGACCAACAGAGTCTTGAACACCGTAACGACACCAAGTAGAGCCCACACATGTCTTCGCCATACGAAGTGCTTTTGCGTACGCTTGACCTGTTTCGAAACCAGCGTCGATAAGCTTGCGCCAGATCTCTGGAAGATCGTCTTTTTGAGCACCAAACAGACCAATACGTTGAGCACCGGTTACTTTGGTGTATAGGTTGTATTCTGCTGCAACGTTCGCTAGTGCACTCAGTGCTTGAGGTGTTACTTCACCACCCGCCATACGTGGGATAACAGAGTAAGTACCGTCTTTTTGGATGTTACCTAGGAAGTTATCGTTCGTGTCGTGCAGCTTAACCAGTTGTGGCTTAAGGATGTGCTCACCCCAGCAAGAAGCCAAGATAGAACCAGCCAGTGGTTTACAAACTTCACAGCCGTAACCTTTACCGTATTTCTCTAGAAGCTCATCAAACGTTTTGATCTCTTCAATACGGATTAGGTGGAACAGCTCTTGGCGTGAGTATGCAAAGTGCTCACACACGTCGTTCTTCACTTCGATACCAGATTTAGCAAGCTCAGCATTTAGAACAGACGTCACTAGAGGAATACAACCACCACAGCCTGTACCCGCGCCCGTCACGGCTTTGATGTCGCCCAATGTGTGGTGGCCATCAGCAACCGCTTGTGCGATCTTGCTTTTGGTTACGTCGAAACAAGAGCAGATCACTGCACTTTCTGGTAGAGCATCTGCACCTAGTGCTGGTTTCTCAGCGCCTGCGTGTGCAGGAAGGATCAACGCATCTGGGTGTTCTGGTAGGTCGATTTCGTTCAACATAAGTTGAAGCAGGTCGCCGTAGTCAGACGTATCGCCAACCATAACCGCGCCAAGCAGTTTCTTGTTGTCTTTAGAAACGATAAGACGTTTGTAGACTTCTTGTTCTTCGTTCTGGTAAACGTAACTCTTACAACCTTCAGTACGACCGTTCGCGTCACCGATTGAACCTACTTTTACACCTAGAAGTTTCAGCTTCGCAGACATGTCAGCGCCTTCGAATTTGCTTTCTGTGTTACCTAGTAGGTGATCAACGGCAACTGTCGCCATCTTGTAGCCAGGAGCAACAAGGCCGTAGAACATTTCGTTCCAAGACGCACACTCACCAATCGCGTAGATGTTCTCATCAGAAGTCTGACAATGATCGTTGATAGCAACACCGCCACGAGGTGCCACTTCTAGCTCCATTTGGCGTGCTAGTTTGTCTTGTGGACGAATACCTGCAGAGAATACGATGAAGTCTGTTTCTAGTTCTGAACCGTCAGCAAAACGCATAACGTTGCGTGCGTTTGTGCCTTCTGGCGCAATCTCAAGCGTATTTTTGCTGGTGTGAACGTTCACGCCCATACGCTCGATCTTTTGACGAAGCTGGTTACCACCAGCCAGGTCAAGTTGCTCAGCCATTAGTTTTGGCGCGAACTCAACAACGTGCGTTTCTACACCCAGTGCTTTCAGTGCGCCTGCTGCTTCAAGGCCTAGCAGACCACCACCGACAACAACGCCTGATTTGCTCTTCTTCGCACACGCTTCGATCGCTTTAAGATCTTCGATAGTACGGTAAACAAAACAGTCTTTGCTTTCGTGACCTTTGATAGGTGGAACAAATGGGAATGAGCCAGTAGCAAGAATCAGCTTGTCGTATTGAACTTCACGGCCAGTGCTTGAGTAAACAATGCGGTTTTCACGGTTGATGTTAATCGCGCGTTCGCCGATCAGCATGTTAATACCGTGTTTCTCGTAGAAGCCTTCTTTTACTAAAGAAAGTTCATCTGCAGTATGGTGAGAAAAGTAAGAGGAAAGGTGCACACGGTCGTATGCGACACGAGGTTCTTCACAGAAAACCGTAATGTCTATATTAGACATATCAGCTTTCTCGACTAAGTCTTCAATATAACGGTGCCCTACCATACCGTTACCGATGACTACTAGCTTCAACTTGCTCATTATAATTCCTAAGGGTTAGGTTCTTATCACTGAGCTCATTGTTAATTGTGAAAGAAAATTAATACATGATGTAAATCAATTACAATTTCAAACTACCCTAAAGGGGTAGATGAACGTATTTATCTGACTATTGCGAAATAAAAAGTAATTTATTAACGGATATTGGTAGTTTTAACAAACTGAGATAACCGAAGCCATGCTAGCAACGGACTATACCGTTTTGCTTTTATGAAGTTATGCTGACCATCGAAACCGAGCACACCTACGATAAATCCTGCTTTGCTTCTAAACGACGCACTCACTTGACTTCACCGTTTCAAGGTGATCAGAGAACAATATCTGAAGTGATTGAAAGATTTAGAAAAATCAAGCTTCACAACAAAAATTTTTTACTAGCTAAGTCGCACTATAAAGACTAAAATCAGGTTTAGTTCATATGGAATAGCGTCCATATGATTGATACCGTAATTGACATATAGAGTGCCGTCCCATTTTTGTGAGGCGGCCTTTTATTTGGGAGTCATAAAATGTCAGAAAACAATTCTATCTACATCTCAAGCTTAGATATGAACCGAATCACAGCCTTGTTGGATAAAATGCCAAACATCGCAGCGGAGCTTGTGGAATTAGAAGCAGAGCTCGACCGAGCAACAGTTCTTGAGCCAGAACAAATGCCAGATAACGTGGTCACGATGAACTCGACTGTAGAGTTTAAATTTTCAGGTGAAGATAGAACCATGACAAAGACACTGGTTTACCCTTCTGAACTGAAAAGCAGTGATGATATCTCTATTTTTGCGCCCGTAGGCAGCGCACTGATCGGTTTGTCTGTCGGCCAAAAACTTGACTGGCCAATGCCAAATAATCAAGTGAAGACAATTGAAATTGTCGATATCACATACCAACCTGAGCGTTGTGGTGCACTAAACCGCTAACCCTCAGTAGTCCCGGTGCAAAGGCCTCCATTTAAGACTTTGCACCAGGAGAGCCCCTCGCTTACCCCCTATTTCCTTCTTTGTTTTCCAAGCATTTACTTTACTGCTCTTAAGTAACATCACCGATTCTTTATTATTTACCGCATATTCAATATTTATATCTCCAAGCTCAATCATAGAAATTGCAAAGTATTTTTCGTATATTGTCGCTCCGAAAACGACGTAAATTATGCGCAAAATGGAAGAATATCTAACTCGAATTGCCTGCTTAGAAAAAGAAAATGAAGAGCTGAAGCGGAAGAATGCGCGACTACAAGAAAAGTTGAATGCTGCACTCGACAGTAATGGACTGTGTTTGTGGGAGCAGCATATTCCTTCAGGTACTTTGACGATATTCAATATGCAGTGGGGAAAAATGCTAGGTTATCAGCCCCATGAGTTAACCGCGACGGTTGAAACGTGGAAAAACAATCTCCACCCTGAAGATTATGATCTTGCGGTGGGTGCATTTGAAGATCACCTAGCTGGCAAAACCGACCTTTATGAGGTAGTTCATCGCATGATTCATAAAGACGGCAGTGATAGTTGGGTCTACGATCGAGGGCGCATCGTCGAGTATGGTTCTGATGGCGAACCACTGCGCATGATGGGCACTCATATCGATATTACAAAAGAAAAGCGATATGAGCAGCAACTGGCTAAGTTAGCTTCGAGTGATCCATTGACCGGACTGTTAAATAGAAAAGCAATTGAGGAAAACTTTAATCATCAACCTCAAACCAAGCCGTCTCAGCAGTCTGCCTTAGTGTTTGTTGATATAGATAATTTTAAAGCAGTTAACGACCATCTAGGTCATCATACTGGTGATACTCTCCTCATTAATATAGCCAATAGCTTAACAGAGCTTGCGCCAAGCAAGTCTCAAGTCGGACGCATAGGAGGAGATGAGTTTGTCGTTTTAAGCTCTTATTCAAATCAAGAAGAAATATCTCAACTTTGTGATCGACTCTTAAGTTCCATCATTCCTGTGATAAATCAGGACTTAAATAAAGTAACGATTGGAATGAGCATCGGTGTTTGTCTATTTGATAAAGGAAAACAACAGTTTAATGAAGTTTATCAAAAAGCCGATCATGCAATGTATGAGATAAAGAAAAATGGCAAAAATGGCGTTGCCTATATCCAGATATAATAAGTCTCTTGTTTTTTGAAATTAATATTTCTTTAATTTGACAATTTTCTCTATGGAATTGATAGCGTCTTATTTTTAATAAGTAATTTATATATAAAGCAAAAGAAATAACAAACAATTAAGAGTGTTGCATACTACACGGTGTAATATTACTACTGTCTTTGTAACTACTTTTGTTGCATACAATATTGTCTCTTATTATTTTTATAAAAACCACCAGTAAAAATTAGTTAAACATTATAATTCATGGACTTATAAAAACCGAAATGCATGGTTGAATTTTAACCACCCCTTCTGATAATATCTCGCCTCGTGTTTAAAAGTAATAAACACACACAAATATAAAACAAACTTTATAAAACATAATGCACATTTGATAATTACTGGTTCTATTTGGGTAGAGCTCGTTATTTATTTTATTTAAAACATTATGAATTTGTAATTTCATTTAATATCAAAATATTAAGTAGGTATATAAATTGAAGAAGGTCATCCTCCCTCAATTGGGTTTTGTTGCGTCAAATTTACGCTTGCTAGCTCTTGGCTTTGTAACCCTCGTGTCAGCATATTCTTTTTCATCAGAGGCTTATGTTGAGCAAGTGGCTAGTGGTGAACAAAAAACATTAGTTGTACTCGTCAATTTCCAAGAAAACCCTCAAGAGATCCCGATCTCTAAAGAAGACGCCCATCAAGTTGTTTTTAATACCGTTAGCGACTTCTATTCGCAAATGTCCCAGGGGCAACTTTGGCTAACTGGTGATGTTGCTGGAACATTCACCTTGCCGATATCAAACCAAATTTGCGATGATGATGCTGTAGCTGCGGAAGCCAACAAAATGGCTGAAACTGCGGGATATCAACTATCAAACTATGACCGTTTTATCTACTTAACAACCAAAACTGGATGTGCATCAGAAGGCTCTGGTAGTCAAGGAGTAACTCCCTCTAGAGCGTCAATAAATGCGGTTTTCGAGCCTCGAGTTATCGCCCATGAATTAGGACATAATTTTGGATTGCATCACGCTTCCGCACTCGACTGTAAAGACGGTACGTTGGCTGGTGATTGCCGTGTCATAGAGTACGGTGATAGCTACGATACAATGGGTAACTACGATATGGGTTACTTTAGCGCCTTCCAGTTGGAAAACTTAGGGTGGCAGACCTCCCCTGCTCAAATCATTTCTAGTGATGGTGTTTACTCTATTGATGCCTATGAAGACTTTGAAAGTACTTCATCAAAAGTTTTAAAAATCCCAAGAGGTACCGATCCAATTACAGGCCAGCGCCAATGGTTTTACGTTGAATATCGACAAGCTCTTGGCTACGACAGCTTTTTACGTGACCGTTCGTACATCGTATACCGCCAAGATGTGACAGAAGGTGTGGTTGTGCGCCTAGCGACAGACGGTGATCTTAAAAGTAGCCGCTTGCTACACATGAAGCCTGACTCCACTTTCAAACAATTATTTGGGAGTAATGACTGGGAAGACCCCGCTCTTCCAATCGGTGGAACGTTCACCGATCCAAAAACAGGCGTGTCGATTACTTTGGAAAGTGCTAATGGTCAAAACGCACAGGTCAGTGTCATATTTGGTGGTGAATCAGGGCAATGCGTTGCGACATCGCCTCTACTCTCTCTAACCCCACTTTCAGGTTCTGATGCTAATGCCGGAGAAACATTAGCGTATAATCTTAAAGTGACGAACCAGAACAATACAGAATGTGCAGACGCGACCTATACAACAGCTTTAAGCGTTCCTGACGGATGGAATTATGACGCAAGAGCCTTGACGGTTCCTTCCGGCATGAGTGCAGAAACGACGGTCATGGTTACGTCAAACAGCGATGCTCAACCGAACTCTTACAGCATAGCCGTTGACGTTATAGATGCTGAAAATGAACAATCAGCCAAAACCGAGCTACCTTACACAGTGTTATCTGAGTCAACGTCACCACTTGAAGCGGTGAATGATAGCGTAACGATCAGTGATAAATCCGTCGTTCGCATCCAACAGTTAAATAATGACTCATTTGAACAATCGACTTCTCTTGCAATTACGGTCGCTAAGCCAAACAAAGGCAGCGCCCGTGTACTGAGCGATGGCTCCATTGAATACATACCTTCGAAGAAGTTTAAGAATAATGATTCATTCACTTATACGATCAGTGACGGTCAATCTTCTTCAACCGCGACGATTAGCATCACCTTACAATCGAGTTCTGGTGGGAATGGTGGTGGAAACGGTAAAGGGAAACCGAACTAAATCACGCAATTCAATATGAAAAAGCCTGGAGAATACTCCAGGCTTTTTATTCACAAGACGTCAATTAGTTGCTTGGTGCAGGACAAATGTCACAGTCTGCAGAAGCTGTATTCGTCGCTTGAGTATTATCGATTTTCAAGAAACCAACCGCTGTCACAGTATCACGGAAAGATTGTGTTTCTGCATTGCTAAATGCCGTTGGGATATAACTACCAGTATAATACTGACATTGATCCGAAGCGAGTTCGATATTATCTACCACTTTCACGTCATCAGAAGTATCCTCAGGCGTACCTGAGTCATCCACAACAGAAACATTCACTAAAGTAAGTCCAGGCGTTGTATTACATACCATTCCCGAGAAGCTCACTTCTGCAATGATACCGTTTTCAGTAAGTTTGAAGCCGCTTTCACATGATTTCGTTACACTAATCATTGGAGACAAGCTCAATGACTCACATGGATCACTTGCGGTATCAGTAATGGTCGCTTGGCCACCCGGAGTCGCAGCTGCTGTGACTCTTACCGTATTAGTTAGACCGTTATTTGTACTTTCAAAACTGCCGCTATATGAAGCACTGTCACCTGAAGCAATGGCACCTAAGCTATGTGTAGTACCTGCTTCTAAATCCTCTACAACAACATCGTATAGCGTACCAACACCATCATTAATCACGTCGCCGCTGTATGAGTAAACGTAACCATCTTCTGTATCATTCACGACCGCTTGATTACATGTTTTGGTGATATCAACACTACACAACTCAAAGTCACCAACCACAAAGTCTTTCAACTGAGCGGTAATACTGCTTGATGCTCTTGTTTCGGCTGCAAATGAGCTAAAACAGGTGTCTGTTTGTAGAAGTTCAGTAAGGTTTACACCACCTTCAAAGAAGGTTTCTGGAGGGAAGACATTTTCGACACCACTTTTTGGCGTATACGCCCATGGTGCAGGTGAGTCAGTTGTATTGGTTGAAGCACACACATCTTGCGCGCCCGGTGAGCACAGTGCATTTGTCTTAACTTTCAAACGTAAGTTTGTCGCAGCACACTGACCATCTTGTGGATTATTGTTATCAGCTTTCGCACAAGTTGTGTCCCATTCAAGAACCAAAATTTCTGGCCCCTCATTTGCCCCTTGCAAATAATTCACCTGAATCAAAAGGTCGCCAGCAATATGTTGACCAGTGAATGTACCGTCTGGGTTTGTACTGACTGAGTCTTGATAAAACCAAAAACCTAAGAAGGCATCACCGCTGTTACCAAAGCGGTCTGCACCAAAGGTGAGTACAAGGTCATTATTAATGTTGTATGCCGCTGCATACGCATGAAGAATATCCCCTTTATCAAGTACCGTCCCAGTCTTCCAACCGAGTTCTGGTATGTCTTTGATGTCTTTATTACCACCAGTAAAGATTGTATCCGGTGTTGCCGTGTCATTCTCAAAGCTAAATACTAATGCTCCACCACTGTTTGGCGGCGTTGACCAGTCATCTGGAGCTCCCACTCCAGAGTCATCTATCGCATTAGCATTTGCTTCTAACTCAAATACGCCATCTGTTGGTGTTGCAAATGCAGAGCTACCTATTAGCAAACTTGTAAATATTGCATAAAGAAAGCTCTTCATCGTATGCCAGATACCTGACTTACAAGAATTCATAACCTACTCCTTAGAACGCTTCTAAAGCTAGACGAAGGTCCCTATGTCATTAATTGCCTTTTAAGAAAGAGTGAAAGCGAGATACAACTTTCGTTTCGGCTTGTATAACGCATAGAGCATGCCACTACTTAAGGTTATGATTTTATTAAACTAAATATTTTCAACAGCGAAGAGAATGAACAGAGTGTTCAATTTTAAAGAAAGAGAAAGAAAACAAAAGAGACAAAAAACCTACGATAACAAAGATATATACGTGTTCTAGGATAATGTTACAGATTGACACTTTATTGTTTACACCTGTGACAGGTGCACAAAAACGACGGTATTGAAACTGTCCACTATGAATATGAAATATACGCTTACTCACCTGCTCCAACTAATGTGAAGGTGATGTGTAACACCTGTTTGCATAGTGTTACATCCTTTACACATCTAATTGAATACTCATTTAACTAAAACATATTCAGTAGTTTAGCGAATAAGTTTTAGCCCAACCATTTATGAAAATATAAACAAACTGTTCACCCCTCTGTACAAAAATAAAAAATAACCAACAAATACAAAAAGTTAAATATGGAACACTCTATGCTAGTCAACCGACGCAGTTTAACTCTGTGAGAAAACTATCACGTATGTGGGCTCAAGGACGTAGCGAGCCCACTTACACAAGGAGGTTTTATGAAAACCATATTTAACTCTTGGTGGGGCAATAAGAGTTACCGTTGTTCCACTTTATGTAGCCAGAATATACTTACAGCGATCAATATCAGCAGCATGTTTAAGCTGTTTACTTGGGTCATAGCGGTTAGCTTAGTGCTGAGCTCTCAAATTGTTTACGCATCCGCTGGCGACCCTTCAAGCCGAGGCGTGCAACCAATATTTGTTGAAGGGAATAACACCTGTCAACAATTACTTCCAGGGATCGATGGTTTGATAGAATACAAGCTTGAGCCAGTTACAGACGGCACTTTCGGTGATGGCATGCTTGAAGTGGTTATTGATCAACAACCTGGGGCAAAAACCTTCAGTTGGGATCAAGGTGATAGCCCTGTGATTATGCAAGCTATCTTTGTTAAAGGTGGTCCTGACGGAAACCTATATAACTACTTCACAGATGGATTATTGTATCAAGATGATGCCTTGCTGCATTCACCTGTAGGGAAAAATGGTAGATACTATGGCTTAAGTCATATTTCATTCTGTTACACACCAGGCGTACCAGACATTAAAATCACTAAAACTTGTACATTTGGTGATGTTGTCAATGGTAACACTTTGAAATACAACTATAAACTCACTGTAGAAAACACCGGTGACTTTGCATTGTATGATGTTGTGGCAACAGACACTACAGCCGTTGACAACGATATGGCTGCTGGTGACCATGTGTTCAATTTAGCGATGCTCGCCGTTGGACAAACGCAAGAGTTTAATGGTTCGTTTATTATTGACCAAAACGGTATCACTAACTATGCAGAAGTAAGCGCAGCACTTGAAACTGGTGGTGGTGTTGCGGTTTCTGACAACGCAGATTGGGAATGCCCAAGCCAAAACATCCCTGGTTCATTGTCTCTAGAGAAAGACTGTAGTGTCGTCGTCGTGAATCGATTTGAAGATACTGGTATTAATGAATACGGTCTTCAAGTCAATTACAGTGGTAGTGTATGTAATACCTCCGATGTCACCATTGACGGCATTGTCGTAATCGACAACAAAGACTCGAATCCAATCCAGGTTGGTATGCTTGCGCCTGCTGAGTGTTACGACTTTACTGGTAACTACGAGCCAATCCCAGGAGATGGTGAAGGCCTTCCATTACCGGGTGAAGAAGTCAGAGCGTTTACAGATACTGTGGATGCAAGTGGTGAAACTATCTTCGGTAATGTTGTCGTAGAAGCGATAACAGCGTCTGCAGAATGTACGCTATGTCCAACTTGTCCAGAGCCTGTTAACTGCCCTGAATAAGGTCTACTTACAACTTAATAAAACAACGCCTGACGTTAACTCGTCAGGCGTTTTCTTTCGAACTATATCGTTCTATTTATTCTTACCTTTCCCATTGTTACCAGAGTTGCCAGAATCGCCACCAGCTGAGGACTCTAACTTCACTGAGACCTGAGCGGTCGAGCTGCTTTGACCATCACCTATGGTATAGGTAAAGCTGTCGTTATTTTTGAATTTCTTCTCAGGTGTATAACGCAGGGCGCCATCTGATAACAGCTCTAGTCGCCCCTTACTTGGTCTAGTAAAAGAAACCACGCTTGCAGAGTTTTGCTCTCCAACAACATCGTTTGCCATCACATCGATAATCACCGACTGTTTCGAAGACATAGTCACCTGATCATCAACAGCAACGAGCTCTGGTGATGGCGAGATTTCATTGGTTACAGAGTAATTCACGGATGCTGCGGTTTGCAGACTTGAGTCTTCTCCGTGCGTCACGATCATCTTCAAAGCATAGTCTTTATCACTAGCCTCAACCGAAGATACGACTGATATCATTACTTGTCCGGTTTCACCTGCTGCTAGCGTGATTGCACTGCTGCTCGCTTTCCAACCAGTTGGCATTGACGCGTTTACAGAAAAACTGCTCGCTGAACAATCTGCACTATCTTTGTTAGTAATAGTGACCTGATATTGAACCTCATCGCCGGCTGCAACCGAGTGGCTTGTTGCAGCTTTCGCAGTCACTGATGGAGCATTTACAGTACAAGTCCCGATATTACCGTTGTCAGAGCCGTCAAAGACAACGCTTACTTCGGCGATGCCGTTCGCTGCACTCACCAAACTCAATGTTACACCTGAGTCTGGGTCAGTATAGCTACCACCGACCGGCATAGATGGGTCAAACCAGTCATTTCGGCCAAAAACCGCACGATATTCAGAATCAGTTTTAAAGTGAAGCAGATTACTGCTGCGCCCATCACCTTCTACAGCGCTTCGAATGATGATGCCATCCGTAACGTCCCCACGATAGAACGAGTAAGAACGAGCATCTAAAAAGTCGTCAAACCCAATAGACTGGCGGTATTCAATGTAAAACCATTTTTTTGCACCTGTAGAAGGATCAGTACCACGAGGTACTTTTATCGTAACTGGCTGCTCACTAGTCGTCTCGTAATTCGCGATGGAGTAAGTACCATTTTGAGTAACTTCCAGTGTCTTTGAGGCGTGCTCTCCCTCTAGCCATCCTAGTCGCTCGCGCTGGAAAGTATTCAAATAGCCGATGTCTGGACCACCCATTACATCATAGGTATCACCGTATTCACGCAACGTACAGTTGTCTGAAAGCGTATGCTCGCCACAATCAAGAGCACGAGAGTGATGCAAACCAAAGTTATGTCCAAGCTCATGAGCGATGTTCATCGGAGAAAAATCACCATTGATGTGCGCGCGTGAAGGCATGCCATCAATAGTTGCCGATCCAGCGACACCACATGCCGTTTTTGTCATCAAGTAAACAATACGATCGTACTCTTCAAGCTTCACTCCCGCAGCGATGGCTTCTTGATCCGCTGCATCTTGAACAGCGGTAAAATCACAAACCTGATTAGACAACGGTAGATTAAACCAACCCACGACTTTCCCAGACAGCCACATTTGATCAAAAGAGCTTTCACGGTAGAAGTCATTCACTGTACCAAAGATTAGATTATTTGCTTCTGACAAAGTTAATGGCTGCTCATTTGGGTTTTCTTTGAAGTTCAGCAGGATAACCAATGTATTTTGCTGTCCCGTCGTATTTCCTGCTGCACTGGCGTAATGGATGCTCTGTAAACAAGCGAATATTACTAATAAAAATGACAACCCTTTATTTAGGGTTGTTCTATTTATTTTAATATTTTTTATCACTGCTTCACCTAATTTTAATTTAATAACGAGTTCACTTTCCCGCCAATATAAGCAGAAATGGTAGGGTAAAATAATATAAACTTTAGGAAATAAAATGCCCTAGCCTATAAAGCCAAATATGTTCCTATATACATCAACATGGTTATAAAAGGATAACCACCAAAAATATAAGAGCCGGAATCATAGCAAAGCAACCGGTCAAAATTCAACCAGAGTGATAAGTAATTTAGGTTAAGTTTGTGTAATAATAAATTTATCCATTTTTGTCAGTTACTTAAAATAACCTTATGATTGTTTTATATGAACAACCTTTGTATTCAACAATGACTTTAATAAATCACTTGCACTACAGCCAATTTAAATCATTAAAAATCAAACAAGTAGAAATTGAACTAAAACAATCTCAATTTCATCGCATAAAGTTATAACCTTTAAATTCATTAACTTAATAACGAGTCATTCTAATAATATACCTCAACAACTCATGAGTAATATTATCCACCTTTAATTGTTAAATTTACGTTAAATTAAAAGTGGTGAAAATTTTTTGCTCACCTAGTTTTATACTCGATTAAAAGACAGACTGAGCGATACAGTGCAATATCAACTAGAGACATATAGAGAAACAAGCAGGATATATGTGCAACTTTATTTTCAGTATTGAACTAAAATCACGTGACAATATGACGCTATAGATAGCAATTCGGGAAAACTAGTTAAAGAATGATTAATTGATAATTGAGGTTGGTATTTGTACAAAAATTAATTATTCAATAATAAATGTGTATTAGAATAGTTTGACAATACCAGATAGTAAAAAACCGGCACAAGGCCGGTTTTTAGAAATAGTGGAGGCGCCTCCCGGAGTCGAACCGAGGTCCACGGATTTGCAATCCGCTGCATAGCCACTCTGCCAAGGCGCCTTTCTGATTTTGTATCTCTGTCACCAAAGATTTTGATGGTGCCCCGGGCCGGACTTGAACCGGCACAGCGCGAACGCCGAGGGATTTTAAATCCCTTGTGTCTACCAATTCCACCACCAGGGCAACGCAATCATGCGATGGGTTAGACACCATCTGTCTCTGCGGCCTTTGCCGTGAGAACGAGGCGTACTTTAACGGATTAATTTATCTGGTCAACAAAAAATTAGTCTCTTTTATTCAAATGGTTAAAAAGTCAACTCAAACGAACAAAGGGCGATCATTTTGCTCACAAGAACATCAGCATGCTTTGCTCTCGTTTACTTTGCTTCATCACTTCATGTCAATGAGGAATCGACAAGTCGCACAAATTGGCAGTATGGGTATAAACTTAACTCGTACTGCAGGGGACAAATAAGCGCTCATCATGTTTCGAAAGTCATCATTTCAATTACCGCTACACACTGATTCCGAACTCGACTTCGTAGTGCCCTACTTCTTTCTTAGTGAATTTGATTATGCACGCTCTCTGGAGCTGGGAATCATCGAAGACTTGGATCCTGAATATACACACCAGTATCGCGTCACACTAAGGCGCATACGCTCACTATGCGTACTACTTCGCGAACTGATACCTCCTTTTGAACTGAGTATTTTGAAACCTCATTTAAAAATAATGATGAAGAAAACAAATAAGCTGCGTGATTTGGACGTATTTATCTTGGGCAAAAAACAATACATTGAAATGCTCCCAAACCACAAATCGTCTCTTGAGCAGCTTTTTGGCTTTATCGAAGCCGAACGTGCTTACGAACAGGCAAAAGTTACGCGTTGGCTAGCTACAGAAGAATACACAACGCACTGCACTTTGGTCAGGAATAGTCTGCTGCGAAGTACGCAACACGAACGAGTGGATAGCAACGTACCTGCGTTACTCTTCGCAAGCCAAAAAATCTCCGATCAATTTAAAAAAGTTGATAAAGCACGACGCAAGATCTCGGACAAAAGTCGTGACAGTGTGATTCATTCGATGCGGATAAAGTGCAAAGCGCTGCGTTATTTGTTAGAAGGATTTTCCACGCTCTATCCTTCCCAACAGCACAAAAACAACGTGAAACAACTAAAACTATTGCAAGACAAGCTCGGTGACTTTAACGACACTTCAAGTCAAATTGAATTTTTCGCACAACTCAAAGAAACAGCAAATCTTGATAAACAAGATCGTAAGGCTTTGAAAAAGCTAATTAACGTGCTTAGCGAACATCATGCACTCTCTCGCCAAACCATCTTGACGCATTTAAGCCAGTTTGAGTCTTTCATTCGCGATACCAATACACAGAATCTCTACCGACCCTAAATCAAGGTTCACGTATTTTTAATATTCATTAATTACAGTCAAACGTTAGGCTCCACTAAGAAAGTTAACGTGAAACCATTAAAACGATACCAATACGAGCGCTATGCGGTGCTTTGTAATCTCGCCTACCCTCGCGTCTTCAGGCAAACTCAATACGGGTTCGATCCTAATGGGCAACGAGTCATTAGAAATGAACACGGTAAGATTATGATTCGCGTGCTCTGGAGTAAAAAACAGAGTGAAGTGGTCGTAGTGATTAAAGGCTCACACAGTATCAGTGATTGGTTGTTGAACTTCGCGATGTGGACGAGAAGCTGTCGAAGGTTGGGACTAAACTATCGCATTCACGCGGGTTTCTATCATCTGTTGTTCCAAGAAAGTTTACCGAGCCGGAATGAAGATCGGTTAGGGTTGACCGTGATCGAACGCCTCGAAGGTATCGTTGTACCACTTATTCTCAGGGGGAAAAGAATCACTATTACTGGCCACTCTTCAGGTGGCGCGATTGGCAGTGTTTTTGCTGACTATATTGAGAAAAAATACCCAAAAAGCATTAAACGCGTGGTCACTTTCGGACAGCCCGCTGTCGGGGATTGGACGTTTAAGAAACGCTACCGTTTGGGGCACAAAACATACAGGATTTGTTGCGACATCGACATCGTGACCTTTATGCCGCCCGTACCTTTTTTGTATTGGCATGTAGGCAAAATGCTATGGTTATATAACGGGAGAATATACGAGAACACCCCAACGCTCATACGGCTTGGGCGCTCCTTATTTAGTTGGTTAATGCGACCGTTCTCTTATCACTTTATGAGTAAATACATTCGCGACAAAGACTTTTTTGATGAACGCTGAGTTAAACATCCGAAAGGTATGACGTACAGACACGAAAAAGCCGGACTTCGCCGGCTTTACGATTAAGTGGTGATCTACAGAGAGGCAATTTCTTTTTCAAGTTGATATTTGTTATCTGTGACAATTCGCTCTAACACTTCAACACGTCGCTTCAAGTCACCAATTTGCTTGTTAAGGTTATCTTGTTCTTCTCGGCTCATCGTATTACGTTCAGATATCTCCAACGCTCTTACTTCTTTACGATGGTTCAAGATTAACTTTATTATCCCGCCCCCAAATATGGCACCGAACACAATAGCCACAACCAATACATCAGCAATAGATTCCATTCTTTATCTTCCTCTAGATTATGCTCAAATATAAGTTACTCATTTGTTGAATGAATATCAAATAACACATTGATTCATTGAAAAGTTTTATTAAGAATTGCCTACTCTGTATCAAAATCACAGGAATGGATTATTCAACGCCAACCCAAACCGAGACAGATCCGCCGTTTACTGGGAACTCAGCCCAACCATTCGCATCAGTCCAAATGTCTTCAGTTCGGATACCCAACTTGTCTACGTAGCGAGCACTTGGTTTACCCGTATACATCCACTTCGAGCCGCCAGGTCCATCACTCATGATCACGGCCATTGAATGTGGATGATTTGCATCACCTTCTCGAGTCCAACCAATTACGTCCCAGTGGTCGAGATAAGAATGTTGTTTGCCATAGGCATAATCTTTACGCAGTGTTACTAGCTCTTTAATGTAAGGCACTTTGACCATATTGATGTCATGCCCTTTATCACTGTACTGCGCGCCGTAGTAATCTGCATAAAACACGGATGGATAACCTTCTTCACGCAATAAGATAAACGCGTAAGCGAGCGGCTTGAACCACCAATCAACGGTTGATTCCAACGCCTGCAAAGGCTGAGTGTCATGGTTTTCTACTAAGGTAACCGCTTTGACTGGATTGTCCTTCATCAGCGTACCATCCATGATTTGACGCATATCGTAGCTACCACCCGATTTAGACGCATTATAAAAGTTCATATGTAACGGTGCATCAAACAAGGACATGCTGCCAGAGGTTTTGGTGATAAAGTTATGCAGCTGATTCACATCGTAGTTCCAGTACTCTCCGACCGTGAATAGTTCTTTCCCTGTTTTCCAACGTAGGTGATCAATCCATTCTTGCAGGTATTGATATTTGATGTGCTTCACCGCGTCCATTCTAAACCCATCAACACCAGTCATGTTGATATACCACTCACCCCAGTCTTTAAGTTCTTTCTTAACTTCAGGGTGATCCATGTCTAGATCAGCGTACATAAGGTAATCGTAGTTGCCTTTTTCCGAGCTCACTTCCCAATCCCATGCCTTACCCTCACCTTTGAATTTGAAGATAGCTTTTTCTTCGCCAGCATCGTCCCAGTCCACGCCATCAAAGTGGTACCACGTCCAATGAAAGTTTGAGTACTTATCGTTGCGCCCAGGGAAATCAAACTCTACCCACGCTTCAATCCATTTATCACCAAGTTCAATATTTCGGTTGTTCCAATCGACTCGCTTGGTGTCGACCCAGGATTTACCATCCGCACCGCCGCGATGGTTGAACACCACATCGCCATAAATCTGGATATTGTTTTTATGGGCAGTATTGATGGCGCTTAGGTACTGATCTTTGGTGCCATACTTGGTGCGCACCGAACCTTTTTGATCAAACTCTCCCAAATCATACATATCGTAAACGCCATAACCGACGTCGTTGCTGCCACCAGCACCTTTATAGGCGGGCGGTAGCCATAACGCGGTGAAGCCGTTGTCCGATAGTGCCGGCGCGTTGTTTTCAACTTGTGTCCAGAGTGCACCGTCATTTGGCACATACCAATGGAAGTACTGCATCATGGTGCCATTTTGTGCCGCCATTACAGGCGAACTGAGCAGCAAAGTTAAGGGTAAAAGTGTAGGTTTAAGGTTGAATGTTTTCATTATTTTTCTCTCACGTTAAGGACTAGAATCCTCCTTACTGCATATACGCACCAAGCGATACTAACTATGACGCTAGCTAGGTTGCTGCCTGTAATACAAAAAGTTCGGATTACAATCGAAGAGAAACTATCACCAATCACACTATACAATTATTGAGTTGTCTAACATTTATAAAATCAATAATTAGCGCGTTAAAAATATTGAATGGTGATCAAAACATGGGAGACTTTAGGAAAGCGCGAAGGGTTACGAAAAGGCGGATTAAAAACGAAAAAAGCCAGTCATTTAAGACTGGCTTTCGAAATAGTGGAGGCGCCTCCCGGAGTCGAACCGAGGTCCACGGATTTGCAATCCGCTGCATAGCCACTCTGCCAAGGCGCCTTTCTGATTTTGTATCTCTGTCACCAAAGATTTTGATGGTGCCCCGGGCCGGACTTGAACCGGCACAGCGCGAACGCCGAGGGATTTTAAATCCCTTGTGTCTACCAATTCCACCACCAGGGCAACGCAATCATGCGATGGGTTAGACACCATCTGTCTCAGCGGCCTTTGCCGTGAGAACGAGGCGTACTTTAACGGATTAATTTATCAGGTCAACAATAAATTTTATCTTTTTGATTTAAGTGCTTAAAAAGCGATCTGACTAGTACGTTTGGCATTCAATTAGACCAATAAGCACCCGTTCCCTTTCATTAGCTATGAAGTCATACGCATACTAGTGTCCGTAACTGCTTCGAGGTAAACACGCGACTATCACGTTATGAACGCTGATCTTTTCATCGTTGTAACATCTGTAACAATTTGATTCCCTACTCTTGGCACGACTGCGTACAGAACATCATATTTTGTTACCGATAACTTAATATCGAATGTGGTCGTACCTTTATAAAATCATTGACTTTTTTTTATTTTCAAACAAAGCTCAATTCATTATCGAAAATATCAATAAATAATGGTACGTTACACGAGTTGCAGTAATTTAATGGACATATATCACATATAAGGATGTGGTTTACTTTGGCGACACAACATAAGAAAAACAAGGTATATCACTAATGTCTATCAAGAATCTTTCTATAGCGAAAAAGATATCGCTATCGTTTTTACTCATTGCCATCGTCAACATTGCATTTGGCGTGTTTTTATCTACAGAGCTCAAAAGCATCAAATCTGAGCTTTTAAACTATACCGATGATACGCTTCCTGCAATGGAAAGGGTCGATTCGATTCGAGATCATTTGTCTCGCTGGCGCCGAGCTCAATTTGCTGCGTACACTTATGAAGACGCAGACCAAGTCAAAACTAAAATTTCTAACAATATTAGAGAGCGCGAAAAGATCACTAGAGAGCTCAACGCTTACGGTGAAACTATCTGGCCTGGCGAAGAGCAGCAAACTTACCAGCGTCTTATGCGTCAATGGAAAAAGTACTTGGTTACTATGGACCAGTACAATGAAGCGATGCTAGCTAACGACAAAAGCAAGGCCCACCCTATTTTGGCGAACTCTTTGTCTGCTTTCGAAGCGGTTGACTCAGAGTTAGGCGAACTAATCCGTCTCCTTAAAGAAGCTATGGATAGCAACAAAACTCATATCCTGTCCTCTGTAGATGGATTGAGTAATTCTTCAATTGCAAGTAACGTGATTATTCTACTGATCATGGTAGGCATGACATACGTGCTGACTCGCCTAATTTGTGGCCCACTTAAACTTGTTGTTGAGCAAGCAAATGCCATCGCGACAGGTGATCTATCAAGTGACATTGACCGTAAAGCAATCGGCAATGACGAGCTTGGTGAACTGGCAGACGCGACCACTAAGATGCAAGACGACTTACGCCAAGTTATCGATAACGTGATTGCTGCAGTTACTCAGTTAAGCAGCGCTGTCGAAGAGATGAACCAAATCTCCGATATTTCTGCGTCTGGTATGAAAGATCAACAGCTGCAAATTACGCACATCGCAACAGCAATGACAGAAATGAAAGCGGCCGTAGCCGATGTTGCTCGTAACACTGAAGACTCAGCGAACCAAGCTAACGAAGCAAACCGCCGCACACAACACGGTGTTCGTGAAACCCAAGGTATGGTTGACGCGATTCAAGAAGTTTCAAACGTAATTGGCGCTGCAGGCGATACCGTAGCAGAGCTTGAACAGCAATCGAATAAAATTAACGTGATCGTGGATGTTATCCGCGACATTGCCGATCAAACCAACCTACTTGCACTTAATGCAGCCATTGAAGCGGCGCGTGCTGGTGAGTCTGGTCGTGGCTTTGCCGTCGTTGCAGACGAAGTTCGAACTCTTGCCGGCCGTACGCAAGATTCAACGAGTGAAATCACTTCGATCATTGAGCAGCTACAATCACTTGCAAAAGACGCAAAATCAGCCACTGAACTTTCTAGAACCAGTATTTCAGAATGTGCAGAGCAAGGTATTCAATCAAAACAGCTGATGAGCGACATTGAGCATTCGATTTCGGACATCTCAGACATGGGTACCCAAATCGCCACGGCTTGTAACCAGCAAGACTCTGTTGCGGAAGAGCTTAACCGCAGCATTGAAAACATACATTTGGCATCTCAAGAGGTCTCGCAAGGTTCGGAGCAAACCGCACAGGCGTGCCGCGAACTAAGCCAGCTATCCATTTCTCTTAAAGATGTAATGAGCCGCTTTAAACTGAGTTAAACTCAGTGGGTACCTTAGTAGATATCAAATCAATCCCGATTTGCTTAAATTGAATGTCATCACTGAGGTATATTTAGGTATATATTAAATCACTATCTTAATAAACGCTCCAAAGCACCACTTGGAGCGTTTTACTTCGTCAGGTACTTTCCCCAAGTACTCAATAACATAACCAATACAAAAAACGCGTACGGAGACTTTATGCGCTTAAATAAAACCTTACTATCACTGACTATCGCTGCTGCAATCGCGGTTCCTGTAATGCAAGCCACTGCCGCTCCTCTTCAAATTAGCAATACAGCAGCAAAAGCAGAGCAAGTTCAAGGTGCTAACGCTTGGCTAGAAATAAACTTAGGTCAGTTCCGCGATAATATTGAGCAGTTTAAATCGCACATGGATGGCAAAACGAAAATCTGCGCCGTGATGAAAGCCGACGCATACGGTAATGGTATCGCAGGCCTGATGCCGACTATTATCGAACAACAAATTCCTTGCGTTGCCGTTGCAAGTAACGCCGAAGCACAAACTGTTCGCGACAGTGGCTTTAAAGGCCAACTCATGCGTGTACGCTCAGCGGATATTGGCGAGATTGAAGCCGCAATCGACCTAAATGTCGAAGAGTTGATAGGCACAGCAGAGCAAGCTAAAGCACTGTCTAAACTAGCCGAGAAAGCTGGTAAAGAAATCAAAGTTCACCTTGCTCTGAACGACGGTGGTATGGGACGTAATGGTGTTGATATGACGACAGAAGCGGGCAAGAAAGAAGCGCTAGAAATCGCTCAACAAGCTGGCGTTAATATTGTTGGTATCATGACTCATTTCCCTAACTACAATGCAGACGACGTGCGCCAAAAGTTAGCTTCATTCAAAGACAGTTCTGCATGGCTGATTAAAGAAGCGAATCTAAAACGCGACAACATTTTACTGCACGTAGCAAACTCTTACACCGCGCTTAATGTTCCTGAGGCCCAGCTTGATATGGTTCGTCCTGGTGGCGTTTTATACGGAGACTTACCAACTAACCCTGAGTACCCCTCTATCGTGTCTTTCAAAACACGCGTGGCATCCGTTCACCACCTGCCAAAAAATAGCACAGTCGGTTACGACAGCAGCTACACAACAAGCAAAGAAAGCTTAATGGCGAACATTCCTGTTGGTTACTCTGATGGTTATCCACGAAAAATGGGGAATACAGCAGAAGTTCTGATCAATGGCCAACGTGCAAAAGTTGCGGGCGTTGCTTCAATGAACACCACAATGGTAGATGTTACAGGTATCAAAGATGTTGAGCCTGGTTCTGAAGTTGTTTTGTTTGGCTCCCAACAAGGCAAAACGATTTCAGCTGCTGAGATGGAAAAACACGCAGAAGTCATCTTCCCTGAACTATACACGGTTTGGGGAAGCGCGAACCCTCGTGTCTACGTAAAATAAACCTACTCAGTTATTCGTAACAGAGCGAAAAAGCGAGCCTCGTGCTCGCTTTCTTTCTTATTTACTAATCTGTACTAGCTCGTGATGTTATCAATTAAACAGAGCTTACTATTTCTGTTGTTTTAATCTCCTTTAGCACTACTAAGTGCGACTCTCTACACTCTGTTTCTTAAAGCCGCTTGGATTGCTCAATTTTATATAGCACTTAGTGTTTGAAAGCCCCTCTAATTGATGTTAAACATGAAGTTTACAAAAGAATAACAAACACACTCGTATGGCACTGCCCCTTTGCCTGCTAGCTAGATATCTCTATGACAGAAAATACTCAACATCTTCAACGCTCCTCCACTGAGTTGCACGAATTTAATCGGCTTGACGTCTGGAACGGATTCACCCAACTTTTACCCCTCTCTATGTTCGTGGTCATATTTGGCCTCGCTTTCGGTGTTGCTGCCGTACAGACTGGACTAGATGTATTTCCCACTATGTTGATGAGCACACTGGTCTTCGCCGGTGCTTCACAATTTGCCACGTTAGAAATGTGGGGAGCAGAAGTCCCTCTCATTCCAGTACTTATTACTGTATTTGCGATTAATGCTCGTCACCTCTTGATGGGAGCCACACTTTATCCATGGTTACGACAACTCCCACCAACAAAACGTTACGGTGTAATGCTGGTAGCATCAGACGCTAACTGGGCAATGGCACTCAATGCATTTGGTAGAAAAGAACCAGGCTTTGGCTTGCTTGTTGGTGGCGGCTTAGCGATGTGGTCTTTTTGGATTGTGGGCACCTGGATCGGCATTTATTTTGGTAGCGCAATCAAAGATCCGGTGGGCCTCGGGCTCGATATGGTTATGGGATGCTTCCTGCTGTCTATGGTGGTGGCCGGGCCGAAAGACTTAAGAATCTTTTCTATTTGGGCCATAGCAGCAGCCTCTTCTATGTTGGCGTATTGGTATTTGCCAGAGAATAGCCACGTAGTGGTTGGCGCCATTACTGGCGGAGTATTGGGTGCTTGTTGGAAGGAGAAGAAAGCATGAACATCGAAACAACCATAGGTGGCACACTGCTTATCATCATCGCTATGGCGTTAGTCACGCTCATAACCCGCTGGGGCGGAGTGTATGTTATGTCATTCATTCCAATTAGCGAACGGGTTCAACGTTTCATTACTGCGATGTCAGGCTCCGTACTGGTTGCCCTTTTAGCTCCGCTAGCAGTAGAGGGGGATAATGGTGCTAGAGCAGCACTGTTTTCTACTGCCGTTGTCATGTTCATCGTGAAAAAGCCTCTACCCGCAATTGCAGCAGGCATCATCGCCGCCGCTGCAGTACGTGCTCTTTAGTCGCTGTTTCAACGCCGATACCAGTCATCAATAAAAAGACCCAAAACACAAAGCCCTGATGTCACGAGTGTCATCAGGGCTTATCTTATGCTCATCATTTTAACGATGAACAACGATTATTAATCATGGTGAGACAGCACATCACGCACAGCAGTTACAATTGCGCTTATATTTGTCCATTTTACCAATACCAGGGTTAAAGGTATTGGTTGGGTCTAATTCGTGGTAAAACTTCTGCAACGAGTTTTCGGCTTCATACAAGTGACCCACGTTATGTTCTGCTGGGTATTTGGCACCACGGCTATTGAGGTGCTCTAGCATCAGCTTTTTCATCAACTTCGTGTCAGTCCCTTTTTTGAAAATGTAATCTTGATGGAAGACGTAACACATAAAGTGACCATAATAGAGCGCTTGAACAAGGTTCTTACTCACCTCTTCAGGCAAAGTTTCTAGCCACTCTTCATCATTACGTCGCAATGCAATATCAAGTGCAACGATGTCTTCTACGTCTTTTCGGTGAATCGTCTCGTAACGAATTGCTGCACCTGCTGCTGCAAAGCGATGTAAATAAGCTTTTTTACCTTCTTCCGGCGTACACTCGAAGAAATCACAGTCGTCTTCAACAGCCCAAACTTCTTTGAGGTATTTTTGTGCTTCAGCAATACCACCATCACTCATTTTCAATACCAGGTGATGCTCATACTTGTCACGGAAATCCAGCATTCGCTCTGGTAAATGTTGTGGGAACAACTTGCTCGCGTAGTACAGAATGGTGTCTGGCAGATATTTACTGACAAACGGGATGCGCTCTAAGAAGTTTTCTACCTTAGCTTTAAGTGCGAACATTTTTGGCAGCTTATCTGTGCCTAACAAATCGATTGATAAGAACACATCCTTGCCGTACTTCTCTGCCATGTTGAAGATATCTCGATGCAAGTATTCTCCCATCTCAGGCAAGTCATCAAACGTAGATAAGAAGTCTTTTCGCAACTTCGTTAGTTTCGCAGGGTCATTGGTGCCAAGGTAAAAAACCTGCTCTTTTTCGGGTACTGGGTAGCTGTCAACCCGAACGGCAAAAACACCCAACTTGCCAGCACAGCCACTGGCTTCAAATAATCGGCGTTCATCGGCATTAAAGCGAGAAGGAATGTCAGAAGTCACGTCTCGAACACGTTCATCGTATTCTTTGTCTGATGCCATTCGCTCATCATGAATGATCTTCGCTGGGTCAAAGTTCCCTTCTTGCAGGTTTGTAAGAATTTCTTCTGGCGTTTCACCTAATCCTTCAATACCAAGGTGGTTCACCAAATGTAACTGGCCTTGCTTATCGACCTGCGCGTAGATCGCCAGTTCCGTATAAGCAGGACCACGCTTAACTAGCGCACCGCCTGAGTTATTAGCGATACCACCGACCACAGTGGCACCTAGCGATGAAGAACCGATGATAGAATGCGGTGCTCGGTTCACTGCCTTCAACTCTTTCTCCAAAGAGTGTAAGCTCGCACCAGGCAAGCAAACCGCCTGCTTACCACCATCTAATAAGTGAATCTTCTTGATTTTGGTAATATTGATCACAACCACATCGCGATCATAATCATTACCACTCGGAGCTGAGCCCTCTGTTAAACCTGTTTTAGCCGCCTGCATGATAATGATGCAGTTTGCTTCAACACACTGTTTAATAATCTTCCATTGTTCTAGAAGAGTGTTAGGAAACACGATAGCAAGCGCATTACCACTACCCGAACGAAACCCCGAGCGGTAATATTTCGTTTTAACCTCGTCGGTTAGAACATTTTCTTCCCCAACGATGGTTTTAAATTCTTCAATCAGCTGCTTTTGTCTCATATCCGTATCTCTAGTTATTGTACTTCGCTCACAACACCGCTTAGCGGCAGGCATGGCGTTTGAGCCACTATAAGCAGTCCATTTCTCTGCGTCTATGTCAGACGGACGAGCAATACGTAATCAATAAACAACAAACAAAATAATTCTTTATTTTTCTGTTACTTATCTTTCACATTTGAGAAATTTAACGTAAGAAACAGACCGTTTCTTAAAAGAAACAATAGCAAAACCATTTGTTAACAGTTGTGCGGGGTATCTTGTTATCAATATTAGTGAAGAAAACGAGGAGAAGCGTAAGCTCCTAAATTTAATATGATTCTTAGAAATGAAGATGGAAACATAAGCTCAACACCAACATAACGATCGGTGTTGAGTTATTGGCTTAAAATCGATGGTTTTGACTTTGAAAGCTTGAGTATAGATGATCGATAAAGATCTTAATTTTTTCTGGTTGCTGACGAGTGTAGGGATACACCGCATAAATACCCAAACATTTGGCTGTTTCGTCTTTAAATAACTGAATCAGACTGCCTTGTTTTAAGTCTTCATAAACCAATACACGCGGTACATAGATGATTCCCTGCCCTAACAGCGCTACATTTCTCAATACAGAAGAATTGTTGGTACAGAGGTTACCGTCGACGGTGATTTGATATACCTCGTCTCCATCTTTAAACGCCCACTCATGCGCTCCGGTTTCTTGGTAGGAATAGACTAAACAATTGTGTTTAGCCAAGGCTTGAGGTTGTTTAGGTATGCCATGTTTAGCTAGGTATTGGGGTGACGCGCAAATGATCCAATTCGCATCCACCAGCTTTCTTGCAATCAGACTAGAATCTGGCAACACACCCGTTCTAATTGCCAAATCAAAACGTTCATTCACGATATCGACGAAACGATTATCTAGATCCATATCGATATTGATGTCTGGGTATTTCTGATTAAATTCATTAATCACTTGAGGAAGAATTAATTCACCAGAGATAGTAGGCACCGAAATTTTAATGTGTCCAGATAAGTTTTTACCTAAACCCACAATGGATTCTTCCGCCGTTGCCACCGCTTGATAAACCGCTTTTGCATGAGTAAAAAACGCTCGTCCTGCTTCAGACAACGTTAGCGTTCGCGTTGTTCGGTAGAGAAGCTGTACACCAAGCTCTTGTTCAAGCTTGGCAATGCGTTTACTGACGACCGATTTGGTCAGTGACATATGTCTCGCGGCAGCACTGAATGAACCTTGCTCGATCAAGTGATAAAAAATGATGTAATCGTCGGTATTTCTCATGCGTCTTCGTCAAATCCTTTGGAAGCCCGTATTGTAAACTGAAATTGGCTGAGGTGCGAAACATCGGATCACACTTAATATCAGAAACTCGTGACAGAGATGGGGTTGCTAAGCTCACAGGTAATGAAAAAGAGATGGTATGAATTTATCAGTCTTCAGATACAAAAAAACCAGCTTTCGCTGGTTTTAAGTTGATGCACTTGGCATCGAGATACCGCCATGGCCATATCTGAATAATTTGGAGCGACACACGAGGTTCGAACTCGTGACCTCAACCTTGGCAAGGTTGCGCTCTACCAACTGAGCTAGTGTCGC
>NZ_JAWOUT010000009.1:0-216697 GCF_033339515.1 Vibrio sp. 2130-1
TGAGTAGTTTTACAGGCAAAGCCGAAACGGATGATAACCACCTACTGAAGTAGGTGGTTTAGGGCTGAAAACAAAAGGCGGCTTCAAGCCGCCTTTTTCTACGCAATGTGTTACTGCTGTGCAACCGTTACAGGTTTAGTTGCACCGCGGTAATCAAACTCAAAACCAATACCTTGGTCTGTCACGTCCATCGTCATACCACCAACAAGCTCGCCTTGTAAGCTTTTGACAACATCATCCGGAACCGGCTCCCCAGTGATTGACGACGCACTCTCTAACACTTCCAAAATACGTTCTGAATCAAAATCAAAGCTGAACAAGCCATTTGGAGAAAGTGATTGCGCCATCACTTCTTTGCTTGCTTCCGCAGCACTATCACCACTGTAAAGAGTGAAATGGTTTTCGTTTAGACGAGCAAACACGTCCACCTTCATGCCAGTATGCATTTCTAATAGGTCACTGACATTAACAGGTTGGTTATCCGGTTGAATTTGCAATTGAGCAAGTTCAGGAACGAACATTTGCGCAGTTTGAATAAGCATCATTGGATCATTGGCAGAAAGAGACAACATACCATCTAGCTGGCTAAATACTTCACCATGCTGAGCATTAGTATCTACTTTGATATCAAACATTTGCAGGCTTAACCCTTTAAGGCCATTAACCATGCCTGACCCCATGCTTACAGCGGCTGCTGGATTCTGGCCGCCCATCTCTTGCTGCATTTGTGTCAATAAAGAGCATTGATATTGAGGCTGGGTCAAGTCAGCCCAAATCTGACCAATCGATGGCGCTAGAGTATTAATGTCTAAACCAAGCGCCATACTAAAGAAACTCTTATCACTTTTAGACTCAGCCAATACACCACGAATCGACTTGAGCGCATCTAGAATCACTTTATTGTTGGACTCAACAACAAAAGAACCTTTAATGAACGCCTGATCGCCTTTCATCTTGTATTCTGCAAACGCGACGGACTGAGGCCAGTTTTCTGCAACTTGAGTAAGCTCAGTATGGCAGGCTGGTGAACGCATTTCCTCAATCGTTGGTTCAGGATCTATTGCATCCAACGTGCTGATTTGACGAGCAAACATATTGCCATCTTTCGTCGTCAAACCTTTAATCACTTCGCGATGATCAAAGTAACCAAAAGAGTTGTTGTTTTCACCGTATTTGGCTTGCAACGCCTCAAGGCGTCCACTGTCAGCAATATTTTGACTTGGTGCTTCAAGCCCTAATGCCATTTTAATCGGGTTTTGAACGCCCAGTTGCGGAACATCAACCGTTAACGTAAGCACGTTATCAACCACGGCTACAACCAAGCCAATACCGTCCTGCGGGTCAATTGAATCAGTCATCTCGTAACGACGATACTCGACTTCACCAAGCTTAACCAACTCATGCTTAGCGCCGCTCATCTGCTCTTCATGATCCAGTGTTTTCCATAACGCGGCAGGGTCTTCAATATCCACTTTGTACACCGGTACCATACCAATTGTGTACAACACAGGATTAATGTTTTCCCCGGTGCCCAAATAAGCTTTTAATGTTTCTGGCGACGCAGCACTCTCTAGGTATCCATCGAATAAGTTAACTGCAAACTGCTGTTGTGGAGACAGTGGTTCATCGGCAAAAAGTTCTGCAATCGAGCCTTGATTCGCCGTACCGAATGCGTTCATGTATTTATAATGGTTAAAAGGTTCTGTCTGATACGTCACCATAAGTGAATCTGCAGGAACTTGCGTTAACAGTGAGCCTGCATCACTCGCGGTAGTATTGTTTTGGTACAGGTAGCCAGCGCCCCCTGCTGCTGCGACCACTGCTGTAGCCAATAGTAGTTTTTTCACGACCAACTCCGTTGTCATAGTTATGTGTTCCTAAACGAAATGTAACGCTTAGGTTTAAAGCCAATGAATAGTGCTTTATATCAACCGCTATCATAAACAAGTTATCGATGTAATGAATGTCGGTTTGATAAATTATCCAACATTTATAAGGCAAACCGTGAAGTAAGTTGAATTGCGTGCGGATGCTATTGGCAATATTCACAATCCAATTTCTCGGATAACCGCCTTAAAAATCATAATATTCAGTTAAATGAAGCGATTTGGAGTAATTACGACCAAAATCAGCAGAATATTAAATCTTTATTGAGTCTTTTATCTAATATCTGAAAACGCCTCACGACCTGACACTTCTTTCCAATTTGCCTCTGGCGGTCCCTACTCGTTTTCCTTACATTCCTACTAACTCAGTGACGAGACGTATACCAAATACGAGCAATAGAAGACGATGAAAGACCAGTTGACGATCTCTATATCAACTATCAATGGCTCAAGACATTGGTACTTCAGTAAAAGGATGCAACGCAACATAAAAACGTTTTTCGTTTTTTTTGTTGTTGCTCTGGCCGCGACCGTAATCTTAATTCATCACTTGTACACTCGCGTTGATAATGCAGCGTTAAAACAAGCTGAATTGACAGAGTATTCACGCACCATGGGTGAAGAGCTCAGCACACTGAAAACACTTAAATCAGAGCTAGAAAATGACCTTTCAGAACGGGAAGAACGGGTACAACTTGTTTCGGAACGTTTGGGTGAATTAGAGAAAGTGCTTGGGGTTGGAGAACATACCTCGACAAATAACTTGGATGCTAGGCTCGATGCAGCGGCGATAACCTCAAACGTTCGCATGGTGTTATTAAACCAAATACCAAGTGGCTCTCCAGTCGGCAACGTACGGCTATCTTCCGGATTCGGTAAGCGTATCCATCCGGTGACAAAAGTTGCCAAGATGCATCGTGGGCTCGATTTTGCCGTAAATATCGGTACCAAAATTTATGCCCCTGCCGATGGGGTAGTGGAAGTTACCCGCCGCAGTAATAAAGGCTCTGGTAACTTCCTCAGGCTACAACATTCTTTCGGTTTTTCGAGTTCTTATTCGCACTTGAAAGCGTTCAAAGTAAAAAGTGGTCAGTTCGTCAAAAAAGGGCAGCTGATTGCAATTTCCGGCAACAGTGGGCTCTCTTCTGGCCCTCACCTGCATTACGAGGTGCGATTTGTTGGGCGAGCACTGAATCCGAAACCATTTGTCGATTGGAGCCTTAATGATTTCGAAGACATTTTTACTAAGGAGCGAAGAATACGATGGGAATCTTTAATCAAAACAGTGGAACAACGAGTAGCTCAGCAGCTTCAACTCTCATCGCCAAAGGCTGTTCTCTTAGCGGAGAACTCAAAGTAGAAAACGATGTCCAGATTGATGGCATCGTCGATGGTCAAATTAACGTGGAAGGCACTCTCGTTGTCGCAGAAAGCGGGCGAGTAAACGGTGAAATCTACGCTAAACAGCTGATCATTAATGGCATGATGGACGGAAACTGTCACGCAGAACACATTCAAGTACTTGCCAAGGGACGCGTAAGCGGTAGGATCTGGAGCAATAACCTCAGCATTGAACCTGGTGGTAAATTCTTTGGTGAAGCAGCTGAATTACCTGAAAAAGAAGTGGTAACGTTAAAGGGTAAGGCTCAAGACAGTGCGAACACAAAAGAAAACAACACCAACAATGAAAAGCGACTTGCGCGTAAATCAGCATAAAACGCTCTGATTAAAGTGCTTAAAAAAGACGGCTTTCACGCCGTCTTTTTTATTACTATTGCCACGATTTTCGTCAGAAACTACGTGATTATTCGGCCGGATTTAAAACCATCACCGAGCGTTTTGCTTGTGGACCAAAAGCTGATTTTGCATGCGCTTTCACTTCATCTAACGTCACACTCTTAGCCACTTTCTCAACGTCAAGCAACACATCGACGCCGTAATCATGCACCAAATAACGAGTATATGCCCATGATCTCTGTGCTGGGTTGTCATCCAATCCTTGCATCGCGACTGCCAGTTGTTTCGCGGCCGTATCCACTTCTTTTTGGGTAATATTTGACGCTAAACCATCAAACACTTTGCCCAGTTTACTCTCTAAAAGTGCCACGTCTTCGGGCTCAACTTGAGACTCCAAGAGCCAATCAGAGATGGGTTCGCGATCTTGTGTCATGGTGTAAATGCTCGGGCTGTAATCAAGGCTAGACTCTTCTCGCACAATATCCAAAACACGTGCATTACTAATACGTTGCAAAATATCTTCGATAACCGTGTCTCTTGCCGTACGTTGGTAATCGCTCGTATTAGTCAAACGCATTACATACAACGATGAAGGTTCATGCCCATCCGCAACCACAGTTCGCTCCGGCACTTCCGGGTTAAACGCAACGTGATAATCAATCGAACGACTCGGTTTCATTTCGATAGAGGCCACATACTTACGCAAAAGTGGTGTAATTTCTTCCGGCTCTACGTTTGCAACAATAACCATCTTAAAACCATCATTGGTTTTGAAAAGTTGCTCATGCACCGCTAGTACCTGCTCGGAAGTCACTTGTTCAACATCATCACTGGACACTATACGATGACGACTCCCCGGCAAATAAGAATTGCCGTTTGCTTTTTGAATCAGTTTTCCCATCGGTGATTCAAAAAAAGCGCCGCTCTGCTGTTTAAACTCTTGCTTCGCTGCTGCCATCTGGCGCTCGTCGACTTTAATCTCCGTCGCTAGGTTGTATAGTCCATTCAAAGCATCAGTTAGGTGCGTATTTGGCGCCGTAATTTGAGCTCCGTGACTGGTCGCATCAAGCATCGCGCCAAGCGCAATGTTGTTTTTGCGTAAGTAGCTATCTAGCTCTGAACCAGAAAATGCCCCTAACCCACTGCGTATTGCCGTTGTTGCTGCGATTTCATAAGCGGCATACAACGTCGGATCAACAGCGGCTTTACCACCTTGGCTCGCATAGTAAATATACGCTCGACCACCCGCTTTAGTATCTTTTTGGAACCACACTTCGATACCGTTTGATAGCGTATAGACTTGAAAACCACCCGCTTCCTGACGCATGCTCGTGATGCTGCCTTCCTGGGTAGGCTTTAAGAATCCATCCACTTTGTCATACATCTCTAGCGGTTTTTCGCCAGTTTGAAGATAGGCACTGTTTAGAGCGGCAAATACACCGTTGAACTGCTCTGACGTTTCGCTTTTCCCCAAACCAATAAAAAAGCTTGGCTGCTGAGATAATAAAGCCGTCAATTGTGTGTTAATGCTCTCTAAATTCTCGTTGTTGATGAATTCTGCCAAACTCTGGGCGTAATTCTCTTTTGATTGGCTGACACTGTCTTGTCCAATTTGAAAAACACGTGCTTCTGCGTAACTGTTTGGCTTGCGCTGACTCCAATCTGAATCAATATTTGCAAGTTCACCTTGCCAATTTGACATAACGCTATCTAACTCGGATTGAGTCGCACCATAATCTCTTAACGACGCCAAGGTACGAATGAAAGTCTGGTGCATTTGTTCGCGGCGATCTGGTGCAAACGAAATCCCTGCCGACATCATACGCTGATAGTTAGAGTAATAGGGCTCTGCATAAGCGTATTGAAAAGGTTCAGCGGCATCACTGAGTACACGGATCAAACGCTGTTGAATGAGTTGTGTTGCGACTTCATCACGCCACACTTCATGTTGTTGCTCAATCGTCGTGCCGCCACTTAGACCACGCTCAATCACTAAATGAAGACTTGGTGATTCCATCGTGTTACTTGGCAAGATTCTGTTTTCGTTGTTCACTCGAATATCACGGCGCTTCTCTATTACCGTATCCGAGGTACTTTCCCAGTTCGAGAACTTGCTTTTGATAATCTTGGACAGTGAATCTACGTCGATATTACCAGTCACAATCAACTCGGCATTTTGTGGCTGGTACCATTTGTCGTAAAACGCCTTTAACTTACTTGAGGAAGCGTTTTGAATCGCTTCGCGAGTACCAATTGGGTCATGTTCACCATACATAGTGCCTTCAATCGAGGCTTGGTAAGCATGCATAGAAAAGGACTTATCATCCGGATTGGCGCGTCGCCATTCCCCGAGAATCACCCCTTTTTCTTTCTCTACTTGCTCAGGAGCAAACTCAAGTCCGTTACCGATATCTCTCATCCACTTCAGGGCATCTTCTAGCTTCGTATTATTCGCAAGGTCAAGTTGGTAAGACGTTTGCTGATAACTGGTAAAAGCGTTGATATCAGCGCCAAAGCTACCACCAGATTGCTCAAAAAGTTTGACAACGTCGTTACCGGTAAAATGCTCACTACCATTAAACGCCATATGCTCAACAAAGTGAGCGTAACCCTTTTGAGAAGATGTTTCTTGGAATGAGCCGATATTCATCACCAAACGGACCGAGACTTCTTGGTCTTCTGTTGGATAGAGATGGTATTTCATACCGTTCGATAACTGGTCCACGTGCCAGTTGGCGTCAGGTTGAATCGGCGTCGACTGTTGTATCAGAGCACACCCTGACACTAATAACGCGGGGACTAACAATATACTGCGCATAACGATTGCCCATAACAATGATTAAGCTAATCAATATATATCCGGTGCTATAACCTTCACATTTTTAATGGATTATCAGACACGCAAATGTGATAAAGATCACCATTTATTGAAATCAATTCTCATTTACAAAAATCGACAAATCCTTACTTTACAAATACATAAATAATATCGTTCCAAATCCTTTTGCTTATTTGGTGTAAAACTCAAATTCGCGACATGGAGTCAGTATTTATTTTGAGCAATAAAATATAATTATTGAACAGATTCGAATCTGACTTTCTGCTGCATATTCAACAGCGCAGAGAGCACTGATGAGAATAAAAACACAACAACTATTATTCAAAGATCTATTATTCGCTTTATGTTCAAAAATCTATCATTAAAAAACAAACTGGCAATCTCTGCCAGTGCCGCCATCATTCTAGGGGGAGTGCTGGTAGAGGGGCTGTCTTTTCGAGATTCATTAAATAGGCTCGATGTCGAAGTCGCACAGCGACTAGAAAGCACTAGCGCATCTTACAATCAATACGTAAAGGACTGGCTACTCTCTAAAGAGCGCGCACTAACGTCACTCTCTTCTGATTCAGAGAAACGTTCTCTGGTTACGCATTTGAAACAAGTCCGAGACTCTGGCGCGTTCGATAACGTTTTCCTCGCTTACCCGGACGGGTCACAAGACAACGCTAATGGGGTGGTTTTGCCACCAGGTAATAACGACCCTCGTAAGTGGGGTTGGTATACCAATGCAATCGCCAACCCATCGAAAGTCTTTATGGATAACCCAACCGTCGCAGCAGCCACGGGGGCTAACGTCGTGTCGCTCGGTAAAGCCCTGCAATTGCATGGTCAAACCGTCGTTCTGGGTGCTGACGTAGAGATCGGTGATATCCTGAACAGCCTGAACCAAGTGATCCTACCGGGTGAAGGTTATATGTTTATTGCCAATGAACAGGGCAATATTTTCACTCATAACAACGGTAAACTGCTGAATCAACCGGTTAGCAAGCTAGGCCTCAACAACAACGACATTACGTCTGCCGCACGTTCAGGTACAGAGCGTCGCGTCTCTATTAACGGCACCGAATATGTGATTTACGCGCGCCACATAGAGGGTACCAAGCTCACAACAGTGACGGTGTTAGATCAAAACTCGTTGGTTGCCCCACTCTACGATGCTGTTTGGGATCAGATCATCGCAACCACCATCGTCGTCGTTATCTGCGTAGCTTTGTTTAATCTGCTATGTAACATCTTGTTCCGTCCGCTCTACAACGTTTCGAATGCGCTTGCACAAATCGCAAACGGTAGCGGCGACCTAACTCAACGCATCAAAGTAGAAAACCGTGACGAAGTTGGTGAGCTGGCTGAAAACTTCAACCAGTTCGTTGAAAGTTTGCAGCAACTTATTGGTCACATTCGTCACCAAGCGGAAGAACTGAGCCAACAATCGGAGCTGAGCACGAATCGCGCGAATCAATCGGTTTCCGATCTGAACCATCAGCAACAAGAAATCACGATGGTGGCGACCGCTGTGACTGAAATGGCATCGGCAACGCAAGAGATTGCAGCACATGCAGAGCAGACGGCTAAAGCCGCTCAAGACTCTTCAGCGAGCACACAAAATGGTCATGAGTTAGTGATCAACTCCAAGTCATCCATCAACAATTTGTCTTCTGAAGTCAACCAAGCGAGCGTTGTCATCGGCGAGCTCAACCAGCACGCGCAAGACATCTCAACCGTACTATCAACGATTCGAGACATCGCAGAACAAACCAACTTACTGGCTCTGAATGCGGCGATTGAAGCGGCGCGTGCAGGTGAACAAGGTCGCGGTTTTGCCGTTGTTGCAGACGAGGTTCGCGTGCTATCACAACGCACACACACCTCAACCGAAGAGATTCGCTCGACGATCGAGACTTTGCAGCAAACCACACAACGCGCTGTGACCATCATGGATACAAGCTCTCAGCTCGCGCAAGGTTCGGTGGAAGATGCAGATCGCGCAGCACTGGCTCTGGATGAAATCAACGCGGCCGTTGCGCTGATCAGCGATATGGCAACGCAAATTGCGACAGCCGCCGAAGAGCAAACGCACGTAACCAATGAAATCACGCAAAACGTCACGTCCATTAAAGATGTGACCGATCACTTGGTAGTTGGTGCCGAAGAGTCGATGAATCAATCTGCTGAGCTGAAATCGCAAGCTGAGGATCTCAACTCGAAAGTGGCAACGTTTAAACTGGCTTAAACGCCACATTAAGGACGCTCTTAAAAACAACAAACCCCGCTAGCGACTTTGTTACTAGCGGGGTTTGTTTTTATGGATCGACGTTTTTATTGCAGATAGCTTTCGAAAGACGTAAACCTACACCGCCACACACATCGGCGTGCCTGAGATTGGGTCGTTAAATACTCTCGCTTGTAAATCAAACACCGATGCCAACATACCTTCTGTCAGTGCCTCTTGCGGCGTTCCCTGCGTGACTAACTGACCTTTTTCCAACACCACCAAATGATCGCAGTAACGGCACGCTTGGTTTAGATCGTGCAGCACTACGACCACTGTTTTGCCTTTGTCGTTCATCTGCCTCATGAGTTTCATCAGCTCAACTTGGTGAGAGAGATCCAAGTAAGTGGTTGGCTCATCAAGCATCACTACGTCGGTATCTTGCGCCATTACCATCGCAATCCACGCCCTTTGCCTTTGACCGCCAGACAGCGATTCAACTGGCTTGTCAGCAAACTCAATCACGCCAGTATCTTGCATTGCTTGCTCGACCAAAGCTTTGTCTTGTTGACTTAACCTACCCCAATGAGAGAGATAAGGCGAGCGGCCATATTCGACCAGTTTTCTGACGGTAATACCTTCAGGACTGACAAGAATCTGCGGCAGCAAAGACAACGAACGCGCCAAGCGTTTATCACCGTAGCTGCTTAGTGGTTTGTCGTCATACAACACTTGGCCAGAAGCAGGTTTATTGATGCGTACCAAGGTTTTTAATAGTGTCGATTTACCGCAACCATTTGGACCAACTAGTGCGGTAATTTTACCTTGAGGAATCGACAAAGAGAGATCTGGAATGATGGTCTGTTTGCCGTACGCGACGGATAAGTTCTGCGTTCGTAACATGCTTACCAACCTCTATAACGATACAAAAGAAAAATGAAATATGGTGCGCCAATAACAGATGTCAGCACTCCCGCTGGTAGCTCAATTGGTGGCTGTAAGCCTCTCGCTAAACCATCGGCGCAAATCACCAACAAAGCGCCAAGGGTTGCAGCGGCTGGAATCAACAACTTGTGGCTGTGGCCAAACAGCAAACGCGCAAGATGCGGCGCAAGCAGGCCAACAAAGCTGATCGTGCCTGCCACAGACACACTGATGCTCGCCAATAACACGGCAGCAATCAGCGCAAGAATTTGGGTCTGTCTTGGTTTCATGCCAAGCGTAGTAGCGCTTTCTTCTCCCAGTCCCATAACATCTAGCCGCCAAGCCAGCCAAAACGCCAATGACAGTAGCAGCAATAGAGCACTCCAAATAAACGGCACTTGTTGCCAGTTTCGTCCCCACAAACTGCCGGTTAGCCATACCATCGCCGTGTTGATTTCGATAGGGTGCACAATCAGAAGAAAATCGATACCGCTGGCTAAAAATGCGCTGACAGCAACACCAATCAGCGCCAAACGTGCTGGTGTTGGTTTCGACCAGTAAGCCAGCACAGCAATAAAGCCAGCAGCAAGCAAGCCTCCCGCCATGGCGACCATCGGCAACATTGCCACTGGCGCATTCGGATACAGCACCAAACAAGCGGTAGCCGCCAGTCCTGCTCCGGCGCTTATCCCCATTAAATCTGGTGAGGCAAGTGGATTACGGATGACGCCTTGAACTAAAACGCCTGACAGCCCCAACCCAGCGCCCACGCCAATGGCGAGCAACATTCTCGGTAATCGATATTGGTGAATCACAAAGTCCGAGTCAGAGAAAGAAAACAGTAATGCAAAAACCTGTTGAGCCGACATGTTCGCCGCGCCAACAAACAGCGTGAGAGAAGACGCAATCAGCAACAATCCAACTAATGCAAACAGTTTGGTTTGATTCATCATGATGATTTCCTCATTGCAATCGCGATAAAGCAAGGTGTGCCCAACAGCGCGGTAATCACGCCCACTGGCGTTTCAGCCGGAAAGGCAATCGCGCGTGATAAAGCATCTGACCACGTCACCAATGCCGCGCCACACAAGGCGGAAACCGGAATGAGAATGTGATAGTTGTGACCAACAATCGGGCGTACCAAGTGCGGCACTAACAACCCGACAAAGCCAATTGGTCCAGCAATCGCTACGCTAGTTCCTGCCAACAGCACAACCGCTAAACCACTGATTAATCGCGTAAGACGAATGTTACCACCCAACCCGACAGCAACTTCGTCCCCCAACGCGAGTAAATTTAAGTTTCGCGCTAAGCCCATGGCGAGCACCAAACCTAAAGTCGCAAAAGGCCACAGTTGCTGCCACTGCTCAGAATCTACCGCGGAGAGTGAACCCGTTAACCAATGCAACACGCTGTAAGCCATGTCATCCGCCAAAATTACCGACGCACGAGTTAACCCTATCAGCAACGCACTGATGGCAATGCCCGCTAGCACTAAACGCAATGGGTGAGAACGCGCGGAGAAAAAACCGCCCAACAACATGACCGCACCACCACTTAGTAGCGCGCCGAGTACTGCGTTGATGATTGGGTTCAATTGACTAAAGAATGGTACGCCGATGGACGCCAAGGCCATAAAACACGCCGCACCTGCATTAATGCCGAGAATGGATGGCGACGCCAAAGGGTTACGAGTCAATCCTTGCATCAGCACTCCGGATACCGCAAGCGAAGCGCCAATTAATAACCCAGCATAGGTACGAGGCGCACGCAGCGTCGCGAGGATTTGATGCAGCATATTGCCCTCATCAAACGCAAACCAATAGCTTGTCAGATCATTAACGCTCAAAGAAAAGTTGGACCAGCCAATCATTGAGGCTGCATAGCCTGAGAGCGTACACAACGCCATAGCACAGACAAACAAGCTCGCTTTCCAATGCGATTTGCTAACCGAAGACGCGCTTTCCGAGCTTATCGCCGAACTCATGAGCGCTCCAATAACGCTTCAAGATTGCGGGCAATTTCTTCCGCAGCCAACATGCCGCGATTTAACGACCACAGTTCAGGAGATACCTCAACAAGTTGCTGTTTTTTCGCAGCGGTTAGCAGCTTAAATAATGGGTTTTTTCGCCACTCATCCACAATATTTGGTTGAGAGTAAAGTCCAACTAACAACCAATCAGGGTTGGTTTTTAGTAAAAGTTCGAAACTGGTTGGGATATACGCTTTTTGCTCAGATGGAGCCAGCGGGCTTTGGATGCCCAGCGTACTCAAAACGCCCCCAGCGTAAGAAACCGGGCTATGCAGCCACATCCCTTTGTCAGAAACCACACCAAACTGAATGGTTTCTTGTGTTGCAAAATGCTGTTTGAACTCCGCCATTGTCTGTTTGTGCTGCTCAATTCGTTGTGTCATTTTCGCTTGTTTGCCAATTGCCACGCCGATTTTGTGTGCGGATTCGAGATTTTCTTGATATGTCTCACCACGGCTTTTTAACAGCAAAGTTGGCGCAATTCGCTGCAAATCTTGATAAATCGCGCGATGACGTTCTGCATCAGCAATGATCAAATCCGGCTTGAGCACCGCAATAGCCTCTAAACTCGGTTGTGAGCGCATGCCGACCGATCGCCAAGGTTCAATCTTGGCGCGAACAGCAGGGATAACTCGTGTGGCATCGTTGTCATCGGCGACGCCTACAGGTGAGACATCGACTGCCGCTAATGCATCGACAAACGAAAATTCTAAAACCACAATACGTTGAGGTATCGCTTCTAGCTCAAAAGTGCCTTGCTCATCTTGCACGCTGCGCACCTGAGAAAATGCGCTAAATGACATCAAAGCTGAGCTCAGTAGCATCAGCAAAACGGTTGAAAAGTGTTTGATCGTAAATTGTTTTTTATTTTTCATCTTGCTTTTTTCCAGTGTTAAGAGTTTTCCAGTACCTAAGATCGGCAAAGTCGCCAAGGTAAATTGGCGACTTTTCTTTTCAAACTCGGTGAACGAAACTCTTAAAACTGATAGTTCAGATCCAGTGTGTAAGAGCGTCCCGGAGCTGGGTACCGACCAACTGGGCTTGTATCAATCCCGCGGAAGTAATACTCCTCGTCAAACAAGTTGTTCACCGCAACATTCATGCGTAACTTGCCTTTGTCGTCTTTGTATAAATCCGTCCCCAAGTTGAAGTTCCACACCATGTAAGATGGTACTTTACCCGTTGCGCCTGTTGCATCTTCGGCACTGGTGTTGGCGTTATCGGTATACGAATCACTGAAGTAGAAGCCCGATAGCGTGGTGTCCATGCCGTAAAATGCGTAGGTTGCATCCCAACCAAGCTGATGCTTAGAGGTGTAAGGCAGTTGATTACCTTTATTCTCACCTTCTTCTTCAAGCGTAGCGTCTAGATAGTTATAGCTTGCGCCTAAACTCAGTGCAGGTAGTGCTTCAGGCACGTAACGAGCAGAAAGCTCTATGCCTTGGTGAAGTGTTTTTCCGATGTTATCGAAGGTCTGCGTTGAGCTTTGCCATTGCAATTGATCCTCAAAGTCGATGCGATAAAGTGCAGCGTTAAAGCTGGTCGCATATTGGGTGTAACGCGCGCCGACTTCGTAGTTCCAAGCCAGTTCGCTACCTTCTTCACCCAAACCTCGGATGTAGGCAATTTGTGGCGCACGAAGTGATTTTTGCGCGTTCGCATACGTCACCCACTGGTCAGTTAAGTTGTATGCCACCGTCAAACCTGGCAACCATTCCGTCACGGTGTTGTCTGCCGTTTGTTTTTTACCACGATCGGTAAACGTCATTCGAACCGACTCAACACGCAACCCAGGCGTTACCTTCAATGTATCATTGAACAAACCAATTTCGTTGCTAACGTATCCAGCAAACGCGTCCGTATCTAGATGCCAATCACGCGGAACGCTGGTTGCACCACCGGCGATTGGAGTCTGAGTGAGTTTGTAGTCAATGTCTTCATTAACATAACGGGTACCCACGATCCAGTTTTGAGTAACGGATTTACCTTCGCCAAAGTACATCGCCATTTTTGGCTCTATACCATACACGGTAAATTCACGTGGAGAGGTACGAACGTCCGTCGCTGGCAGAGCCGGATCCGCCCAATGGCCACCCGCGCTGTTAAAGCCCCACTTGAAAAGACGCTCTGACTTATGGCCAAACGTTAGCACTTCTAGCTCGGCACTGTCGGCAAATGGCAAATCGTGGATGTACTTAACACTCCAGCGCGTCGACTTACCTTCATAATCATCGTAAGGACGTTTCGATTGGTGACGATCTTGTTCGTAGTCTTGTGGCGAAAGTGCGCCCGGCATTTGCGTTTCAGCATCGTAACGTTGCAGGAATGCTTGAATCTCTTGAGTGTCACTCAGTAGCCACTGTGCTTTGGCTTGGAAGTTCTTCACGTCCGTATCGGAATGTTCACGGAAGCTTTCACCTTTTAGGAAGTTACCTTCCAACTGTAGTGCAAATGTGTCGCTTAACCAGCCGCCCGTGCGCAGGTAAAAATCATTCAGCGGCGCATCACCGCCATCAAACACGGTAAGGCGGTTACTGATTTCAGTTTGCCACGTGTGTGGAATCGGTTTGGTCACTAAGTTGATCACACCACCGACGTTGTTTGGGCCGTACTGTACTGCGGCACCACCGCGTACAATGTCAATACGATCAAGCATCGACAGTGTTGCTGGGAAGATAGACTGACCAGTGTGACCATATGGCGCAAGTGTTAGCGGTACACCATCCATCAAAAACTGAGCATGACCACTACGGCTTGCTTTCAAACCACGTACGGAAATGTTAGGCAATACGCCCGTTCCGCTTTCATCCTGAACTTTAATACCCGGCACGCGCTGCAGCGCGTTATCAATCGAACCTGCGGCGGTTTTCTCAATTTGATCACGGGTAATGACGGTACGAGCACCAGGGTACTCTTTGACGTCTTCAATTTCAGATTTACCAATCACGCTACCAGTGACAACGACAGTTTCCATCGCGGTAGTTTGTTCTGTTTTAGCAGGAGCGGCAACCGCGCTCATGGATGTGGCAGAAGCGATTGCAATCGCAAGCACACTGTAAGTGGTAGACAAACCAGCACGTACACGCACTTTACCATCCAAATTCTGGTAAGACATTAAGATCTCCTTTGCGAGAAATTGAGCCTCGGGCAGAATACATCCCGTAAGCTCTCGGGGCTAAACATCCTCAATATGAGGTAAAAATTGGCTAACAGGCGCTAACTACGCACAAAAAGCCTAGAACTGATATCCGTAGCTGAGCATAAACTCGGCTGGTGCGCCGTAGCCAATCTGGTTTAAGCCAGACGTGCCGTTTGTTGCGCCAAGAATGTATTTCTCATCCAAAATGTTGTAAGCGTTCGCTTGGATTTTATGACGACCAGTGGTGTACGCCGCCATCAAATCCACCGTTGTGTAATCGCCAAGTGCGACAGCTTCGTCGTTACCTGCGTAACGGTCGCCCACGTACTTCACACCACCGCCTAAACGCCAGTTGTCATCCAATTGGTAAGTGCTCCAAAGAGAGAACAAGTGGTCTGATACATCGTTCGGCTTTTTGCCTGTGGCTTTGTCTTCCGCGTCCAAGTAGCTGTAACCCACAGAGATGTCCCACTGTTTGGTGATTTGACCGCGAGCCTCTAATTCAATACCTTGGTGACGCACTTCAATTTTATCGATCACATCGCCGTCCACGTTAGTTTGTGGTTGCTCTTGATCAATCTGGAACAGTGCCGCATTCAACATTAATGCGTTATCCAAAAGGTACGCTTTCGCCCCCACCTCTTTTAAGTCGGTGTGGAAGAATTCCGCCAATTTTGGATTGATGTAGATACCAGCGTACGGTAACTGCCAAGAGCGCGCTAAACTGGCGTATACGGATGTGTCGGAATTGATGCGGTATACCAAACCAGCACGGTAGCTGACTTTGTCATCATCCAATTTTTCCTTATCTGAGCCCGCTTTTTGTTGTTCGAGTTCCATCGAGTCGTAACGCACGTTACCGATCAAAGAAAGGTCACCCCACGTATAGACGTCTTGCACATACAAACCTGTCGTGGTGGTGGTATTGTCACGAAATGGCTTAAAGCCCGGATCAGGCGTTGGACCAACGACTGGGTCGTAGATATTTTGCGGAGGAAGCGTTTTGTCACTTGCCAACGTTAGGTCGATATCGATCTGGTTGAAATCTGCACCCACCATCAATTGATTGTCCCTGGTTTCCCAAACCAACTCAGATTGTAAAGTGGTCGTAGTACGTGGATCGTAACCAAAGTTGTTGACGGTTTGAGACACTTCATTACCCGTCACTTTGCCCTGACGCGTGCCTTTTTGCTCAAGTTCGATATGGTTGAACGCCGCTCGGTTGTTCCATACCCATTGATCATTCAGACGCCATTCGTAATCCACCGCAATACGGAGACTGTCTGACTCCTGATAGTCGTTTGTGCCGCCAAAGTAAGTGCTTACTGGCAAATCAACTGGCTTGCCATTTTTTGATGGCACACCACGATACGGCACTAGTTCTTGATGGGCGTATTCCACGTCAATATCAATGGTGTGACCTTCCGCTGGTAACACACGAATGGTCGGTGCAATGAAGAAATCGTTTGAATCAACATGATCAACGTACGAGTCGGCTTGACGGTATTCCAAGTTAATACGCCCGTTGACCTTATCTGTAAACGCCATTGAGCTGTCGACCTGACCAACATATTGGTTGTTGCTGCCTACACTACCGTTTACGTGAGTAAAATTCTCACCGTTAGCGCGTTTCGTCACCAAGTTGATGATGCCCCCAGCCGAACCACGGCCATACAAAGCACCCGCAGGGCCTTTCACAATTTCAACGCGTTCAACGTTCGCTAAGCTGCGGTAAGACTGCAACGTACCGTCATCTCGCAAGCCATCACGGTACATATCGTTGAGTGAATCAAAACCACGGATCATGAACTGATCGCGGCTGCCTTCGCCCAAGGTGTTATTGACCCCGGCTACCCCATCTAGCGCATCCACTAAGCGCACCGCGCCTCGGTCTTGCATTTCTGTTTTCGTTACTACGGATACCGCTTGTGGCACATCAAGCCATTCCACATCGGTTTTGGTGCCTGATTGAGGCATGTGTTCAGCATAACCTTCGTACTGATGCCCGAAGACTTGAATCGTTTCAGTTGCTGATAGGGTTGAGTTCGTCTCTTCTGAAGCCACTGCGCTTGGTGCTACTAGTGAAGAACCAATCGCGACCGCCAAGGGGGTCAGGGTCAATAATTTATTCATTCCATAATTCCGTTTAGTTGTTATAAAGCCAACGGATGGAAATAAGAACAAATATTATTTCTATTTGCAATATTAATTTTATGCTCTATATTTATTTACCCTAAAAACACAACTAACAACAAAAAAAACCAAACATAATAACAATAAACACTAAAACTTCTGCCCTCCGTCTCGCGAGAGGCACATTGGAAGACGACCGTGAGCGACTTTATCAACGTTAGAAGAAAATGTTAGAAAATTAGGAAAGCTCATGAAATCTACGATGATTATCGTAAGTCATGTCGTTAACGATGCAGTCACTCACGGCTTTGTGCCTGCAGCTAAAGCGATGGACCTTCACGTCGTTCTTATCACCGACCATAAGCTCAGCCATTTAGAGTTGGCGAGTCGTGATAGTCACTTTAATCCGGATACCATTCTAGAATGTGATGTCTTCAACCCATTAGAACTCATCGAAACCATCACGGAGCATGAATTAAAGCCAGACGCTATTTTCAGCAATAGTGATCACTTACAAACTTCCACCGCCATCTGCGCGCAATTTTTTGGCCTCCCATCCAAAGATTGGTCTGTCACGTTAAAGGCCAAAAACAAACACTTAACTCGACAAGTGTTAAATGAAAAATCCTTACCCAACACACAAAGCTGTTTGCTGCATCGCCATTCGAATGTGGCATTAGGCATGGCCTTCCCTGTCGTAGCAAAACCCAAAGAAGGCGTGGCAAGTCTAGATGTACAGCGCTGTGACTCCCAAAGCGAGCTCGATGCTTACTGCGAGGCGTTTTGGCAAAAGCACCCAAACGCCGCCATTCTGGTGGAGCAGTTTCTTCAAGGACCGTTGGTTACGCTCGAAACTTTAGGAGACGGTAACCAACTTATCGCCGTGGGCGGTTTTGATGTGTCGCTCTCTGAGCCGCCTTACTTTATCGAAACCGCCGCAGACTGGAACGGACCAAACGGCATTGCTCACCGAGAAGCTTGCTTGGCTCAACTGAAAGCGTTCGGCGTTGGTTTTGGAGTTTGCCACAGCGAATTTATCATCACGGAAAACGGCCCAGTTTTGGTGGAAATTAACTACCGCAGTATTGGAGATGGCCGCGAATTCTTGCTCAACAATCTCGCTCACTTGGGTTGGTTTAGCACAATTTTGGGTCTGCATTTGGGCCGAAGATTGGACGGCGATTACCAAATTCATGGCTCAGCACACGTGCACTATGTGGTTGCGGAGCACAGTGGTGTGATTGATGGAGATTCAACCTCCTTCATCCAACACGATGGCGATATCATCACCCAGCAGCAAGTACTAAAAAACGCGGGAGAACTCTTCCAACAGAGTTATTCCAACAAGGATTATCTCGCCCGAATTTCGATTGTCTCACCATCGGGGAGAAACCTCGACCAAGCGCTGCAGAACGCGCTTAGCAATTTCGATCTCGCTCCGACTCGTGAGGTGGCAGCATGAATGACAACGCTTTGTATCTAACGCAACGATTGATCGACACTTGCTTACGCGAAGACATGTTTGGCATTTTGTCGAAGGCCAAGTTCAGTAGCGACGCGCCAAAAGGGGGAATTGTTCCTCAAGACGAGCAAGTCTGGCTGATATTTGCCAACTCTGATTTCACGTTGTATTTACCTGTTGCACCAACGTATTACATGCAGCACTGGCGCTACGGTCACGCCAATGACGAAACACCACAAGGTTGGTGGGTGGAGAAAAATGGCCAATTCGAGCATCAACAACATTACAAAGAGTGGATTGCACTACTAACGACACTGGCGCATGAGAGCTCTCACGAATTGTTGGCGGGATACCTTCAAGAACTGGAATGTGCAGAGAAACACAAAGCGCTGTGTGACCAAGCGTTTCATCATCACGCAGACCACATTTCTCAACCAATATCCGAGCTTGGTTCTTGGCATCAAAAACTGCTGCTAGCCGACCAGATCGCTTCTTACCTTGACCATCCGTACTATCCAACTGCGCGGGCGAAGTTTGGTCTGAGCGATGAAGACCTTGCTAAGTACGCGCCCGAGTTTGCACCAAGCTTTGCTCTGCATTGGATTGCGATTGAAAAATCACTGGTGACATTAACCAGCGAACAACCTGATTGCTGGCCAACCATGGAGCAAGTTGGGCTTCCTGCTGATTTTGCGCTGAGCCACGTACTGTTCCCTGCGCATCCGCTCACCCTGCGATCTTTAGAAGCCTTACCCGAAGGTATGATAGAAGCGCCTTTAACGTATCTAGACGTGACGCCGACGCTTTCCGTTCGTACTGTGGTCGTCAACGAGGCACCGCACATTCACATCAAAGTTCCGCTGATCATGCGATCGCTAGGCACGAAAAACATTCGCTTAATCAAGCCTTCAACACTGTATGACGGCCACTGGTTTGAACGCCTACTCAACCACCTTGAACAAACGGACGCCGACTTAAACACTCGCTTGTTCCATTGCAACGAAAAACACGGTGGGCACGTCGGCGAGGATAAAACCTTCGCGTACATCGTACGTGAGTACCCACTTACTCATTGCGAAGACAAAGCGTTAGTTCCGGTTGCCGCACTGGCAAGCCCAATGCCTGACGACCGCTTGTTCTTAGAACACTTGGCAGAGCAGTACTATCAACAAGATACGCTGGCGTGGTTCCAAGATTACGTCGACCTATTATGCCAAGTACACCTCACCTTGTGGCTTCGTTATGGCATTGCATTGGAGTCCAACCAGCAAAACGCCATCATTGCATTTGATCAACAGGGCAAAATGACGCTCGCGATGAAAGACAACGACGCAGCGCGAATTTGGCCAGAGCGCTTCCACTTTGCAACAGAGCATGCCGCCCAAAAACAGGGCGCAGGAACAATTCCAGTGGATTGCGATGAACTGCTCGACCAACGCATCAAAGTCGACAATGAATTGGCGCTCGGTCAGATGTTTACCACCATCACATTACAATTGGATATCGCAGCGATTGTAGAATCTATGGCAGCGAAGGGCATTGCCTCTTCAGCATCGCTTTACGCCATCGTGGCCAAAAGCATTGCAGAGCAACTCAACCGATTGGAAGGCGAAGGGTTAGAGACAAAACTGGCACGCGAGTTACTGCAAGAGGCGCCTGATTTGTACGCCAAGTACTTGTTGAGCTCTGGCAGTTTGCTCTCGAAAGAAGCCTCCGGCGCGAGTGACATCAATAAGTTCTATGGTTTGTCGGCTCCGAACTTCTTGCTGCTTTCTAACGAAGAAGCGCAACGCGCCTACTTAGAAGCCATCAAAAAAAGCGTACGTTAAACGATTATGACCAAACTCATCTACAGTGTGTTGTTGTGCCACTTTATCGCTGCGTTTGCCGCGTTAGGTATGCCGCTATTTCTACCCGTCGTGTTGCCAACGTTAGGCGCAAGCATTGATGCGGACTGGGCAGGGGTATTGTTTATCCTACCTACGTTTTGTACTGCGTTGGCGGCGCGATTTTGGGGCAACTTTGCCGATCGCTACGGTCGCCGCCTCTCACTCTTGCGTGCGCAACTTGGCCTTGCAGCAGGGTTTGCGCTGTGCGGCTTGGCAGACAACCTCGCCATGTTTGTGTTTGGTCTTATTGTTCAAGGAACCTTTGGCGGCACCATGGCCGCCTCGAACAGCTACTTATCTAGTCAAATTAAAGAAGCCAAAACACTCGGCAAGTCACTCAATAAAACCCAACTATCTGCTCGCTTGGCGCTGATCGTTGCGCCCATTGGGCTCGGCTGGAGCTTGTCAGAGACCAACCCGCTCAACGCGTACCTGTGGTTATGCGTTTTGCCTTTAATTGCTATGGGCATCACGCTAACACTGCCAGCGGATAAACCCGCCGACCAAAACCTCGAAAAGCCAAACTCAGAACCTCAGCAAGAAAAACCGGTTGCACAGAAAAACGCAATGCATGCCATTCGTTGGATCTTCTTTGCTCAATTCGGGTTTGCGTTTTCTATGGTGGTGACCTTTCCTTACTTCTCGCCGTTTGTGCAGCAATATGGCATCACTAACCACGCATGGATCGGTTTTTTGTACGCACTGCCGCATGGCGTCTATCTGTTGCTGGCAGGAAAAATTCACGTGTTGTCAGATGGGTTGAATCGCCATCAACCGCTGCGCACGTTGTGGCTTGGGTTTGCATTGCTTGCCGTGAGCTCTGCCTTGCATTTGATTGCGTCCGAAACCGCACTCATTGCTGCGAGAATTATCTTCGGCATCGCGATGGTGTGTTGTTATCACGGATTGCATCAGCATCTTGCGAGCAATCTGGATCGCAAACTCAGTGGCAAAGTATTTTCTCGCTTTGATGCCATGTCCAAATGGGGTGGCGTGGCAGCGGGATTTTGCGCTTCTTTCATTTCTAGCTTGGGGCTACTTGAGGTTCCTTTCCTACTTTCTGCGATAGTCAGCGTAATCACCTTGATCGCGCTGGTTCTCCACTCAAAATTTGGAAATCAACATGTTACAAACTCAATCCTCTCAGACTAGCGAGTTGCGCGCACATGAGGTGCAGCTCAACCGTGAGAAAGCCCAACTCAACACGATAATGGGTGTTCTTAATTGTTACTTACGTGAATTTGCGCTACCGAATCAACAAGTGGAATGGCACTACCAATCGACATCGCTACCCCAAACGTTAAAACGCAACTATCCCGCTAAACAGCGGATAGCCGTTCATCTTTCTCAACAAAATGGCGTGCTGGTTTTGCCGATTCACTACGCGAGCAAACTGGGCAAAATCAAATTGGCAGAACTGCCTTGGGCGAAAATGCCGGGATCTGGTTGGGCGAAATTGGATGCCACGCAAACTCTTACGCTTTTGCTTAACTATCTCAAGCAGGTATTGGCGATCCCGTTTAACCATGAGCTGATCGAACAACTAGAAAATAGCGTGCTGGTTACCGAGCAGTTTCTCAACGTCGCGCCCAAATCGCATCACAACGAATTTATCGCTTCGGAACAATCTCTGATTTGGGGGCATACTTTCCATCCGACCCCGAAAAGTCGTTCGGGCGTCACCATGGATGATCTCTTGGCGTTTTCTCCAGAAGTCGGCGCGCAAGTCCCGTTGTACTGGTTTGAAGTGGATACGTCCTTACTTGATGTGCTGAGTTCCGACGGAGAAGCTAACCCTGCGCAGCGCATGCTACAACGGCTCGCGCCACAACACGCCACCAGCAATGGGAAGACCCTCTACCCTTGTCATCCTTGGGAAAGCTACACCATTTTGAGTAACCCAAGCGTGAAGCGCGCCATTGAACAAGGCAAGATCACGCCACTGGGTTTAGGTGGTGAAAAGATGCAGCCGACCTCTTCAGTTCGTACCCTCTACCACCCTGACATGGACTGGTTTGCGAAATTCTCCATCAACGTACGATTAACCAATTGCGTGCGCAAAAACGCGTGGTACGAACTCGACAGCGCCGTGCAACTCACGTCGATTCTCAAACCAATTAGAGAAAACGAACAGCTGCACAACCCCGTATTTAAAGTGATGACAGAGCCTTACGCCACCACGTTGAATCTAGAAAGTGTCGCTGAGCACAACTGGGACGACAACACCAAAGCACGCGAATCGTTTGGGATTTTGTATCGCGAAAATTTCTCGCTGAGCGAAGTCGACATCTTGAAACCAACCCTCGCTGGCGCTCTGTTTGCTTACGATAATAACGGCAACAGTCGCATTGCTCAACGCCTTAAAAACAAAGCGCGTACTACGCAAAATCGCTATTCCGACATCGCGACACTTTGGTTTGAACGCTATTTGCATTGCCTGATCCCGGGCGTATTTAATTACTACTTCAAACACGGGGTGGCGTTTGAGCCGCATTTGCAAAACACCCTGATTGGCTTTGAGCAAGAGATGCCGTGTTGTGTTTGGATTCGTGATTTGGAAGGCACTAAATTACTGCCGGAGTTCTGGCCAGCAGAAACATTAACTGACTTGTCTGAACGCGCACGACAATCGGTTTACTACAGTCGCGAACAAGGCTGGAATCGCATCGGATACTGCACCTTTATCAACAACATCAGCGAAGCGATTTTCTTCATCGCAGAAGGTGATGAGCCACTAGAGCAAACGCTGTGGAATGCGGTGCAAAGTGCCATTGTGCATTGGCAATCAGTGAATGGAAAACAACCGGAACTAGAAACGTTGCTAAATGGCGGTCACTTCCCAAGCAAAAATAATTTCACCACGCGTTTGATGCAAAAAGCCGATAAGGAGTCGGGCTATACCCAAGTCGCCGCGCCTTGGCAGCAACACGAAAAAGGATCGCAACATGTCTAATTCACTCTCTCTACCGACACACGTTTGCCAACAAGTTCACACGCTCGCACGGCAGCAAAGTCAACCCTTGTGCGCGTACGTGTATGACCTAAGCGCCTTAGAAGAACACATCAAACAACTGCGTCACGTTTTGCCGAAAAATGTCGAGCTATTTTACGCAGCTAAAGCCAATCCATCGGGCCCGATTCTCAAAACGCTCGCGCCGTATGTCGATGGTTTTGAAGCGGCATCTGGCGGGGAGTTGGCACACCTCCACCAGCAACAACTCGATAAACCATTGATCTTCGGTGGCCCAGGAAAAATGCCAAGTGAATTGCAACAAGCGATTGAACTTGATGTCGATGCGATTCACGTCGAAAGCCTCACTGAGCTGCAACGCATTGGTGCGCTAACCGAGCGCCTCAACCGCCCTGCTTCGATCTTTTTGCGTATGAACATCGATATTGGCGACATCACGCTCAGCAAGTTGGCAATGGGCGGCAAGCCGACTCCGTTTGGCTTGGACGAGTCCGAACTGAGCAATGCTTTGATGTTGCTGCGCGATTTCCCGCAAGTGTCACTCAAAGGCTTCCATTTTCACTTGATGTCGCATCAGCTTGATGTTGAACGCCACTTAGCGTTAATGCAGCGCTATTTCCAAGTCGTGAAGGCGTGGCAGCAGGAGTTCGAACTCGGTGAGCTAATGATCAACTTGGGCGGCGGCATGGGCATCAACTACCAAAACCCTGAGCAACACTTTCCGTGGATGGAGTTTTGCGACAAGTTGGAATTCCTCATCGCTAAAGAGCAAGTGCAAGACTGGACACTGCGTTTTGAATGCGGACGTTTCATCACGGCGGCATGCGGTTATTACGTGATGGAAGTACTGGATATTAAGCAAAATCTTGGCGAAAACTTTGTCATCGCGCGCGGAGGAACTCACCACTTCCGTACGCCAGCGGCGCAGAGCCATGATCATCCATTCGTCATCCTGAAAAGCGAGCAACACCATGAGATTTCTCATCCAATTCAGCATGCACAAGCGACCTTTGTCGGCCAGCTTTGTACGCCCAAAGATGTGCTGGCACGCAATCAACACGTCGCCCACGTCGATATTGGTGATTACGTTGTGTTTACCTTAGCGGGCGCCTATGCGTGGAACATCTCCCATCAAAACTTCTTGATGCATGAACCGCCGATCTTCCACTATTTTTAAACGGCATACTTCGCTTTACTCAGCCCCAATCATTGGGGCTTTTTTATTCCACTCGGCACAAATTCATTGCCATTAACCGCTTTGCGAAATAGCAATAATGCGTTTTATCAGCTCGTCGGGTTCCATCTTGGGATTGCGGTAAAAACGGAAGATTTCCGAGTTTATCGCTTGCTGAGCAACCGGATTGACCGCCATAGAATCAATCATACTCGGCACAGCGAGGTTGTGTTTTACGCCGTAATGAAAATCTTGATATGACTGGACCTGACACGGATTAAAATCGCTGATGTCGATATCGGTGCGTACCGGAATCGAGCCTTTTACCTTATTAAACTTAGCTTGAAACTCGACGTCTGCCAGCGCGCTTGCGGTTTGTTGAGCCGCCTCGGCAGAAAACGACTTGCTCGACATAAACACCAAGCTGTCCATGTTGTAGAGGAATACACCATCGCTGTCAGGCGTTGGGTAACAGCCGACCTCTTGCGGAACCGAGACTTGATTGGCGAGCAGCTCACCCAAAATCCAATCTCCGCCGATTTGAAACAGTGCTTGACCGTCGGCTAGCGCTTGGGTCGCCGTATCCCACTTACTGTCGGGCAATTGGTTGTCGATCAACAAACTCAGGCGGCGAAATTGCGTCAACGCTTGGCGCAGGGTATCGCTGTCGATGCTGTCTCGCTCAAGTTTAACCATTGCATTGGTGTAGAACTCAACGCCGCCAGTGGAGATCACTAAGTTCTCGAAAAGTTGGGCGACTTGCCACGGCTGCTCACCAACCGCGATCGGTACAATGCCATTTTGCTTAGCAAGCTCCATGGCGGCGAACATCTCTTGCCAGTTTTTCGGCGCGGATAGATTCAGTTGTTTAAGCAGCTTGTGGTTGACCCACAACCAGTTCAAGCGGTGCAGCGTAAGTGGCAGGGCGATATAGCCGTTTTGTGTTTTATTGATTTCGATAGACAGCGGGTAGAGCACCTCGTCCCAGCGCTGCTCATCCGCTACCGCGTTGACGTTGTGCAAAATACCGATGGCATCCCACGCCTTAATACTTGGCCCTTCGATTTGCGCGAAGCTCGGTGGGTTGCCCGCCAGCGCGCGAGCTTGCAGTACCGTCATCGCGCTGTCGCCACCACCGCCTAACACCGGGCTTTGCAGCAGCTCTATATCGTGCCGTTTTAGCTGAGCTTTGAGTGTTTGCAGCGCTTGCTGTTCGCCGTCAGAAGTCCACCAATGTAAAAACTCTACCCCTTGTGGCGACTCAGCGTGAGCGACGCAAGGGGCGAGCAACAGTGGGAACAAGAATGCCAGTTTGTTCATAGTCAGTCTCTCGGGAAAGTCAGTGTGGCGCAGAGGCCGCCAAACTGAGAATGGCTCAGCAACAAGTTGCCGCCATGAGCCTTTGCAATACTCTGTGAAATGGTTAACCCCAACCCACTGCCTTCTTTATCGTTGCTAGCGCGGAAGTATGGCTGGCAGAGCTTTTCAAGTAATAAATCGTCAACACCGTCACCGTGATCTTCAATTTCAATCTGGATCGACTCTGGGCTTTCACTCAGCGTAATGTCCGCTTGATGGCCGTATTTGAGCGCGTTATCGACCAGATTCTGAATGCAGCGCTTAATCGCTAACGGTTTACCAGCAAAGTGGGTGCGGATTTCGCCGTGGATGCGAATTGTGTCCGGCGCATCGGCGATATTGGCGGAAATGTGCTGAATCAGTTGGGTGAAATTGATCGGCTCGATTTCCTCGTGGATATCGGTCTCTTTAATGCATTGCAATGCGCCTTTGACCATCAAATCTAGGTCGTTACTCAGGCGGATAAAGCGTTCTCGGTCGGCGTCGTCATCCAGCATTTCCGCCCGCAGTTTTAGGCAGGCTATTGGCGTTTTCAGATCGTGGGAGATGGCGCTGAACAGCATTTCACGGTCTTTAATGTGGCTGTCGATGCGTCGATTCATCTTGTTAAACGCACGTACCGCCGCTTTCAGTTCGTTACTGCCGCGCTCAGAGACTTCGGGCACGTCTAATCGGCTCGACATCAGGGTTGCGGCTTTTGCCAGTTCTCGAATGGGTTGAATTTCTTTGCGAACGATAAACCAGGTACACAGCAACAGCATTAGCGCGGACACCAATAGCGTGAGCCATTGGCGCAACTCAAAATAGTTAGTCTCTAGGTTGATGTAAGGCGCGGGTAGCACCGCCGCGAGATAAAACCATTCGTTCTGCGCGACTTCGACCTGCATCACCAGAATAGGCGGATTGAGGTCACCAAACGAAAGCGAATAATGCGCCCACAATAGCGGCAGTTCGTCGATAGGTAGCTCGTTGTTGAACACTTTGAGTTTGTCGCGCTGGGTGAACTCCACCTCGATATTAGGAATGCCGCTCAGCTCGCTTTCTAATACTTCACGAACTTGGTTGATGACCAACGTTTTGCGCTCGCTCTCTGGCAGTGGGTCGACGTCAATCTGGTGATTGTTGAGTGAGACGAAAAAGCGCGTACCACCCATGTTGCGTAGTTGATTGAGCACCAAGTGGCGATATTCCGAAGGGAGGGTTTGAAAGAAGGCGATGGTAGAAGAAGCGCTCAGTGCTAAGCTTTTGACTGTGGTGGTCAGGCCTTCTTTATCGCGTTCGCTGGCGTGTTGATACCAGATAATCCCGGATAATACTTGCGCCAGAATGATCACCAGCAACAAGAACACACTGGTGCGAACAACCAGTGATCCCGTCCAGCGTTTAATTCTCATAATGCACGTCCGTGGTCAGCATGTAGCCTTTGTTGCGCACCGTTAGGATCAGCGAACGGTCTTTATCTTCAAGGTGATGACGCAAGCGGCTGATCTGCACGTCAATGCCGCGTTCAAACGGGTCGGCATCGCGTCCCCAGATCTCGCGCGCAATGTCATCACGAGACAATATTGATTGCGCGTGGTTGACGAATAAACCGAGCAGCGACAAATCCGCGCCACTCAGTTGCTTAACCTCGCGGCTAGCAACGTGGGTCAGTTGCCGGGTTACGGTATCTAACAACCAATCGTCAAAACGCACTTTACGCGTCAGTTTGCTATTGGCGGTCGTTTGGCTGCGTCTCAGAATCGTTTTGATGCGCGCGAGCAGTTCACGCGGACTGAATGATTTGGTGATGTAGTCGTCTGCGCCCATTTCTAGCCCCGCGACTCGGTCGGCTTCTTCAGTGACGGCGGTCAGCATGATGATCGGGATATCGGAGTTTTTGCGCAGTTTCTGGCACAGGGTAAAACCGTCTTCACCGGGCATCATAATATCGAGGATGATTAAATCAGGATGGTGATCGTTGAGCAGTTGCCACATCACGCCGCCGTTTTCCGCACAAAGCACTTCAAACCCTGCACGGCCAAGGTAATCTGACAACGCTTCGCGAAGGTCGAGGTTGTCATCGACGACCAGTATCTGCTTGTTTTCCATCCTACTTTCCCTGTGTCCGTCCCTGAGTTTGGCGCTGGCCAATATGATGCATTCTTAAACGCACATTCACAATCGAGCCGATTGCAATTTTCACTTCTCGGTGTAAGAGATTTGTAAGCGGCCACTTACAAACTGATTGCCTTTTGTAACCTTAGGCGCCGCCTTGCTCGCTATGATCATCCTGACCTTACGTGAAACAACATGACCTGAAGGAATCAGGTCCTACAACACTGGCATTCGTCAGGAGGAAACCATGTTTGCAAGTATATTTGGACAACTACAAAAAATAGGGCGGTCGTTGATGCTGCCTGTGGCGGTGTTACCGGTGGCCGGCTTGATGCTGGGTATTGGTAACGCGGGGTTTGCGTTTATTCCAGACGCGGTCAACAAAGTGATGCTCGCCGCCGGTGAAGGCGTGTTCGGCAACATGCAGTTGATGTTTGCGGTCGGTGTGGCGCTCGGGTTGTCAAAAGGCAATGACGGTGCCGCTGCGCTCGCAGGCTTAGTTGGCCTAATTATTATGAACGCATCGCTCGGTATTGTGACAGGTCTGCGCGGCTTAGAAACTGATGCTACCATCATGGGCGTTGAGACGCTGCAAACCGGGGTGTTTGGCGGCATCTTTATCGGTGCGGTCGCGGCAATTATGTACAACCGCTTCTACAATATCAAACTGCCGGAGTATTTGGGCTTCTTCGCGGGTAAGCGATTTGTGCCCATTGTCACCGGTTTATCGGCGATCGTCGTTGGTGCGATTCTCGCGTTTGCATGGCCACCTGTCGGACAACTTCTTGATGCATTCTCTCATTGGGCAGCGTACCAAAACCCTGTACTCGCGTGGGCGGTTTACGGCGCGGGCGAACGTTCTTTACTCCCTGTTGGTTTGCACCACATCTGGAATGCGCCGTTCTTCTTTGAAGTCGGCAGCTATGTAGCCCCAGAAACCGGCAAAGAGTTTACCGGTGAGCTCACTCGCTTCTTCGCGGGCGATAAAACCGCAGGTTATCTGTCTGGTGGCTTTATGTACTCCATGTGGGCGCTACCAGCAGCGGCATTGGCGATTTACCACTGCGCGTCTCCAGAGCGTAAGAAAATCGTCGGCGGTTTGATGATGTCTGCGGCGTTGACCTCTTGGTTGACTGGTATCACAGAGCCAATCGAATTTACCTTCTTATTCGTCGCGCCAGTGCTGTACGTGATCCATATTTTCCTCACCGGTATTGCGTTTGCGATCACCGCATTTTTGGAAATCAAACACAGTACGGACTTTGCGCACGGCGCGATCCAGTTCTTCCTTTACTACCCAATGTCGAACAACGCGTGGATGTTCATCATCATCGGTCCAATCTGGGCGACGCTTTACTACGGCTTGTTCCGCTTCCTAATTGTGAAGTTGGATCTAAAAACGCCGGGCCGTGAAACCGACATTGCAGAAGTGAAGATTGCCGGACAACCTGATGAAATTGCGGTGGATGTAGTAGCTGCATTGGGCGGCAAAGCCAATATTAAGTCAGTCGATGCGTGTATCACCCGTCTGCGTGTCTCGGTAAAAGACATTGCCAACGTTGATGTTGCTAAGCTAAAAGCGCTCGGCGCGCGAGATGTGTTAGTGATTGGCGACAGTTTACAAGCGATTTTCGGCACGCAGTCTGACTCAATTAAGTCAGAAGTGCACAGCGTACTCGCCACCTCCTGATCTTACCTCCCCCAATATAGGTAAGATTTGCCAACCTCCTTGTGAGGTTGGCTTTTTCGTTTTCGGAGTTAAAAAAGCGAAGCCAATAACCAACCCTACTTCGCCGCCGCGTTGGTTAAATTGCCCAGCACGCCGCTGATTTTGTTCAATACCTCGTCGCAGCCTTCAATATGATGGCGCTGTTTTAAATACATAGGATCGTTATAAGCTAACCACGTTTTGCCTTCTGCATCTTCATACACCAACACTTTTTGGGGTAAATCGAGCGCCACTTCCTGCGCACAGATCATCAGTGGCGTGCCCACTTTAGGGTTCCCAAACACGATAACTTCAGTTGGTCGCAACGTCATATCGACTTTCACGGCGTTCTCTTGATGGTTAATGCGCGCAAAGACGTTCAACCCTTTTTCTTGCGCGATAGCGACAAATTTATCCGCCGTATCTTTTGCTGAATGCGTGCTCGCAACGGTTACCACACCCTCACCAGCCAACGCACTCAATGACGTCAACGCCACGACCAACCCGATGATTACTTTTTTCATTTGTCGTCCCTTCCTCTTTCTGAGTCGAAAACTAAATATAGAAAAACCAAGTGTAGGAAAACTATAGAAGTCAGATTCCGCTATCGCGAATTGCACTCTACCCACTCAAGAGTCGACCGTGTAACACGGATTAATTGATTCAGATTAATAAAGTATTAACTAGCTGAGCATCAAAAGCGTGAAATACGTAACATTTGCCGCCTATTTTAGTAAGAAAGAGAAAAGTAGTGACACGCGATCAATTTGAGTTATTAGCACCCGGTGGTGATTTAGATTCAATCAAGGCCGCCATTGCCGCTGGCGCAGATGCAATTTACTGTGGGCTCGACCGCTTCAATGCTCGTAACCGAGCGACCAACCTCACCTTAGATAACTTAAATGGCGTGTTGACGTTGGCTCATCAGCACAGCTGTAAGATTTTCCTAACATTGAATGTGCTGATTTTAGAAAGTGAAATTCCGGCGATTGTTCGCTTGCTCAGCCAACTGAACACCACCAAAATCGATGGCGTGATCATACAAGATCTCGGTCTGGCCTACATTCTCAAACATCACTTTCCCGATTTGGATGTGCACGCTTCAACGCAACTGAACACGCATAACGAAGGCCAAATCCTCTTTCTCAACCAGCTCACCGCAAGCCGAGTAAACTTATCTCGCGAACTTAACATCGATGAAATAAAACATCTGGCGCAATTTGGTCGCGAGCACAACGTAATGATGGAAGTGTTTGTCCACGGCTCATACTGCATCGGATTCTCCGGAATTTGCTACATCAGTTCAGCTCGCAATGGCGCATCAGGTAACCGTGGACGCTGTAGCCAACCTTGTCGCGAACAGTACGAAACGACCAAAACAGGCAACAACTACCCACTCAATATGAAAGACAACTCCGCATTTAGCGATTTAGAAGCGCTTGCTGATGCGGGTGTGTATTCGTTGAAAGTGGAAGGCCGCATTAAGAAATCCCACTACGTCTATACCGTGGTCGACAATTGGCGGCAGCAAATCGATCGCTTGTGCGAGGGTTTGGAACTCTCTGAAGACACCACCGAGTTATACACGGTGTTCAACCGCGATTTCTCTAACGCATTTTTGCAAGGTGATTTCGGCAAGGCGATGTACATCGACAACCCGCGCGACCACGCTGTAAAACATTTTTCGAAGGTTTATCAATGCCAGTCTGCTGATGATGTGCAAGCGGTGAAAAAGAAACTCTACGACGACAAAACCGCGATCATTGAGAAAGTGGCAGAGCAAACTAAGTCGTTCGATGTCACTTCGACACAAGTATCCGGCAGCAGCTTGAAAGGGTCGATTGATGTGCCAGCTCTGCCAGCGTTACCTCAATCAGAACCTCGCCAAGGTGCGCCAAAATTATCGGTTCTGATCTCGTCAGCACAAGAAGCCATGCTGTGCGAATACCACGACGTTGATGTTTACTATCAATTGCCAATGGGGTTGTCTGGTGAACTGAGCGCGATGATTGAATTGTTCCAAGCCAACCCAATGCTCAAACCTTGGTTCCCTGCCATTTTGATTGGCGAAAACTACCAAGCCGCGCGCGTATTTTTGGAAACCATCCAACCTGAGTTGTCGATCACCAACAACTCAGGCGTCAGCATGATCGCAAAAGAGCTCAGCTTAGGCTGGGTGGCAGGCCCACAAATGAACACGGTGAACTCATACGCGTTTAAATGCCTTCAAGACGAGTTCGCTGCAAGTGGCGCGTTTATTTCTAACGAGCTGAATATGAAGCAGATGCGCCATATAAAGCGCCCGCAAAACATGCGCTGCTTCTACAGCATTTATCATCCAAATACCCTACTCACGAGCCGCCAATGTTTGTTCCAACAAACCGAAGGATGCCGCAAGATTAAGGTCAACAAAGGTTGTTTGAAACGCTGTGATAAACGCACGTCTATCATCAACTTAAAAGACAATCCTTACGTGGTGCAAAAACAGAAAGGCAGCCACAATTCGATCTACAGCGAACACAACGTCTTAAACCTGCAAGTGCTGCACGATCTGCCTCAATTATTTACCGATGTGTTGATCGATCTGCGTGATATCCAGACCGAAACGAAAGTCTCAGCAAGCAAACCTGAGTTGATTGACGCGTTCTTAGCTCTACTTGAAGAACACAGCGAACAAACCGTCCAAACGCTGAATGCCATGATTCAACCAACAGCCAACGCGCAGTATTTAAAGGGGTTATAGGGGAACAAAACTAGGTTCTACAACTTTTGCTAAGGGCCAAACAAATAGGGGGAACTCTCAGGATTGCTTTGCCTGAGCGCCTCAATGCCAAGATGAGAAAAATACCAATGAAGAGTACAAGTACCATCTTGGGACATCAGTGTATACGCTCCGGAGTTGAGCCATATCTTCTCTCCGACAGACACACCAACACCATCAATAAAGCAACGGTTCAAGCGATCACTCTCAAGCACGTACCAACCCGAGCGCAGTAAATCGCCTCGAACACTAGATTGTGTTTTTAACCCAAGAGCCAGAATAAACGGAGCAATAGATACATAGTGTTGCCGAAGAGCATCACGGTCCTCCTCTAATAACCAATCAGGAATTCGATAACTTTCGACGATGAGTATCGGCTTTACTGCACGAATTTCCTGCCAAACGTCATACTGACCCCGATAGTAGTTGTCTATCTTGATGGCAGATGTTCGCCAATGATAAGTCGATGGACGAAAAAGACCTATTCCTTCATAGGCAAAGACCGCATCGTCAACTTGCGTGTGCCTTTCTATGAATGTGTGTAGGGCGATTTGGTGCTGATTATTATGTTGTACCGGATAGTGGATGATACGAGCAATCACAATCAAGAATAGTACGATACAAGTGGTAACCGTTCCTTTCGACCACTCCCGAGTAGATGAAACAACGTACTGGATTGAGAACGCAACAAATACCGCAAGCAAAGGGTAAAGTGTGACCAAGTTATATGCATGATAGTGGGGGTTAGCCAAAACCGACAACACAGATAATATAACCAGAGCTATCAAAAACTGAGCTTGCTTAAACGACAGTACTTTCCGCTTACCGACACATATTCCCACTCCTATGAGAGCAAACAGCCAATAAACAATATCATGTAAAAAGTACTGTATCAGTACATCAACCTTCAGAGAGTTTGCGTCACTAACATGCGATGTCGAATACAGAAATAAATCAAACGTCGTGTACAAAAACAGTTCAAGTGAAGAGATTCCAACGGTCGCAACAAACAAAGCCATGCAAGAGATAATGCCTAACAAAAGCGCACTGACATCCAAGACAAAGTCACGTACGGAGCGCTTTTGAAATAGCCGAATAAGCCCGAAGAGACCAATCACTACGCCAATCAAAATCGCCTTAAATTTGAAGAGTATCGCAAGCCCGAATAATAACCCCACCCAAAACAATTTATGAGCATCACTTCCTGGGCACACATACAACACAATGATTATTTGTAACCAAAGAAAAAGAATAACGAGGTCAGGACGAAGGTCAATGCCACGCATCACCATCGCAGAAGAGGCAAAGAGCAATAACAATGTAGTGAGTGCAATATTGACCGTAAATATTTGGCGAAGAAGAACATAGACTTGCCAACCTATCACCAACAAAAACAAAACAAAAAACGAACGAAAAACGTAAATAAGCTCGAATCGATCGCCAAAAAAAAAGTAAACTGGCGTCATCCAATCAAAAAGCAAAGTATAGCTATCAACATTGAAGTCAAGATTCGGCCGTTTCCCAACGCTCATTAACCATGTGGTATAAAGCGCCATGTAATCATCATTAACGAGCGCGAGATTGAATATGATGTAAACATAAAAACCGAATAACAGACTTAAGTTAATCCCAAGTAGCCATCTAACTCTTGCTTCACTCATCGCTTCTTAAGTATCCAAACTTGTTTCGTTTTGAGCAAACTCGGCCAAATTGACTCAAGCCATATCAACGGGCGCATTAAAATGCCTGGAATAAAGTTATAGACAAAGCTAGGAAAGAGCAGGATCACTTGAGAGTCTATAACCTCGAAACCGTGTGCATCTGCCAGCTTGTAAATACTAGATGTGCTATTGGTGTAAACATCTCCTCCTAGCTGTTCCGAAAAAAGTCGGGTCCAAGTTCGCGGAGACCACCTTAGGCTATCAAAAATAAGATATCCTTCTGGTGCAATTAACCGTTCAAACTCTGCAAACAACCGATCTTGATCATCGCAATGAAACAGAAAACGACTAGATAATACTACTGAAAACTGCTGCTCCGGATATGTCGTTGAATAGATGTCTTGTTTAGAAAAATGTGTTTTTTGGAGCAAAGGGTTCTCGTAACAAACTGCGAGCATCTCATCAGAGTAATCTGCCGCATAAACCTGTTGAAAGCCAGACGCCGTAATAGTTGGAAGCATTCTTCCCGTGCCACAGGGTACATCTAGAATTGACTCTCGCAAGGAGCAGATATTAAGAAACTGAGAAAACAAAGACACTTCAGACTGATGTACAAATTGTCCACCAACATTTGAAAAACGTAGATCTTCATACTTTTTCACCGTTTCAGAATCACTGTAGAAATCTTGTTTTTCTTGCCGATTCGTTTTCATAAGTCACCTCTTTTCAGCGCTGAAACAAATGAGCTTGATTAAAGACGATGCGTTTCATTAATAGATATACAATTGGGAAACGAATCAACACGACCAAAATCTGCGAAATGAGAACATGAATGCCTACAATACTTTTAAAGATATAAAGCAGCAAAACACTCAAGAACAATGATCCTGCCGTTATGGTGATAAATTTAAATAAGCTTCTTACATTTGTACAAACAGAAAACGTATATATTGAGTTCATGATGTAACTAAAGGCAGAGCCCACTAAAAAAGACAAAACAGAAGATGTCAAATAATAGACATCAAAATAAATAAGCACACAAAAAACGAGGTAACTGACCAGAGTATTCATGATACCCACTGAACCAAACTTAACTATCTTCATCGCTACTCTTTATATTCCTTGTGTAACGAATAATGTAATCGGGTCGGTCTTGACCTTGCTCGAAAATTCGCCCGACGTAAGAGCCGATTAAGGCAATAAAGAACAATAAAATCCCTGAGAAAAAGACTTGGAAAAAGATGATTGATGTCCAACCATCGACAGTTGTGCCAAAAACGAACTTACTTACTAGTGCTTTGGTGAGATATAACAAGCCAAGTGACCACATCAATGTTGAGATAACAAACATCAGTTGAATAGGAAAGCGGGAAAAATTAAGTACCGCGTCTGACGCTAAAGCAAACATCTTAGTAAGTGAATACTTCGTTTCTCCTGCATGTCTACCATCACGTTCATATTGAATAATGGTTTGATTAAATCCGATAATGGCAAAAATACCCCTCAAGTATTTGTGCTTCTCTCGGTAACATGAAATGGCCTCTCTAACTGGCTTGGTAAATGCTCGAAAATCACCGCAATCTTCAATTAAATTAGCGGGAGAAGTAAGGGATAAAAAGCGGTAAAACAATTTTGCACTAATTAGCTTAAAAGCGGTTTCATTTCTTCTCGACAAGCGTTGGGCATGGACGATATCAAAGCCTTTATCGATCTCTTTCAAGAACTGTGTAATAACTTCTGGGGGATCTTGAAGATCAATATCAATGGTAATATTAATATCTCCAGTTGCAGCTTCGATTCCAGCAAACAAAGCGGTTTGCTGCCCAACATTCGCAGCAAGATGCACGATCACTAATCGTTCATCCGCCATAGCCAGCTTGTCTAAAATTACTGCACTTTTATCAACACTAGCATCATTAACTACAACAAACTCAAACAAATACTGATCGTATTGCTTAGCAATTTCACACAAACGCGAGTAATACTCCTCGATGACAGACTCTTCATTAAAACACGGAGCGATAAAGCTAATTTTATCCATACTCCCTCCTACCCAAGGCCGAGTGTTCGCGCATAGCCAGACACAAAACTTTCTAACGTATAACGAACTTTAAACTGCTCTATTTGATTTCTAGACATCTGGTCAAGTTGACCTAACTTAAAACCGTTCTCTATCGCACTTGCACTCGCTTCTAAATCATCCAGATCAATTTCAATGGCATTAGAACCGAATTGAATGACATCCGATAATTGCTCGAAATCAGGAATCGCAATTGGTAATCCGCAAGATACCGCCTCCACGATTAGGTTAGGTGTTAGGCTCGTTCCGACACATGTCCTTAGTGGTAAAACCAACAAATCTGCACTCGCCATCTCAACTGAAATATCAATGCTCTCTTTAAACTCTATTTGGTGATGTAGCTCATGTTTAGAAACAAGTTTCTCTATATTTGCTTGGTCGCCGAAGCCACTGAGACAGAGCGTTAGATCAAAATCGATACATTCTCGCTTCTTTAGTATTGCAGCCAATTCAATTAAAGCGTCAACGCCTTTTGATGGCTTAGAATGGCCGATATAAAGTAAAGACATTCTTTGTGTCTTCTTTGCAGGAATGGGTCGCGAAAAGTGCTCAGAAAAAACCCCATTTTGAATGAAATAGACTGGCAAATGAGACAGAGAAGATAACTGAAATTTCTGGTAGTTACTGTGCACAATCGCTTGACAAAAATTGTCTAACAAACGCTTGTATAAAGGCGCACTGATAAACGAATTAAATAGCAATAAATGTAAATACTTAAACCAATTCCGAAAAAAATAATGCTTGTTATTACGGACCTCGTCTAAGGTCAAATATGACTGCCAAATGGATAAAGTCGTCTGCTTTTGATATCGAGATTTTAAAAAGAAAAAAACCACCAATAGTTCTATAGGCGTAGCAATATGTAGGTTAACCTTCGCACTGTTGGTTTTCTCGATCAGCCTGTTGAGCTCTCTACATAAGTAAATAAGATTCATCAGCCCCTCAAACAGAGATTCATATCGACTCTCATTACGAAAGGTATGTTGTTCAACCTTAATATGAGAACGAAACTCAGTTGGAGTAACAGTGACAACATGATGTCCATTCTCAGTTAAGCACTGCGCTAAATTGACGAAGTTTTTACTCATTGCTTCTTTTTGATCACTTCGAAATCTAGCGATAGCTAAGATCACAAGTTCCATTTGTTTTCCTAATACTTATCGCACCTAATAACCATAGTATAAACAACGAGAACCTGAGAAACTGTTTACTAGTAAGAGAATCAAAATGATAAAAAGACAATGATTGAATTAATTTTAAAAGGACTCACCGAAAGAGCAAAAGGAGATAGATAAAAATTAGGGCTTTATTGCAGTTCAGTCCATTAAAAACCAGTCACAATCCTTGAACACTCGCCTTGCACTGACTACAATGACGCACTTTTTTTAATGACTTCAAGGTCAAACAAAATGACAGATACAGCTAAACCAGCTCTACCAGATCGCCTAGCGGGTAACCCACGTAGCCCATTCTTCATCAAAGAATGCTTCGAGCACCAAATCGGTATTCGTATCAACGGTCAAGAGCGTACTGACGTAGAAGAATACTGCATCAGCGAAGGTTGGGTAAAAATTGCTTCTCCTAAAGCAAAAGACCGTTTCGGTAACCCAATGCTAATCAAGCTTAAAGGCGAAGTTGAAGCGTACTACGTGTAAGCTGACCACGCTGAATGTATTTGAAAGCTCGAGTTTGACTCGGGCTTTTTTAATGCTTGTCATATACCTTCCTCGTTTAATCTATTCCCTCCTCTTTTCAGTACAAGTTATTAAGAAATCGATGTAAATCGCTGTTTTTATCTAATTGTTGTCTAAAGTTTCTAGAGAACTAACTGCAATAGTGATTGCCAAAAGAAACGACACCTTTTGAATACAGGGAGAGGAAATGGAAAGCCCACTTGTCACACTCAAACACGCCAGCAAAAGCTTTGTTGATGGCAAAGAAACACATCGCGTGTTAGAAGGCGTCGACTTTACGTTGAACACAGGAGCGAGTGTTGCGCTAACGGGCGCAAGTGGTAGCGGCAAAAGTACTTTACTCAATGTCATCGCTGGCTTTGAGCCACTTTCCGAAGGTGAGTTGTGGTTAGATGGCGATAACACAGCGGCTTGGAAAGACCCACAATGGAGCCAATTTCGACACCAAAAACTCGGTGTTATCTTTCAGCAATTCAATCTATTAACGCCGCTCAACGTGCAGCAAAACATCGCCTTCCCTCTGCATTTGAATCAGCAGAAATGGAACGACTGGTGCGATTATTTGGTCGAGACTCTGGGCATCAGCCAACTGCTCGATAGACATGTTTCTACCCTTTCCGGTGGTCAACAACAACGAGTCGCTATTGCGCGCGCCTTAGCACACAAACCTAAACTGCTACTGGCTGATGAACCCACAGGTAACCTTGACCAAAAAGCAGGGTTAGAAGTGATGAAACTGCTGAGTGAAATCACCACCCAAGGCAATACCGCCGTGCTCTTGGTGACCCACAGCCATGAATGCGCTGAATTTATGAAAGCACGGCTGCGATTGGATAACAGTCAGCTACAGAACAGCCATCAAGTAAACAAACATGAGCTTCACCATGAAGCAAACTAAGCCATCAAACAACAGATTCACTCATACTCGACTCGCCCTGAATCTGTTTGCAGCGCACTATCGGCAGGCGCCACTGCAAGCCGCCGCAATTCTGATCGGTATCGTGCTGGCCGTGACCTTGTTTGTTGCGGTGCAAGCCATCAACCTCAATGCCAAGCGCAGTTATGCTGAGTCTACCGAGCAGCTCAGCGCACAAGCTCAGAACTTAATTATTCCACCAGCAGGGCAAAACTACCTGCCTGAATCGCTCTACTTCACCCTTAGACAAAACGGACTCAGTGCAGCGCTACCTGTAATCGAAGGGCGAGTGAGAGACGAACAAGGTCGACGCTGGTCAGTACAAGGTAGCGAGTTGATTGCCGCTATCTCTTCACGTTCTCGCTATTCATCAGATAGTGAACAGAACGTGTCTTTGTTCGATAGTGCTTTACCTTTGCCTGAGCTTTTAGCCGGCAAGCCAATCGTGATGATGAGCCAATCTCAACATCAAAACTTAGGGGAGGTAGAAACTCTAACTCTGGACGACATTCCAACCCAAGTGGTGGTGCTACCTGACGAATGGCAGTTAGGTAGCCGAATGTTGATGGACATTGGCTTTGCCCAGCAACTGCTCAATAAACAAGGACAGCTCAGTTACATTGCGGTTTTCCATTCGGGTGATAAAGGGAATAAAGACACGCAAGCAAATTGGCAGAACCTTATTGGTGAGCAAGGACAATGGATTGCCAATAATCAAAGTACCGACCTTGGTTCGCTGACCGACAGCTTTCACCTCAACCTCACGGCAATGAGCTTACTCGCGTTTTTAGTCGGGCTGTTCATCGCTTACAACGGCGTAAAGTACAGCTTGCTTAAACGCAATCGGCTGTTAGTGCAAATTCAACAAGCGGGTGTTGCGCCGAGCATTGTGTTCTCTGCGCTGTTAGTTGAACTCACTATTCTCGTTACCATCGGCGCTTCCCTCGGTTTTGTATTGGGCATGCAGCTTAGCCATTGGTTGCACCCGACCGTGGCGCTGACATTAGAACAACTTTATGGTGCGACACTGCTGCCCGGCACTTGGCAGTGGCAATGGTGGGCGCAAGCATTGCTGCTCACGTTAGCCGCCACCCTATTAGCATGTTGGCAGCACTTTAAACAGCGAGTGCGCCAGCCGCTCTCCTCTCATGGTGGATTTTATCAAGCACCTGAAGCTTCTAACGAAAACCAATTGTTCGTGATAGGTGCTGCGTTGACGGCTTTCGCACTTGCAGGGTTATGGCTGAGTGAGCACCACCGATTTACCATGGCGTGGCTCGGTGTGCTTGTGGTGTCGATTCCTTTGTATCTACCCAAAACACTCAGCGTCTTAGCCAATTGGTGTGAAAAGCGCACCACTTCCGTTTTGATGCAGTACCTGTTTGCTGAGCTGCGCGAGCTGATTTCTCCGCTTTCTCTCGCCATGATGGCACTGCTACTCGCCGTTACTGCCAATATGGGCATGAACACGCTAGTTGGCAGCTTTGAGTCCACCCTAAAGCAGTGGTTAGAACAAAGGTTACACGCTGATATTTACGTCAGCCCTGCACAAGGGGAAATCGCAGATGTAGAGCGCGCATTAGGACAGTTCGACAATGTTGAGACCGTCTACAAGCAATACTACGTCGACGATAACCTACAAGGCTTACCGATTTTGCTTGGCACCAAAGACAAAGACACCTTAGAGCAAACCATGGTGTTCAAATCGCATTTGGAGAACTTCTGGTCCCGCTTTTACCAAGGTGAGCTGGTTGCCATCAGTGAACCAACCGCGGTCAAATTGGGTATATCACTGGGTAGCGAGCTCACGCTTGATGCCGCTCCAAATAAGAACCTGCTTGTGGGTGCGATATTCCATGATTACGGCTCACCCAACGGTGAAGTGTTATTGGCACCAAAGTTATGGAAAGAGAGCGGGTTTACCGACCTACCGACAAGCCTTGGCATTAAAGTATCTGGTGACCCACAAATCGTCTACGAGCAACTGCGCGAGCAATTAAATCTGCATCCAAGTCAGCTCTACGATCAGGCGCAAATCAAATCCATCGCGTTGGATATTTTCTCGCAGACCTTCGCCATTACGCGCGCACTCAACGGCGTAACTTTGATGGTCGCGGTGATTGGTTTGTTCAGTGCTTGTTTTATGTTGCTCGACGCGCGCAAAGCCGCCATTGCAAGGCTGTACGCACTTGGCGTCAGCCGCCGTAAATTAATGACCATGGTGGTCGGACAGATCGTCGCTTTGGTCAGTTTTACTCTAGTTATTGCCCTGCCCCTCGGTGCCATAGTGGGTTACGTGCTGACAGACATCGTCACCTTGCGTGCTTTTGGTTGGAGCTTAAATTATCTGTGGAATTGGAGTGATGCCCTTAGCATTGCGGCAATCACCATCTTGGTGGCAGTGATCGCAACCTTGATTCCGCTGTGGCGATTGGTCAGCAAGCCTGTCGTATCCAGTTTGCAAAGCGAGGTGTTGTGATGGTTCGATTAGCAAGCAAACTTACTACTCTACTCATAAGCAGCTTATTCCTGTTCGGTTGTGAAGATACGCAGCAACAAAATATGGGCACGTTGCTGGGAAGCGGAGATACGCAAAGCGAGAACAACCTATTCACACCCGTAGAAAAAGGGGTTGAACTCACCTTCCCAGCAGACCATCAAGCACACCCGAATTTTCGTCATGAATGGTGGTACTTAACCGCTAACTTAATTGATGAAGAAGGCAACCCACTTGGCGTTCAATGGACACAATTTCGCTTTGCTGCTGCGCCGCCAAAAGGCGAAGTTGACGTGAAGAAAACCGAGTGGCAAGCTCAACAAATCTACATGGCGCACAGCGCAGTCACGACAACCGACAAACACTACGCCGATGAAAAATGGTCACGCGCTCAAGCCTCTCTCGCTGGCGTCGACACTTCACCATTTCGGGTTTACCTCGATGATTGGCAGTGGACCTCTTCAACCAACGACCTCTTCCCTGCAACATTGAAGGCGAACTCCGAACAGTTTGGCTATGCGCTGACCCTTACCAGCAGCGCACCTTATCAAAAGCAAGGCGAGCAAGGGTACAGCACCAAAAGTGCCGATGGTCAGGTGGCTTCGTATTATTACAGCCAACCGTTTATTGAAGTCTCCGGTGAAGTCACCATCGACTGCGAAACCCATCAAGTATCCGGCAAAGGTTGGATAGACCGAGAGTGGAGCTCGCAATTCTTACTCGACTCACAACAAGGCTGGGACTGGTTTGCCCTAAGGTTGAGTGACGACACCAGCTTGGTGGTGTTCCAATTGCGAGATTCCAAAACCGGTCAAGCCAGTTACGCCAGCGCAAGGCTGATGCAGCAAGATGGTTCTGGCATCGCTATCCCACAAAAAGACATTCAGTTAGAGGTAACCAATCAAACAGAAATCCAAGGGCGAAAGTATCCAACCCAGTGGCAAGTGTCGATTCCTAAGCAGCAAATCGAGCTTACGGTTTCTGCACTCAACCCGAACGCGAAAATGCCGCTTTCAGTGCCTTATTGGGAAGGCCCAGTGCGTATTGATGGCTCTCATTCTGGGACTGGTTATATGGAACTTACTGGCTACTGAGGACAAAAATTTCCGTGCACAATCTTGATTATTCGATTCATAATGATGAAATCATAATCCCCAAGAGCTGTTGAATGCCCTCATGAGCAATATGATTTCGCCAATTCGACAAGTGCGACTCATTTTAGGTGAACCGTGTCGAGCGCTTGAATTTTCGGACATCCAAGAAGACCCATACATCGAGCCACATCGCCACGAGTACTGGGAGATTGTCTGGTGCTTGGATAATAGTGGAACGCAGAGCATCGATTTCGTCGAATACCAAAACCGCCTTGGTCGCTTATTTACCATTTCACCAGGGCAGGTTCACCATTCCGAGTTCATGGGTAAAAACATTCGCATGTTGATATTCCGTCCCGGCTTTGCTGAAACCAATCCACGCAGCACGCAGTTGGTGAATAGCGTATTTTCTACGATTGATCGACCGCCGTACCTCGATTGTAGCGAAGAGAGTTTTCCCTACCTAGAATCGATTTACACCCTAATCAAAGAAGAATGTGAAAGAGAGGATTGTGACTGGGACCTTGTCGAATCACTCATCAACAGCTTTCTTCGCTATGCATTGCGCTTTGCTAAAACACCATCTCAAAAAGGGGAGCAGAAAGATGCTCGCATCGTGCAGTTGACCGAATTAATTGAACTGCATTATCGCGAACAAAAGAAATGCCAGTTTTACTCCGATGCATTAGCCCTTACCAGCAAACGTCTAAACGAGTTAGTGAAAGCCGACAGAGGCAAGACGGTCACGCAACTGATTCATGATCGAATCATATTAGAAGCCAATCGAGAGCTGGTGTTTTCGACGAAAACCGTCAAGACCATAGCGTTTGAATTGGGCTTTGATGACCCTGCGTATTTCAGCCGATTCTATCGAAAACAAAAAGGAGAAACGCCAGCGGAATTTCGTCACCGATGTTTAGATAGTGCAATATAATGGGCGGATAATCCCTTTTCGCCACGCTCTAATGTACTGATAATACCCGAACATAAATCCACCACATTCGGGTATTTTTCTATTCCATGGCTATCAATCTAAAAACTGATCCCATTTCAAAATCCTTTTATCAGTATCTATGGCCAGCGCTCACTGGAATGGTGATTAAGTCACTGTTCATCATGGGTGATGCGTTATTTATCGGTTTAGGCGTCGGGCCCGATGGGCTTGGTGCTATTGCCTTGGTGATTCCACCTTTTTCGATTTTTACTGCCATCGCCATGATGGTTGGCATTGGTGGCGCCGCCAAAATGTCGATAGAAATAGGCAAAGGCAACACGGAATCCAGCCAGATGTGGTTCAGCCAATCCATGTTGATCACCACTTTGTTATCCACCATCACGGTGACGCTCGCGCTCATTTGGTTGGATGAATTGATAGCCTTGATGGGCGCTTCAGGCAACTTGGCTCAGCTTGCTCATGATTACCTGATCGTGCTGCTCCCCTTCTTTGTTCTTTACTCACTGGCTTGGGTGTTGTCTTGCTTTGTGCGTAACGACACCAACCCTAAATTGGCCACCTATGCGATGTCGATTGGTGCCATTACCAACCTTGCTTTTGATTACCTGTTTATCATCGAGATGAACATGGGGATGAAAGGCGCAGCTTATGGTACGGCCATTGCTCAAGCAGTCATCGCACTGATTATGCTGACTCATTTCTTGCGCAAGAAAGGCTCATTAGAATTCAGTCTGAAAGGCATCGGCTTAAGCAAGACTAAAGAGATCTTAAGCATCGGTACTCCGACATTCTTTATCGAAGTCACATCCGCGATGACCATCGTGCTGTTCAACTACGTGTTGCTCAGCCAATTCGGTGAAAGCCACATCATCGCCTATGGGTTAACCACCAATGTCGGTGTATTCGCTCTGTTTGTGATGGTCGGTATCGCGCAAGCTTGTCAGCCAATCATCAGCTTTAACCACGGCGCAGGGCGACCAGAACGCATTGACGAGATTCTAAAACTAGGGATGAAAGCAGCCATGGGCAGCGGCACAGTCTTTCTTTTAGGTATCTGGCTGTCAGCGCCACTGATTGCCTCGATTTACTTAGGCAACGCGAATGACTTAATCCCAATCGCCGCGAGCGCACTGACGTTCTACTTCTTCGGCGTCCCTTTGATGGGGTTAAACATGGTGATTGCCAACCTGTTCCAAGCCATTGCCAAACCAAAACAAGCCACGCTCATCTCCTTATGCCGAGGATTTGTGTTTGTCGCGCTAGGTGTATTGCTACTGCCTAAGTTCTTCCCGCAAGACGGCATTTGGGCGAGCATTGTCTTTGCAGAAACACTCACTGCGGTGATCAGTTTGAGCATGTTATTCAACTACCGAAAACGCGCAGTGGAGCTAACAACTTCCTTGGCACGCAGTTCCTAGTTCAACCAAGCTCAGCCAAATGATAAACTCGGGTTCTATTTCATTCTGTGACTAAAAGGAAATGCGATGAACCCGATTATTGCGCTGCTAAAAGAGAACAACATCAGCGATGAGCAAATCAACGAGATTTTTCAGACTCTGACGCAAAACCCTCTAGCGGCAATGGCAACAATCAGCCAACTAGGTTTGCCACAAGACAAGCTACAAATGCTGATGGCGCAAGTGATGCAAAACCCTGCGCTAATCAAAGAAGCCGTAGACGAGTTGGGATTGGATTTCTCAAAGGTTGAAGAAGCAAAAGAGAAGCTTCAAAGCCAAAACCAAGGCAACTAAGTCTTAGCCATTTAGCGCTGAATATGGAAAAGGCCGTTAACCCGAGCATGTGGGTTAACGGCCTTTTTTGTTCGCTACGTTGTTGTTAGCTACTTTTTTGTCGGCTAATTATTAGCGATTTAAAGACGCGAATTGTTCTGCGGTCATGCCGTAGTAAAGTTTATCGTCAAAGCCTTGCTCTAGTTTGTAATAGTCTTTCTGACGGCCTTCTTGAGTAAAACCATTTTTCTCTAACGTCTTGTAAGAGCCAGCATTAGAAGCGTAGCAATCGGCACTGACTTTATGGGCGTTTAGCTCAGTAAAGCCAATCTCGGTCATCATTTGGCAAGCGCGAGTCGCAACACCTTTGCCCCATGCACAAGTTGGTAACTGATAACCCACTTCGTAGTTGCCAGTTAAGAACATCACTGCGGTCACTGCACACATTCCCATGTACTGACCTTGTTGGTCACGAATCACGAACGTTGGGCTATCTGGCCAAACATCGTCTTTAATCGCTTGTGCCGTATTTTCAATAATAGGGCCAAAGAAGCCTTCATATAGGCTGTTGTCAGCAGGTGCGAAGAACAGATATTGATTGACCTTATCGTCGTTCAACATCTCGATAATATCTTGTAGATCAGAGCCTTGAATCAGTTGGATAGTCAACGATTCGTTAAATGGGATGGCTTCGCCTTGTTTTAGTTTTTGATATGACATGTGTTACCTCGTTATCTGCAGAAAATAGTAGCCTAGCGGATAAGAGAAAAATTGGATTTTTGCGACAACTTTCTAGCTGACTAGCAATGTATTACGGCTCAAAGTCGCCATAGATATCGATGGTTAAGTCACGCTTTTTCAAGTACTTGCTCGGCGTTTTTCTTAGCTGCTGTTTGAGGGTACGAATCAAATGCGATTGGTCACTGAAACCAAATTGTTGTGAGAAGCTCGCCCAATCAATCGCTTCTTGTTGCTTGTAGAGGGTCAAAATCATCTGCTCTAGGCGTGCCATTTGTTGATACTGCTTAACGCTCAACCCCACCACTTGTTTGAAACTGCGCTCAAGCGTTCTGCGAGAACAGGCGCACTGTTTGGCTATCTCATCAATATCCATTGCTAACTCAGGTGAACGTAGTGCTTGAGCGTCCATCACGGCCACCGCTTTTTGCGATGCCAAAAACGGTTTGGTACGACAAGGTTCGATATTTAACGCATCTAAATGTTGTTTGATGTAGTTCAGCAAACATTGCGGTGAATCTTGCAACTCTAGCTGCCATAACCCTTGTTGAAAGCGCACATCAAACGCCGTGTTGAGCCAATCAAACCATTCGCATTGGTTAATTGCAGCTACTTGGGGTGCATCACTAAACCGTGATTCAATGGCATACAAACCCTCTGGGCGAAAGGTGATGCCGATACGCTTGATAGGAGCCGTATCTTCCAACAACAGCAAGTGTTCGTTAGCCGTTAATAAGTGGCAGCCTTTGCCAGCAAGCTTAGTGTCTCCCGTGTCGTAGCTGTAGCCTTGCTCTGGTGGCGTAAAGAGTAAATGAGCACGCGGGTTTGGAATAAGGTGCGGCTTGGGGTCAATGACTTCACCCTCTGGCACTTCCAAGTACCAAATTTGATGAATGAGCCATTCGTACTCTGGCAGAGACTGTTTCCAAGCTATCATGATTGTCCTAGCGGTTAGCAAAGATAATAAGCGCGACGTTTTTGCTTAAACATCTGCTCGTTGAGTGTGACTGATTGGCGCGCATCTCGCCACGCATTTCTCACCCTGCTCCCTTGCAAGCTTGTTGGATTGCGGTAGGCTTTGAGCAGAGAATACAAGCTGAACAGAACAAGGATATACCCCGATGCGCGTCGACTACCACCAACGACTGGTTCCTGTGATTCGTTATTTAGAACAACACTTTAATGAACCACTAAACCTGCCAGAAGTGGCCGCGCTGGCGAACCTTTCCCCTTATCACTTTCATCGCACCTTCAAAGCCGTGCAAGGCGAAACACTGGCCGACTTCATTCGACGTTTACGTCTAGAAGCCGCCGCCGATGACTTATTCAAATCCAAACAACCGGTATTGAACATTGCCCTAGAGTACGGATTTTCTAGCTCACAGAGCTTAGCCAAAGCCTTCAAGCAACATTATGGTGTCACACCTACGGCCTTTCGTGACTGCGAAAACTACCAGCAGTTTTCTGAATTAGCACGAAACAGCAAGATTGGACACACGTTGCGCAAGAATGGAAACGAAGTAACACCAATCGATTCATATACTGGCTCTGAACTCACCAAATGGAGCACGACAATGGAAACGCAAAACTTTGAAAAAGCAAAACTGGCTTACATTCGTGTAAACGGCCCTTACGGCCAAGGCTATGAAGAGCCATCAGGTCGCTTGTATCAATGGGCAGGAATGAAAGGTTTGGCGGGCAATACCTGCATTTTCATCTACCATGACAATCCTGAAATCACGCCAGACGAGAAGTGCCGTACTGACATCTGTCTCATGGTGCCAGAGGACACGGAAGTTCCGAAAGGTATTGAGCTGCAAGACTTCCCCGGCGGTCAATATGCGGTGATGCGCCAGCACATTACTGACCCGAGCCAATACTCAAAAGCGTGGGATGATGTCATGAGCAAGGTGATTGAATCCGGTATCGAAAACGACGACCGTCCTTGCTTTGAGCTTTACCACAGCTTTGACCCACAAACGCACCATGCAGACGTTAGCTTCTGCACTGCCATCAAATAAACCAAAAGCCTGCATCGTTGCAGGCTTTTTCATTTCTTACTCTGGTTGCTTAAATTCGCTGTTCCAAACGCTGTTTATCTTTTAATCCAATCACTTAGAACACGAACGAATACCTCAGTATTTTCGTGATCCTACTTCGCGTTTTGACCACGCGCATTCATTTGCTCGGCTGAGTTGGGATTCATTTCACAGATTATTCATGAAGCGAACCTAGACTGAAAAAATTCTATCGACCCCGTTCGACCTACAACGCTAGGCACAATAAAAACTAGGTACTACAGCACCTCTAGGACATTCCATGAAGAAGAACTTACTTGCCATTGCTCTTGGTAGCGTGATTGCGCTGACTGCTGCCCCATACTCTATCGCGGCTAACGATGCTGCCGTCCAATCTTCCGCCGACTACTCACAGATCGTCACCAAACGTCAGGTTGTCGACCAACTGCTGAGTGACGCGGTACAAGCATTCAAATCCCCTGCGCGTATCTCACATGCGGGTTTTACCGCCAAAATGCCGAGCAACATGGAGATTGTTACCGACCGCTTGCTTGAAGCCTACAAACTTGAGCCGTACCGTACTGACCTACTGATTTCTGCGGCCAACGCGCAGATCTACAACAAGAATGCAGACCGCGCGATTGAACTGTTCGAACAAGCCCTTTCTGTTGCTCCAGACAATGTGGATTTACACGCTTACTTAGCGGTATGGCAACGCTTTGAGGGCAACCAAGCGGAATCAGCGAAACACATGGCGACACTCACTAAACTCAATGCAGGTAAAGCCGCAGACATCCAACGCATCTTCGACACCGTAGACCGCGTACTTGCCACGCCACTAAAAGAGAAAGCCGACAAAGGCAAACTGGATGACAAAGGCGCAATCGTTACATTGGGATACGCGCTGAACCCAGATGGTTCAATGCATCAAATCTTGGTTGAGCGTTTGGAAACCACGCTAGCCATGGCAAAAGCAAACCCAGACGCGTTGATCGTATTGACGGGTGGTGTACCGAAGAACCACAAAACCGAAGGCAAATTAATGGCAGATTGGCTGATCGAAAAAGGCATCAGCAAAGATCGCATCATTGAAGAAAACTACGCCACCAGCACGGTAGGTAACGCCCTATTCAGCAGCTACGCGTTGGCGCGTCATAACATCAAACACGCGACCATCATAAGCTCAGCGAGCCACGTGCGCCGTGGTCAAACCTTGTTTGAAATCGCAAGTTGGCAAACTGGCCCGCAAGGCATCACTTTCGACACAGTGAGCTACCCAGACAAACCACTTAAAGACTTAGCCAAAGCCAGCGATAGCGAACTGCTTGGTATCTACCGCGATGCTCTGCGTACTTACGGCATGTGGAGCTACCGCTCTTACCCGCTAGAGTCGCGTTAAGTATTCTCGACTCATACCAATCAAAAAAGCCTGCGTACTTGCAGGCTTTCTTGTCTTTGTGCAGTGATAAGAACCGCTTAAATTGCTTCGCCGTTTACCGTTACTGCCACATCAATGTTGCCACGAACCGCGTTTGAGTATGGGCAAACTTGGTGTGCAATGCGCGTTAGTTCTAGCGCTTGTTCTTGTGGCATGTCTAGCTCTACCGCTAGGCTCACTGTTAGTGCAAAGCCGCCGTTATCGTTCGGGCCGATGCCCACTTCCGCTGTTACGGGTGCACTTTTTAGATTTACTTTACCTTCACGTGCTACGTGCAGAATCGCGTTAGAAAAACATGCCGAATAGCCCGCTGCAAAAAGCTGTTCTGGGTTAGTTGCTGCGCCTGTGCCGCCCATTTCCTTCGGATATGACAGCTCTAGATCGAGAAGACCGTCATCAGTTTTTACTTGACCATTACGACCAGCCAAAGCGGTAGCTTGAGTTTTGTATAGAGTAGTCATGCGAGTGTCCCTCTTAATTTAAGTTGTACGCAATTTAATTGCTTGCAATCTTATATCGAAGTAAAGATCGTTTGCAACTATATTGTGCACAATTTATTTTATGACTCTCTTTCTCTGTGATCAGGTAGGCAACGCCAATGAGCCAGTGTTACACCGACAACACCATGACCGACGACGATAAACTCTTACTCGAAAACCAAGTTTGCTTCCCGCTCTACAGCGCAGCAAATGCAGTGATCCGAGCTTACCGCCCGTTGCTGGACGAGCTTGCTCTGACTTATTCGCAGTACTTAGTGATGATGGTGCTGTGGGAAAAAGACGGTGCCAGCGTGAAAGAGCTGGGATCACAACTGCATTTGGACTCAGGCACGCTCACGCCGTTGCTTAAACGCTTAGAAGCAAAAGGCTATGTAGAGCGCGGTCGCAGTGAAACCGATGAGCGCGTTCGTGTACTCAACCTAACAGAACAAGGTCGTGATCTTAAGGAACAAGCCAAGTCAGTGCCAAACGCCATGATGTGTAAAATCACCTTAGAGCTGGATGAAATGATCATGCTGAAGAAGTTGTGTGGCAAAGTGCTCGATAATCTGAGCTAACAAGATAGAAGCATCCGCTTCCCCACTTCCTATTAGAAAGAGCCTGCCGAGATGCAGGCTCTTTCGATCTTATTCAGAACATCCACTTAAGGTCATCATCAGTATTCTCTATTGCTAATCTGCCTTCATCTTCAATAAAACCTATCAAAGCAAACTCACTTACATCGGATTTCCCTATCAAGTGAAATAGGAAATGGCTATCAATAGGATAGTTACAAGCGATTTTCCTTAAACACACTCCGATGAGAATATACTTTCCGAAAGCAACAACAGCTCAGCTTAAAACATTCAAAGGAAAGTAAATTATGATTAATACTCAAATCAAACCATTTGCCGCTACAGCGTACAAAAACGGCGAATTCGTTGAAGTAACAGAACAAGACGTTCTAGGTAAATGGGCAGTATTCTTCTTCTACCCAGCAGACTTTACGTTTGTATGTCCAACAGAACTGGGCGACCTAGCAGACCACTACGAAGAGCTACAAAAACGTGGCGTAGAAGTTTACTCAGTATCAACTGACACACACTTCACTCACAAAGCATGGCACGACAGCTCAGACACAATCGGTAAGATTCAGTACTACATGCTTGGCGACCAAACAGGCAACATCACAAACAACTTCGGTGTGATGCGTGAAGGTCAAGGTCTTGCAGACCGCGCTACGTTCCTAATCGACCCAGAAGGTACTATCCAAGCAATGGAAATCACTGCTGAAGGTATCGGTCGTGACGCAGAAGACCTACTACGCAAAGTGAAAGCAGCTCAATACGTAGCAGCACACCCAGGCGAAGTTTGCCCAGCTAAATGGAAAGAAGGTGAAGAGACACTAGCTCCATCACTAGACCTAGTTGGCAAAATCTAAGTCACTGAAATTTAAGTTCTAATCAGTTCCGATTTCCTTTTTCTGATTAGAACTGAATTAGAGAGCACTTCAGGTTAGATACCTTGACGACCTTCTGCCTGATTTGCTCTCTCCCCCTCAGGTTTTATCTACAGTAACCACTTTTTATTGCCTATCTGAATAAGTAGGTGTGCAGTAATTGCGTAGAAAAAATCGTTTAGAACCAGGCATAGATTTTCGATAGCTAGTTCCTCTAACTACAAAATCTATAACGCAGTTATCAACGATTTTAGCTAGCAAGAATGAACAAATACTTGTTTTGATTGGTAACTATTTAATTAAGGTAGTAACAACTATGTTAGACCAAGCGATCCAACAACAACTCAAACAATATCTGGCTAATGTAAAAGAAGAAGTTCGTTTAGTGGTTAGTCTAGATGAAAGCAAAGCATCCAATGACATTTTGTCTCTAGCGAGCCAAATCGCAGAGATGAGCGACCTAATCACCGTTGAACGTGACGACAACGCAAGCGCACGTAAACCAGTGATGGCGGTAACTAACCCAGCAAAAGGCACAGCACTACGCTTTGCAGGCTTGCCAATGGGTCACGAATTTACCTCTCTAGTATTGGCACTGCTTCATTCTGGCGGTCACCCAATCAAACTAGAACCAGAAGTGATTGAGCAAATCGCAGCACTAGACAAAGATCTAGACGTAGAAATCTTCATTTCACTGTCGTGTCAAAACTGTCCGGACGTGGTTCAAGCGTTCAACATGATGGCGGCGATCAACCCGAAAGTAAAAGCAACCATGATCGACGGTGGTTTGTTCCAAGATGAAGTGAAACAACGCGACATCATGGCCGTACCAAGCGTATTCGTGAACGGTGAGCTATTCGGTCAAGGCCGTATGTCTCTGACTGAAATCCTAAACAAAGTGGATGACGGCGCGAGCGAGAAAGCGGCGAAAGCACTGAGCGAAAAAGACCCATACGATGTACTTGTTGTCGGTGGTGGCCCTGGTGGTAGCGCAGCTGCTCTATACGCAGCTCGTAAAGGTATTCGTACTGGCGTTGTTGCTAAGCGTTTTGGTGGTCAGGTTATGGACACCATGGCAATTGAGAACTTCATTTCAGTAAAACGTACTGAAGGTCCAAAACTGGCAACTGACCTAGCAGAACACCTAAAAGAATACGATGTAGATGTCGTGACCGAGCAACAAGCTGAGAAGCTAATGGGCGCAGCACACACAGAAGATGGTTTGATTCACATCCAACTTGAAAGCGGTGCAACACTGAAGAGTAAGAGTGTCATCTTAAGCCCTGGTGCACGCTGGCGTGAAATGAACGTTCCGGGTGAGCAAGAGTACCGCAACAAAGGTGTCGCGTACTGCCCACACTGTGACGGCCCACTGTTCAAAGGCAAGAAAACTGCGGTTATCGGTGGTGGTAACTCAGGCATCGAAGCGGCTATCGACCTTGCTGGTATCGTAGAACACGTAACGGTTCTTGAATTCGCAGACGTACTTCGCGCAGACCAAGTGCTTATCGACAAAGCGAACTCACTACCAAACGTAGACATCATCACGATGGCGCAAACAACAGAAGTAGTGGGTGACGGTACTCGCGTAACAAGCTTGAAGTACAAAGACCGCAACACAGATGAAATCAAAGAGATTGAATTGTCAGGTATCTTTGTTCAAATCGGTCTAGTACCAAACACAGAATGGCTAAAAGATTCAGAAGTAGCCCTATCTGAGCGCGGCGAGATTGAAGTCGGTAGCCGTGGCGATACTAGCTTAGAAGGTGTGTTCGCAGCGGGTGACGCAACAACCGTTCCTTACAAGCAGATCATCATTGCGATGGGTGAAGGTGCAAAAGCAAGCTTAGGCGCATTTGACTACCTAATCCGTAAGCAAGGCTAATCTCCAAATTTCTTGGACACAAAGCGCACGGTGCTGTGTTTTCTTCCCCGGAAAACCAATCGGGGCACCGTGACAGCGATGAGTAACAAGAAATAAAATCAAAAAAACTAGAAGCCCAAAGACTTTGCCAGCAGGTACTAACTGCTGGCTTTTTTGGTTTTTTTTGGGGGGGGGGAAACAAATTATTACTAGAAATAACAGAGTAAAATAAAGCTGCCGAAATACACTTAGGGTGAAACATTGCGGGCTTTAACTCGTTTCTACTGCTTCAAATATCAGACCTTTTAGCTGACAACGATGGTAAATTTCATACAAACCACCTAATTCATCATTACAGTAAACACCGCTTCCGTTATTTTCAATCCTGAACAAGCCTCCGGATTTGATTGATTTACTACTCAACACTAATTTTTTAAACCGCTTTACACGACTTGGCTTACCATTAGCTCTTACATTTAACACAGTGCGATCCTTATCAATGGCATCGCAAGTTTTGAGTATGTTTATAGCATACCAACGCTCGCCAGCGACGCGTAATGGCAAAAACTCACAACTGGAATCAAGAGCTTCGTTTATTTGATTATATGCGGACTCAGAACAAGCAAACTCGCCTGCACGCCAGATTGCAAAATCAGGTTTTGTTGTAAGCATGTGGTTATCACTCACCCACTCCAAATCAATAATCATCCAAGTATCAGCGACACGCTCACCACATAACTCCCGCAAATCGCCATCCGAGTATTGTATAGAAATCTCTAGTTGAGTTTCTTGTAAAAAAGGGAAATTCTCAACATCATGATTTAGTTTAAAAACTTTCATCTTTTGCTTACTTAAATCAAACGGTTAACTGGGAAGTCCCCATCATGTAACATTTCTCCGACTTCACGCAAGGTATCAATGATACCAGTACGACCAAGTCCTTCTGCGATCGTATCTCGAAGGAGAGAGTCCACGTTGAGATAATAAACCATAGTATGTGTTTGGCTATGAGCTACTTTTGTTGGAATGCCATCATGAGGTATATGACACCTGAAACGAGGTAGCCAAACACCGTTCGCCTCATGGTCAATATCTATTCCCCATGCAGCTAAACGCAATCTCGAACGAGAGCAGGCCGCGCTTTTATCATCAAACCAAGGAACTATATGGTGAGCACAAGTATTGCTAGGCTTTGGTCCTCGATTTGCCGAAAGCATGTTTTTGGCTAAGTTTTGACTATGTCTCTTGTGATGTTCCCACCGTATATGTCTACTCAGCAGCAAATCATCCTTACTTATATTTCCTTTTCTAAACTTTACAGCGTCAATTACTCGTCCTGCATAGTGAATCGCAAAGGCTTGAGCCTGCTGTTTAGCCAAACTAGGGTTACCTGTCGAATTAAGCAAATCAATCTCTAACTCTTTAATCGACACACATTTTTCTTTCACACCACTCACAAACAAACCCTTTGCAATAAAATAAGTGTAAAAAATAAACTATGAATCTAGTTGTTAAAATGCTTATTAGTAAGTCTACAAAAGCAGTCTAATATTCTTGAAAATGACAGTATTATATATTTCCATCTATAAACTAACTATTTTCAAACTGTCCGTTATACGCAACCTGTTGACTCCTACTCTAAAGCCATCCACATCCCGAACTCTAAGTTAAATACGGGGTCACCCTAAAAAATTTTAAAAAAGCCCTTTACCTCAACTTAACTTGAGGTTTTAGCATATTCATCGTTGGCTAGAAAATGACAAAAAGGAGCACATCATGATCCAACTAGAACATATTAACTTAGTCGTGAAAGATATCCCTGAAATGCTGAAGTTTTACCAAACTGCATTTCCACATTGGTACGTGCGTGATGAAGGTAAAGGCGAATGGAGTGGCAAACCAAGAAACTGGCTACATTTTGGCGACGAGTATCAATACATAGCCATGAGTGACCATGGCGAAGGAGAAAACCGCGAGTTGAGCGGGCACCAAGTTGGGCTAGCGCATTTTGCTTATGTGACCAACAACGTCGATGCAATCATCAAAAGACTAACCGATGCAGGTTATCCGATTGCCCAACCTGGTGCTGATGAACCATACCGCAAAAATGTGTATTTTGTTGACCCTGCCGGTTTTGAGATTGAATTTGTTGAATACCTGGCGGATGACCCAAAACTTCGTAACCTGACAAGCTAAAAGAGATGTAAATAATAAAACGCCAGCAGATAGTGACTGCTGGCGTTTTATTTTATCTATCAGGCTTCTTTATCGCATTAGCGCTGTTTGGCAAAAACCTGAGTCCAGTAATATCCGTAGCGTGCAGAGTGATTTTCGACAAGCGACGCGCCCATCTGATCAAAATCCGCACTCATGATATTAAGGCAGTGACCTTCACTCGATAACCAAGCATTAATGACGGCGTTAATGCTGCTTTGCCCTACGGCGACATTCTCACCAATGGCGCTCCAAGCATAACCCGTTGCGTTAACTCGATCTGACATTTTGCTGCCATCAGAGCCTGTGTGGCTCATGAAATCGCTGTTCGCCATATCGCTTGAATGTCGATAAGCGGCGCTTTCCAAATCGTAGCTCCAAGTCAGGGCCCCAACAGGTGGCATGGTGGTTGCGCCACACTGTTGTGTAGTAGAGCGGGCGCTGTTGACCGCTGCAAGCATCTGCTCGGCAAATGTGCCTTGTGACGATGTGGAACCTGTGTTTTGTGAGCCGCTTTCTGCTGGGGCTGACGACTCCCCATCGCCGCCACATGCGCTGAGAAGTAGGGCCAAAGCAGGCACTAAGATCTTAGTTGGCATTGTCTTTCCTTTATGAGTGACGAAGAGCAAACTGCGCTTTTCGATAATAACGCCCAATAAACTAACAAAAACCAATAAAAGCACCATATAGCTTAGGGGTTTTTAACCAAAGACTCACATGAAGTTTTCAATCACCTTGGTTCGGTCGATAAATCGGCAACGTTTCAGCCCAAGTATGGAATGGCGTTTCATCCATATCCTGTATTGCTTGAGTGATAAAATCGATGAACACCCTAACTCGTGCAGGCACATATTCCCGGTTGGCATAGAGAAGATACACGCCATTTCCTGCTTGGCGCATGCTCGGAAATATCGGCACTAAACGCCCCGCTTTAAGCCAGTCTCTCGCGATAAAATGAGGAATCTGAGTTAATCCTAAGCCTTCTGCGCAAAGCTCTGCCATGGATTCACCGTCATTTACAATATAGTTTCTTTCGGGGTCATATTCACTCGCACCGTCTGGTTCTGGCATCCGAATCGGCAACAGTTTCCCCGTTTGTTTAAAACGAAAACGAACCCAAGAATGGTCATTGAATACATCCGGGCTACTCGGAACACCATGGCGCGCTAAGTAATCCTGACTGGCACAAATGATAAAATCGATAGGGCTGAGCTGACGCACAATCAATTGACTATCGTGAGCGACACCAGAGCGAATCGACACATCAATACCTTGCTCAATAATATCAACGTAGGCGTCATCGTAATGAATATCGATAGTGATGTTAGGGTAGCGGCGGCAAAACTCTTTTAACAAAGGACGAATATAGAGGCGACCGTACGAGACAGGCACATTAATCTTAAGCTGCCCTGAAAGTGCATCATTGTGACTTTTTAATGAATCCTCACATGCCGCCAGCTCTTCCAGTACAAACCTAGCAGTATTTGCGTACCGACGACCAGCTTCTGTCAGGCGGCTCTGTCGCGTAGAACGTTGAAAAAGCTGTATACCCAAATCGCTTTCGAGACGATGTATGGCTTTGCTCACGGTCGAAGGGTCAGTGCCATACACTTTGGCAGCCGCAGCAAAACTACCGCCATCTAAAGTGGCAATAAAAAATCGTAGGGACCGTATCTTATCCATATAACCAATGAACTCTATTCATGAATTTTATTCACTTTAGTAAAGACCAAGTGGCTCTTCAATCACTAATTAGCCTAAATATAATGAACCTCAATAACTTGATGCTCTGTTAGCGAGGAAAAAACCATGGGTAAAAGCGGATTGAAGAATGCACTACAACTATTGATAGCAACACTAGTCCTATTCTTTGGGGTGCTTCAAACAGCACATGCCGAAGATAAACGAATTGGTATTCTAGTTTACGATGGCGTACTGACCTCTGATGTTACTGCGCCTTTAGAGGTTTTTGGCGTCGCAAGTCGTCTCACTTGGTTTAGCGATTATGACGTGCTCACCATTTCCGTCTCCGATCAGAAAACCATCACCACTGAAGAAGGATTAAAAATTGGTGTGGATGCTTGGATTGGTGATCTGCCGGAACTCGACGTACTGGTTTTAACATCCAGCTATGACATGGATGCACTAATCGAAAATAAAGATCTCATTCACTTTATTAAAACTACCTCAAAGGCGGCAGATTGGATGGCAAGTAATTGCTCTGGCGCGTATTTGTTAGCCGAAGCTGGCCTTTTAAACGGCAAAAAAGCAACAACTTGGGCCGGAGGTGAAAACGGCTTTCAAAGAGATTACCCAGCAGTCAAAGTACAAGTCGACCAGAATTTTGTCATTGATGATGGCGTTATCACTTCGAACGGTAGCCTAGTTAGCTATCAAGCTGCTCTTAAGCTACTTCACCTTATGACTTCAGAGTCTAAAGCTCAGGAAGTCGCAGATGCCATCCAGTACTCACGTTTTTCCAACCAACCATTTTAAGCGTGTAAGAAAGTAATCAGAGCCACCCTTCGATATTTCGAAGGTTAACTCTTCGAATTTATCTTCCTAATCGAACAACCCTTTTTATCACTGTAAAAGCGATAAAAGGGTTGTCGTTCATCTGGCAGACACAACGTGCTCTCCAAACTTTTTATCTTAATGCTATGGAAAAACGTAAACGTTACGAAGCACTGACGAAAGAGCGATACCAAGAGATCTACCGTCTCGCGTATTGGTTATGCAAAGATCACCACCTTGCTCAAGATTTAGCGCAAGAAACCTTCCTGAAAGCGTGGCGATTCTTTGATAATTTAAATGATCCCAATGCCGCGAAGTCTTGGCTCATTACTATTTTGCGTCGTGAGAATGCTCGGCGCTTTGATAGAAAACAGTACGATTTTGTCGACATTGATGAGTGTGCAATACAGACAAAAACCTACCCTGGCAGTGACTACGACATGGCCCAAGATTGGCTTCAAAAACAAATGATGATTCTCGAACCCAAATACCGAGAGCCGTTGCTCTTGAGCTTAGTGGCTGGGTTGAATCATGATGAAATTGCCCAAGCCTTGAGGCTCAACCACAACACAGTGGCGACTCGATTATTCAGAGCGCGTAATCAGATCATCGCACAGAAGGAGAGTCATTAAGACACAAAAAGTAGTCAACCATGTAAACTAACTGGCTATGCTCCGGTCTATTTCATAAGTCGTTACACAACTCGACGCTTTAACGCTTTACATCAAGCGCGACTAGATGAACACTTCTTGTCAAAGTACAATAACAGCCGACATAGAGTAGAGTCAGTAAAACATTATGAGTAACACGACGGCGAAAAAGCCGAATCCCTTATTTGAAATCCTTTTCAACGTATTTATCCCTTCCTTCATTTTGATGAAGTTTAGTGGCGATGAGCATCTAGGGACAGCAATGGCGCTGGTTGTCGCTTTGCTATTTCCTATCATTTATGGCGGTATGGACCTTGTCCGTAACAAGAAATTTAACTTTATTTCTGCTCTGGGCTTTATCAGTGTTCTACTAACTGGTGGCATCGGCTTGTTAGAGCTTGATACACGCTGGTTAGCACTAAAAGAAGCCCTGATTCCTGGCCTGATCGGTTTAGCGGTTTTGGGTTCAACGTTTACCCGCTACCCGCTGATGCAGAAGTTAGTACTGAATGACACAGTGTTGAATCTCGCGTTGATTAACCAACGTTTAAAAGAAAATGGTAAAACCGATGCGTTCGAACGTTGTCTTATGTCTTCTAACTACCTGTTTGCAAGTACTTTCGCGTTCTCATCTGCAATGAACTACTTCCTTGCGACTTGGATTGTGACTAGCCCTTCTGGTACTGCTGCCTTTAACGAAGAGTTAGGAAAAATGACGCTGTACAGTTACCCAATGATTGCCATCCCAAGTATGTTGATGATGTTCGGTATTTTTTATTACATTTGGCGTCAAGTACGTGCGATGACATCGCTCGAAACAGAGCAAATCTTCCATCTAAAATAGCCCTATCATTACAAATAAACCCATAAAAAAGGGAGGATTTTATCCTCCCTTTTCTCAACAGGCTCACTGTAATTCACAGCGTCAAAATGATTTTACCTGACACTGCTGACGAGCGTCGCTCAACCATTTCAATCGCTGTTTGAAAGTCCTCTAACGGCAGATCATATGCAACGTTTAACTTTATGTCGCTGCTAATAAAGTGCTCTAACATTTCAGCGAACACCGTCTTTCTCCCACCTTTACCTACCGATTCTTCCCAATACCGCAAAAAGAATGTACTAAAGTCGATGTTGTTGGCCTCCATCGATTCAAAAAACCCAGGCGTATAAGGCGTTAACGACAATGTTCCGTAGTTAATGTATTGGCCGTTTTCTTTCAAGGTACGAATGAGATCCGTGCCAGCCTCACCACCTATCGCGTCCAGAGCGACCGTTGGTTGTGGCAGTTGGAGCGTTTGCAGCTGCGCTTGTAAGTCTTTCTTCGCGTCCAACACTGGAATGGTATCGTACGGATACTCGTCTGGCTTTGAGGTCACAGCAATCAGTGCAAAACCCAGTGAATAGGCGAGCTGGGCAAATATCTTACCGATCGCTGACCCTGCTGCATTGATGATCACCACATCGCCTTTGTTCAACTTCGCCACTTTAGTGGTGATAACCCACGCGGTTAGCGCGTTGATGTACAACTGGCAGGCATAGCCGTTCTCCAAACTCTCAGGTAGCGGAAAAAGATTCTCAGGCGAAGCATCTATGTAGTATTGCCAAGTACCACTCATCGCCACCAACACTTTTTGCCCAACTTGAAGGTCAGTTTGACCGACTGCACTGACTTCCACCACACGCCCAACCGCTTCAAATCCCGGCACGCGAGGTGGTACGTGAACGCGGCGGTATTGCCCAACACCATGAATGGAAAGCAAGTCACTTGGGTTAATATTGGTGGCTTCCAGTCGCACCCGAACCTTGCCCTGAGCAAGCGGTTTGAGGGGCTCTTTTTCCAACGACAGCGACGTTTGGGGTTGACCAAAACAGAATTGATTCACTCGAGTATTTATCGTTGGTGCCATTGTTATTCATACCATGTAATTGAAATTCAAAAAGGAAGTTTCGCGACTTCTACTCAAAAGCATTAAGTGAAGTCGAAGCTCTGTATTTCTACCTGCGCGATGCGCCGTTCACTCTAAACTGTTGTGGCGTCATATCAAAATAGGCTTTAAATGCTTTGATGTAGGATGAGTCGTTTTGATAACCCACTAGGTCTGCAATGGCTTGGATTGGCAACGATTCATCTAACAAAGAAAGCGAGTAAATTAGCCGAATTTGTTGCCGCCAAAGTAGAAATGAAGTGTTGAATTCCTTGGCGAACAGCCGTGATAAAGTACGCTCAGACGCCCCAATTTTCTCCCCCCACTCTTTTAGCGAACAGCTCAACGCGGGCTCGTCGGTCAACTGCTCGAAAATCAGTTTTAGTCGTCTGTCTTGTGGCAGCAATAACTGAAATGTCTGCACGTTGCGTTTCAAAATTTGATCATGCAGCACCGCCAGCAAATGCAGCACTTCTTCGTGGCTTGTCTCACCTTCACACTGTCTGCGGATCTCTTGTAAAAGCTCATTTAAAAACGACGTTAAAGCAATGGTTCTCACTTGTGGCTCGTACGTTGCGCCAAACTCAGGGTTGAGGTAAATACCAACAAATATCGTGTTGCTTAGAGCAATCGACTCGTGTTGAACACCCGCAGGAACAAATAACGCAGAGGTGTGCGGAACCAAATGCTGATAATGCTCCGTTTGTGTTTGCAATAACCCTTTGATAGGAAAGATGATTTGATGCCAAGTGTGTTGATGCAGCGCATCAATGTAACCTTTTGGCATGTCGATGGTTTTCACTAAAACAGGAGAATGGGAATTCGCAGCCATCATCTCATTGGAGGTGACGACGCCTGACTTCGAATCAATTTGGCGAGTTAGCATTGTTAGTTGTCTTTTCACCCCTACACCGACACAAGTTTACTAGGCTATCATGCTCCGCATCGCGAATGAAGGTAAACACTTTATCTCTCATTCAAATAATAAGGAGGTTACATGAAGAAAATCGGCGTCGTAAAAGCTGTGCTAGCAGGGAAAACCGTCCCTTATGCTCATGGTGCGCAAAGCGCAATCAACAAACAAGTGCTGCCTGAGCGCCAGCATGCAACAGAGCTCGGTTTTATCAGTGATGAGCAAGGTGATCCGCGCTTTCATGGTGGCATTCAAAAAGCGCTTCATATTTACCCAAGCGAGCACTACCCAATCTGGCAACAAGAATTAGGCGAAAGAACCATTTTCCAATCCGCCGGCGGCTTTGGCGAAAACATCAGCTCCGAAGGCGTCACCGAATCCACGATTTGCTTGAAAGATAAAATTCGCATCGGCTCAACACTACTGGAAGTGTCGCAAGGTCGCATGCCTTGTTGGAAACTTAACGTACGCTTTGACCAACACGATATGGCGAGAAGACTGCAAGATACGCTTCGAACAGGCTGGTATTTCCGAGTGTTGGAAGAAGGCGATATCGGTGCAGGCGACGAGATTATTCTGTGCGAAAGACCTTATCCAGAATGGCCACTGGCTCGCATCATGGGCGCGGTTTTCACTGGCTGTTTAGATAGAAAAGAACTCACTCAGCTGTCTGAGCTGCCGTTAGTCGAGTCTTGGGGCAAGTTGGTCGAGCGCCGCCTAGAAACTGGCGAAGTTGAAGATTGGGAAATGCGCTTGGTTGGCCCAACTGTGGGTTAACACCCCAAAGTAAAATTTAAGCCACGCTCTGAACCGACTATGCCGTCAGAGCGTGTTTTTTTGGTTTACTTCGCACTCGGGGCTGGGCGTTTCGACTTACCTTGGAACTGCTTAATGCTCTTCTTAGCATTAGTTCGGCGGTTGGCTTTTTTATCGCGTGGCGCGCGTTTGCTCTCGCCAGTTGATGGCTTATCCGTTACTGGAAAACCTGCCAGATCTTGCACTGGTAATGCACGTTGAGTCAGGTGACGAATCGCGCTTAGTGCGTCCATTTCACCATGACAAACCAATGACACCGCCACACCTTGCTCGCCAGCGCGAGCGGTACGCCCTACTCGGTGAACGTAAGTTTCTGCATGCATTGGCAGTTCAAAGTTGATCACTACAGGCAATTGCTCAATGTGAATGCCGCGCGCTAGTAGATCGGTGGCAATCAACACCTGAATTTGCCCAGATTTAAACTGCGCCAGAGCTTCTTCTCGCTCATCTTGACTCTTATTGCCATGCAGCGCATTGGTTGAGATGCCCGCTTTATTCAGCTTCTTCGCTAAGCCATCGGCGTTCTCTTTCGCACCAATAAAGACTAATGCCTGAGTCCACGCGTTTTTTTGAATCAGTTCAATCAATGCCTTGGTTTTACTGCCTTTGTTAACGAGGTACAGCGTTTCAGCAATATCTTGGTTGGTGCTGTTTTCTTGATGCGCTGCAACTTGCTTTGGTGCCTGCATAAGCAGCTTCGCTTTACCCTTCAACTCATCTGAAAACGTTGCGGAGAACATTGCGGTTTGGCGCTGGTTTGAAATCAGCCCCGCAATATTTTGCACGTCAGGCCAAAAGCCCATATCCAACAAACGATCCGCTTCATCCAATACTAGATAATGAACATTGCTCAAATCCAGGCCATTGTTTGCTAGGTCAACCAAACGACCTGTCGTCGCGACAAGGATATGAGGATTTGTCGCTAGCGCCTGCTGTTGTTGCTCTTTATCAACGCCGCCACACAAGCACACTGTTTTAATGCCAATAACTTGACCAACTTGGTTAACTGCTTCACTCACTTGCATTGCCAGCTCACGCGTTGGCACAAGAATCAGCGCCTTTTGCTCTGGATTGACACCCAGCTTTTCCAACAAAGGCAAACCATAAGCAAGGGTTTTGCCGCTGCCTGTATTTGCCAAAGCCAATAGATCTTGACCAGCCAACAGCTCAGGAATGGCCAACGCTTGAATATCGGTCGGTTTCTTGAAGTCTTTTGGCAGTGCGTGAATCAGCTCAGAACTCAATGAGAGAGTAGAAAATGGCATTAGCGAAACCTTGTACTTTTGGTTGAAGAAGCAATAAAAACAATGAAGATGCGGTAAAACGCAGGCGCGGACTTTATCACAATCTGCTAGGTGAACCATCCTATTTTAGGCGCTTAAACCAAGCGTCGCCTACGCAAATCGTCAGAAAACTAAAAAGCGCAAAAAAGCCGTTAGTCTGTACTGCCACAGAGCTAACGGCTAAAAACCCTTGAAGAGAACGCTTCATCAGCCTTTCACTGCGGCTGAAAAGAAATGTGCAGTTTATTAAAGCACAGCTTTACGATTCGGTAAGAACACTTCACCCAACATGCAACGAACCGAACCACCACCAATAGATTCTATGGTAGAAACGTCGAATGGCAGCAATTTACCGTGCGTTGCCAATTGGTTTCTTTGTGCTGGTGAAAATGCATCGTACGCCGATTGCGACATCGCAATCACCTTATCGCCGTTGATCGTTTCCAGTTGCAGAATGTTACCGCAGAACTGGTTCATCTGCTCAAGCGAAATTGAGATGACTTGCTTGTCTTTGGCGAGTGACTTCATTACAAAACGACGCTCAAATTCTGGGATCACTTCGTCACAAATCACGCAAAACTGTTCGCCAACCGCCATCATCACATTGGTGTGATAAATCGGCGCACCAGACGGCAAACGAGTTTGGAAAGAAATCACTCGTTCATAGCCAATACGATCGGCGTAATCTTCTAAAACCAGACGATCACAACGTTGTGAGAGTGCGGCGTAGACCGTTTTATTTAGGTGGTCAAACACCATCACACCCGTGCTTTCTAAATACGCTTGCTCATCAAGATATTCAGTTAGACTGCTGCGTCGATGAACTTCTCGCCCAGCTTGCGCTAGTGCTGCCACAAGCGCATCGGGACGTACTTCTTTTTGACGGTTTTCACAGGCCATTGGAAAGGTGTACAACGTGCCATCTGGCGTAGTGCTAAACCAATTGTTTGGAAATACCGCGTCTGGCGTCGCAACATCTGAAGTTGGATAATCAAACTCAACAACTTGAACGCCCTCTTGACGCAGCGTTGCAACCATACTCGCGAACTCGGCCATTACTCGACGTGAGACTTCTTCTTGGCTGAGTGACACTTTATGTTGGAACTCATTATCTTGTGCGGTTTCTTCATTAAAACGAAACTCTTTCGGTGGCACCATCACTACGCAGTTTGCGGTTTGGCGCTGAGCACTTTGCGTGCTTTCTTCTTTCCCATTAGCAAATTGGGTCACTGATTCGTGTAATAGCATCCAATACATCCCTTATCACTAGAATGAGGAGATTGTAAATTTATTGTTAACTTCAGTTTTGCTGTTTTGACAATTAATTTAATTGCACAAAAGTAATTTTTGCTGCATTAAGTTCATTTTTCCTTAAATTTTATTGTCACTTTGCAGGTTTAAGCTTTTATGGCACCACGATGAACATGATAAGAATTCATCATAAGAATCAGAACCATAGACAATCACACTCATAACCAACTAGTTACATTTAAGACACAATCGGTTAGACTATTTTTTCGCCCCTCTCGTCAATCGGTCTGCTTTATCGAGGAGCAGGCAAAAAACTCTCATACACGCGGTTTCGTCCAAAGCAGCGTGAATCGATGGATTTAGCCACCCCAAATGGCACTGTTTTAACTTTAGGATGAGTTATGTTTAAACGATTTGAAGGCTTTACAGAGCCGTTCCCCAAATCTACACCGGATCAGCCTCCTTCAGGGATGTTCGCTTTTCTGCGTTATTACACTCGTGGTTATGAAAAGCCTTTGATCATCATGTCTTTGATGGCCACAATTGTGGCTGTTGTTGAGGTAATGTTGTTTGGCGCGATGGGACAATTGGTTGATTGGTTGTCTACCAGCAATCCAGAAACGTTCTTACAAGACAACAAATCGGATTTGATTTTCTACGGAGCCTTATTGCTGGTTGTCATGCCTATATTGGTGATCTTGTACTCGTTGCTCGTTCATCAAACGTTATTGGGCAACTACCCAATGTCTATCCGCTGGCTTGCACACCGGTATTTGCTCAATCAAAGCTTGAACTTCTATCAAGATGATTTTGCAGGTCGAGTCGCAACGAAAGTCATGCAAACCTCATTAGCTGTGCGCGAAACCGTAATGAAAGCTATGGATGTGTTTGTTTACGTTACGGTTTACTTCACCAGCATGATCATTATGTTAGCGACGGCAGACTGGCGTTTGATGATCCCAATGATCGTCTGGTTACTCGCTTACATCGCTATCCAAATCTATTTTGTCCCTAAGCTCAAAGACGTCGCTTCAGCGCAGGCCGATGCACGTTCGACAATGACAGGGCGCATCGTCGACAGTTATACCAATATTCAAACCGTCAAACTGTTTTCTCATAGCCAGCGCGAAACCCAATATGCCGAGCAAGGCATGAAAGGATTTTTGAATACGGTCTATCGTCAAATGCGCCTAGTGACCGGCTTCGACGTCGCTGTAGAGATCTCAAACTATATTTTGGTGTTTTCCGTTGCTGCTTTATCGATTTACCTGTGGTTGGATAGTGCCATTAGCGTTGGCGCGATTGCGATTGCTGTTAGTCTTGCATTGCGCGTAAACGGTATGTCGATGTGGATAATGTGGGAAGTTGGCGCCCTCTTTGAAAACATGGGAACCGTTGTCGATGGAATGAAAACGCTCTCTAAGCCTATTGATATTAAAGATAAACCAGGTGCAAAAGACTTGGTTGTCACTGAAGGAGGCATTCACTTTGATAACGTCAGCTTCCATTACGGTGAGAACAAAGGCGTAATTAGCCATCTCGATCTCAACATCAAACCAGGAGAGAAAGTCGGCTTGGTTGGGCGCTCCGGCGCCGGAAAATCAACTCTGGTGAACTTGTTACTTCGTTTCCACGATGTCGAAGACGGCAGCATTAAGATCGATGGACAGAACATCTCAGAAGTCACACAAGACTCTTTGCGTTCAAAGATCGGTATGGTGACCCAAGATACTTCTCTGCTACACCGTTCAATTCGAGACAATATTTTGTATGGCAATCCAGATGCGACAGAAGAAGATTTGCTGAAAGCCACTAAGCAAGCGCATGCCCATGAGTTTATCGAAACTCTGACCGACCCATTTGGTAATGTCGGATACGATGCGCAAGTTGGTGAACGTGGTGTGAAACTGTCTGGCGGCCAACGTCAGCGTATCGCAATATCTCGTGTGCTACTCAAAGACGCACCATTGCTGGTATTGGATGAAGCAACATCGGCTCTGGATTCAGAAGTCGAAGCGGCGATTCAGGAAAGCTTGAATGAATTAATGCAAGGGAAAACGGTTATTGCTATCGCTCACCGATTATCGACCATCGCACAAATGGATCGCCTCATCGTGCTAGATAAAGGCAGCATCGTTGAACAAGGTTCTCATCAAGAACTCATTGCGAATAACGGCATTTACGCCCAGCTTTGGGCGCATCAAACTGGCGGATTTATCGCTGAAGAACTAGACAATCAACACGCTTCTTAACGAGTGATAAGCTCAATAAAAACGGCGCTTTAAGCGCCGTTTTTTATTTTAATCCATGGCTAGATGCTCATATAGCCATTGTGGTTTCTCATATATGAAACACTCTCCATGATAAAGCTCACACTTTTTCTGCTAATATACCGCCTCGTTGCGTATCCATTGCAATGAACACAATACAGAGTATTGAGCCGTCTTCATTTGTCATTTCACTTTTTGAGAAACAGCTATACTCAATAGATGGCTTAGTTATTATATTAACAATAAGGTAATTAGCTTATGTGTAAATGTGGTTCAATGCAGATAGTACAACTCAAACCAAGTTGGGCTGACAAGCTATTCGGCTACTCAGAAAGATGGAAATGCCAACTTTGTTGTAAGATCTACCGCATCTAAAATTAAAAATAGAATCTTAGTTTTTCTAAGAAAAAGCAGTGGCCCGACAATGATTGTCGGGTTTTGTTTTTCCGAGCATTCATTTTTTTCCCTTCGCTACAAGACTACTCATCACGGCAAAACCTAGCATCTTAATGTGACTTAGGTATAGAATCAGGCCCACTTATTCTTTCCGATATTCATATATAACTGGTCACTATGAACAAAAGTTTGCTAACGAATGTCCTCGCTATCGCTTTGATGGCTGGAGGTCATCAATTACAAAACGACTATCTTTGGTATGCAGGGCTGTTTGCGTTCTCAGGCGCCATCACCAACTGGCTTGCCATCCATATGCTGTTTGAGAAAGTGCCTGGATTATACGGTTCTGGCGTGATCCCCGCGCGATTTGAAGAGTTTAAACTGGCTATCAAAAACCTGATGATGGAACAGTTTTTTACTGAAGCGAACATTGACCGATTCTTGAATAAAGAAATGGCGGGCGGTGTGAACATCGATCTTCAACCAGTAATTGAGAAAGTAGATTTAAATCCAGCATTTGATTCCCTAGTGGAAGTAATTGAAGGCTCTCAGTTTGGTGGCATGCTAGCGATGTTTGGCGGCTCGGAAGCGCTACAACCCATGCGCCAACCTTTCGTCGAAAAGATGCAAGAATCCATCATTGAGTTGAGCAAGAGCGATAACATCAAAGAAGCACTGAAAGAGCAATTCGAATCTCCTGCAATGATGGATGAGATAAAGCAGAACATTGAAGGTATCATCGATCAACGTTTAAGCGAATTAACACCGGCATTAGTTAAAGAAATGGTGCAAAAGATGATTAAACAACACCTTGGCTGGCTAGTCGTTTGGGGCGGTGTTTTTGGTGGTTTAATTGGCGTCATCAGCACCTTTATCGGGGCATAATCGCTCACCGATTTATTAAAAAAGGAGCTTCGGCTCCTTTTTTAATCGTGAAAAAGTAATATACCAAGCCACGCTAAATAAGGAGGCTCAACACATGCCTCGCCTAACCAAGGAGCTCGGGATTAACACCAAATCCCGTTTTATGTTCTTCTATGACCACTTCACTACGAGTTTGAATCACGCCCGGAAGCGTGCCTAACTTGCTCGACATAAACTCCTGATACGCTTTCATGCTCTTAACACGAACTTTTATCATGGTATCGAAATCTCCAGAGAGCGAGTAGCACTCTTCAATTTCAGGCATCAATTCCACCGCTTTCGCAAACTTTTCAAAAATAGAAAAACTGGTTTGGTCTAAACGAATATGGATGAATACTTGCACATCCAGCCCCAACTTTTCCGCATTCAACTCTGCATGGTAACCATTGATATACCCTTCTTTTTCTAGTCGCTTTACACGATCAGAACATGGAGAAGTCGTTAAGTTAATCAGCTTTGCTAGTTCTACAACTGGAATTCTGCCTCTCGAATGAAGCACTCTCAAAATATGTAAATCAATCCGGTCCAATTGATAACTCATTAACCCACTTCCTTGTAACCACTTAGAAAGCATCACATTAATCGTTGCTCAAAAAATTGCAAACCATCAAATGCACAGCATGTGAAATTCAGCAGAGAATAACCAGAAAACAACGAAGGAGGGAAAGAGCTATGATTATTGCCGCTCACTTAGTAACCGTGATATGAAGAGAAAAAGCAACCTAGCGGCTCCCGCGGAGTCGCAAATTTGAAAGCGCATGACACGCCTGTATAGATATGTCGTTCGGGCAACACTGCCCTATTTAGCCATTAATCATGGCTATCACTCAGAATTAGAGTGCGGCCGATGTATGCCGTGTAGGATGTGGAACAACCTCTCCAATTGCACGATGATTACAACAACGGCAGTAGTATTGAGGCTCCATCTCGTAATAATGTTCACCTGATACAAATTTCGCCATCAGCTGTGTAAAACTCACCATTTTGCCTGTTAACGACTCAACAGACTGAGGCTCGCAACGCTTCATAATCACTTTATGTTGCGTTGATTTTCTACAAGCTGCGCAATATATATCCGGCATTTCTCTTCTCCCTACTTTTTCGTCCTACTGACAATTGACATATTTTGTTCAAAATAATTCCACAATTAAAAAGCTCCTTTAATTTTTTGTGCCCTATCTTCAAAAAATTGAACGAAAGTATCAAAAAACTGAGACATTGGTCAGACCTCAACTTTTGTACCATCAATATGAGCAAACGTGCTTATGTGTGTAATAATACGACACATTACACATAAGCAATTGTTCGGGCTTATTATTTAGTAAGGCGCATGACAACTACACGCGTGGCTAGATCGAGCTTTCGAGACGCCTTGTTATCTCGATTTACCCCGCAAACCAGTTGCTCGCAGCTATAGCCGTCTCATCAAGGAAGAAATGCATGACGATACAACCGATTCTCACTACCGAAAGACTCGTCCTCCGGCCATTCAATATCGATGACTGCCAACAAGTGGCTTTACTCGCTGGAGATAAGCGAATTGCCGACATGACAGCAAACATCCCTCATCCTTATGAGCGACCGATGGCGCAAGCATGGATAGATAGGCACGATCCGATGTATCAGCAGCATCAAGGCGTGGCGTACGCTATTACCTTGCGAAACACTGGGGAGTTACTTGGTGCAGTGAGTTTACCGCGTATCGAAGAGGGCTATGGTACATTAGGCTACTGGGTTGGCGTGCCACATTGGGGGAAAGGCTATGCATTCGAGGCCTCCAAAGCCTTACTCGAATTTGCTCGAATGCACTTTGAGTTAAACGGAATAACCGTGATGCATTTGGTGGACAATCAGCGTTCTAAATCGGTGATCCAAAAACTAAATATCCCTTACATCGGTGACAAAACATTGCGCATGCAAGGCAAAGAACGAAAGGTTTGTGTCTACCAACTCACGTTCGTCGCTTCTGAATAAAGTCGAGGGATATGTCGGATGATCATCCATGAAACTTCACAAAATCTGCCCAAGAACAACCCTTTCTTGCTAGGAACTGTATTGTTGTCGCTGTTCTATTTTTCCTACCTAGCAGACAAGATCGTCGAGTTTGGACTCGTAGCACTCACAATAATAGGATTGAAACTGCTCTCAACGTACTTCACGCGCCGCGCGTTCAATCCTAAAACGCTAGATATCGATGCAAGCACCAACACCTTGAAGTACCGCCAGGGCTCAACGGTTTACTTCCGTCTACCTCTTGATGACATTGTCAAAGTCCAAATACAGAAAGAGTTCTTCTCTAGCAAAAGCTTGATGCTCTACACAGTCAACGACGCTTACCAAGTGCCGAATTCAGACAATTTCGATTCTCTACAGTTAAAGGATTTAATGAAACAACTTGAAGAGAGAATTGATGATCAATCTCGCTAAAACGAAAAGAGAAGACATTCTAGAATGTTGCCAATTTGGTCTCTAAATAGAAAGACAAAAAAGCCAGCAATAACGCTGGCTTTTCTCTGTGTTAGTCTTGCGCGACTTTCACGCGAATTTTGCTTTTTTCTACGTTCGTCAAATTCAGTGCTTCAAGAGCAGAAATGGCTTCTGCTTCGTCCGGCATGATGACAAAACCGAAGCCTTTCGACAAACCCGTGTCTTGATCAAGCACTAGCGAACACAGTTCTACTTTGCCGTACGCTGAGAATAATTTGCGGATATCTTGCTCGGTCATGTGACGAGCCAAGTTTCTTACTAAAAGTTTCATAATGAACCTAGTTGGTTTGATAACGGTTCGATTCTCTCAGTTTCTCTCTGGCAAACCAAGTGAATAATATGACGGCGTTGACTAGATCATTCTAAGTACATCTGTTTAAATGATTTTCCGTTCATTTTTCACCCATAGGAGAGTCGGCATGGAAACGAAACGTCTCAAACTCATCCCTGCTTGTTTAGAACGAGCCGAAGAGGCGCATCAAGCTGTCGTTCGCAGCCAAAAAACTCTCGAAGTCTATCTGCCGTGGGTGCCTCATGTGCTGACATTAGAAGCGATGATAGAAGGGACAGAGAAAGCCATCGCAAACTTTGAAAACTTCGAAGAAGAGCTGCGTTACTACATCATTGAAAAGGAAAGCGATCGCTTACTGGGTGCGGTCGGCTTGATGATTCGAGATCCCGACGTACCATCCTTTGAGATAGGTTATTGGTTAGATAATGCTGCCGTTGGCAATGGTTATGTTGCCGAGGCTGTGCTCGAAGTTGAGCGCTATGCGTTTGATGACTTGGGCGCCAAGAGAATCGCAATTCATGCTGATAGCACCAACCAAAAGAGCCGGGCTGTAGCCGAGCGCTGTGGTTATGAGTTCGAAGGAGAGCTCAGAAACGAACGTCTGACTACATCGGGAGAGCTGAGTAACACCGTTATTTACGCCAAAATTCATCGCGACTAACACTCCAATCTAACCGAGCAATGCTAAGCTTTGATCTCAAGCTACCACCATTAACGCTAATTAAGTTTCAGATAAAACAAAGCCCGCTAAAATAGCGGGCTTTGTGTTCATATACGGGAAGTTACTAGTCTAGTTCAACCAGTTTTTTCTCGAACGACTGGTGTTGGTCTAACACGTCTTGCGCAGCACCACCCGTTGCTTTACTTACCACAATGATGGCAAGCGTAGAGAAGATGATGCCCGGTACGATTTCGTACACATCAAACCAACCGCCAGTTAGCTGCTTCCAAACTACGATAGTGATACCACCAACAAGAATACCTGCTAACGCGCCGTTACGGTTCATACCGCTCCAGTAAAGGCTAAGTACAACCGCAGGACCAAATGCCGCACCAAAGCCAGCCCAAGCGTAAGATACAAGACCAAGTACTGAGCTATCAGGCGTCATCGCTAGGAATAGCGCAACAAGCGAAATAACGATAACACCGATACGACCAATCATTACGATTTCTTCAGAAGACGCTTCTGGCTTGAATACTTGCTTGTAGAAGTCTTCTGCAAGCGCTGAAGATGAAACAAGGAGCTGTGAGTCAGCGGTACTCATTACCGCCGCTAGGATTGCTGCTAACAACATACCCGCAACGACAGGGTGGAATACTGCGTTAACCAATAGCATGAAGATCTTCTCGCCGTCTTCTAGTTGAGTACCCGGATGACCCGTAACCCAAACCAGACCAACAAGACCAACAAGCATTGCACCGACCATAGATAGTGCCGTCCAAATCACTGCGATACGACGTGCAGTTGTTAGATCTTTGTTTGAACGAGACGCTTTAAAACGCGCTAGGATGTGTGGCTGACCAAAGTAACCAAGGCCCCACGCCGCTAGAGAGATAATGGCAATCGCAGACAATGGTTCGCCTTTCGCGTCATTCCATAGCGTTGCAAGTTCTGGGTTGATGTCATGTAGATCAGAACTTAGCTGACCTAAACCACCGTCCATTACCGCTATAGGAACAATCATTAGCGCAGCCGCCATTAGCAGACCTTGCACTAAGTCAGTCCAAGATACCGCTAGGAAACCACCGAATAGTGTGTAAGAAACGACACACACCGTACCGATGATAACAGCGTAGGTGTAATCTAGACCGAATACCGTCTCAAACAGTTTGCCCCCTGCGACCAAACCTGAGCTGGTGTAGAAAAGGAAAAATAGAAGAATGAAAAACGCAGAGATTGTCTGAATCAGTTTCGACTTATCGTTGAAGCGACGTGACAGGAACTCTGGCAACGTTAGCGCGTCAGTTTGGATACTGTAGGTACGGAGGCGTTTTGCACTGATGAGCCAGTTTGCCCATGTACCAAGAAGTAGACCGCCGGCTAACCAGAAGGCCTCGATACCCGCAGCGTACGCATAGCCAGGCAAGCCTAGCAGCAACCAACCACTCATGTCTGAAGCACCTGCAGATAATGCAGCAGGCCACGGACCTAGGCTACGGCCACCTAGGAAGTAGTCAGATGAATTGGAAGTCCTCTTATACGCGTAAACGCCAATAGCAACCATAATCAGTAAATACGCCACAAAAGTGGACGTGATAGCAAAGCTATTTTCTATCATTAGATAGTCCTCGTTATAATTATTTCCTTCCTTGCCTGCCCTGATATTTTACCGTCTCAGCAATACATCAGAGTATAAAAAACCAATCTGGACCGGCTCTCAGTCCAGTTACTCCAGATTGGCATTACAAGTCAGGTTAGTGAGTTTCGTTCCCCAACTCGAGTAGAGTTGCGTTACCACCCACCGCGGTAATATTTATCGTTCGAGTGCGCTCAGTAATGAAGCGCAACGAGAGATGAGGATCATGAGCCAATTTCGGTGACTCTAAATCCGTTTCAGAAACTAAGCCGACGATTGCACCGTCACGCTTAGCTAGTTGAAGATTGAGCGCATGCTCAATCTGTGAACGCCCAACATAACCCACACTACGTACATCGCTCTCAAGCAACGGGGCAGACGCATCGTACGCAACAACCTGGACTAAGTTAGATGGGAAGTTTGCCAACGCTACAGCTTGCTTAACCAATTGGTTTAGCTCTGCATTGTCACTGCAAACGACCACACTGTTTCCTGCAATTAAGGCACAGGTGATCATCGCAAAAGCACTGTATAACGCATTATCAGCAGGCTCGATGTTGTTTTCACAAATCACCAAAGCCACACCGCGTCCTGCGGCATACAGTTCGTTAGTTTCCCCTGTAGGGCCAACTAACTGGTGAGTTTCTGCAAGAAGAGCTGATGCTTGTTGCAAGTGGTAAGAAACCACTTTGGCAACGGTAGACTGCTGCCCTTCTAGTGCAGATTTAAATGCCAGAACATGCTCGCATTTGTAATCAAAATCAGTCAGATTCCACTGCTCCCACGCAGAGAATGCATCTTTAAAATAGGTGATCTGATGAACCATAATGCGACTCCTTATGCGTTTTCTGCTTGAGCAAGAAGATGTTGAGTAAATCGGAATAGGTAGTGTGGACCACCAGCTTTCGGGCCAGTACCCGACAAGCCTTGACCACCAAACGGCTGTACACCAACCACAGCGCCAACTTGGTCTCGGTTGATGTAGCAGTTACCTACTCGTGCATGTTTCTCAATCCAACGGTACGTGGTTTCGTTACGGCTATGGATACCCATCGTCAAGCCAAAACCCGTTCTGTTGATCTGCGCAACCACGTTCGGTAATTCAGACGCTTTAAAGCGAACAATGTGCAAGATTGGACCAAATTGTTCTTCTTTCAGCACATCGATGCCCGAGATTTCAAACGCACTTGGTGAGACAAAGTCACCATGCTGGCACGATTCATCCAGCTGTAGCTGAGCGACTTTAGTCTGTGTTTTGCTCATTTGCTCAAGGTGAGCGAGGAGTTTTTGTTTTGCATTGCTGTCGATAACCGGACCAACATCCGTTTTGTGTAGGTAAGGTAAACCAACATGCAGCTCATTCATCGCACCTTGAATCAGGTTGATCATACGGTCTGCTACATCTTCTTGTACAAATAGAACACGAAGGGCAGAACAACGCTGACCTGCAGATGCAAACGCCGAACGAATCACATCACGCACCACCTGCTCTGGCAATGCAGTACTGTCCACGATCATTGCGTTTTGACCACCTGTTTCCGCAATAAACGGAACCGGTTTCGCGCTGCGCTCCGCAAGCGTAACGTTAATGCGTTGCGCCGTTGCCGTTGAGCCAGTGAATGCCACACCAGCAATAGCATCATGAGAAGTCAGTGCATGACCAATCTCAGCGCCGCGACCAGTAAGTAACTGAATCACACCTGCAGGGAAACCAGCATCAAGCATTAGTTCAATAGCGCGAGCGGCAATTAAGCTTGTTTGCTCAGCAGGTTTTGCAACCACTGTGTTACCCGCAATCAGTGCTGCCGTCACCTGACCAAGGAAGATAGCCAACGGGAAGTTCCAAGGGCTAATACACACAAACACACCAAGACCTTCACGGCTAGAAATGCGTTTCACACCATCAAAGCCTTCTAGCTCAAATGGCTGTAGGTTTTGCGCTTGTTTCGCGTAATAACGACAGAAATCCACCGCTTCACGAACTTCATCAATACTATCGTGAATCGTCTTGCCCGCTTCTTTGTGACAAATCGCCACCAGCTCAGCCAGATTTTCTTCCATTAAGTCAGCAAGCTTTTCTAAACAAGCCGCTTTTTGCTCAACAGGAACGGCTTTCCAATCAGAGAAAGCAGTTTGCGCCGCATCAATTGCAGCGGAAACGTGATCAAGAGTTGCAAATGCCACTTTGCCGACTTCAATTCGGCGATCGTATGGTGCGGTGATGATCTCAGCCGAATTTTCCTTGATCATGCTTTCGGCAAAGCGTTCACCATTGATCATCGGGCCTGCAACCCACTGATTGTCCATGAAGCTTTCGACCTGCGCTTCAAATGGCTTCGCCTCACTGTCGATATCAATGTTGACGCCGTATGAGTTCTTACGCTCAGGGAAGATGTCGGCAGGTAATGGGATCTTGTCGTTGTGTAGCGTGTCAAAACCCGTCAACACATCCACAGGGTGATGGGTCAACTCATAAATCGGACAACGCGCATCAACTAGACGGTGTACAAACGAGCTGTTCGCACCATTTTCAAGCAGACGACGAACCAAGTACGGAAGCAGATCAGCATGGCTACCGACAGGAGCATAAATACGTACTGGCTGACCGTACATTTTCATAACATGGTTATACAGTGAATCACCCATACCATGCAGGCGCTGGAACTCGTATTCTTTGTGCTCCGCCATGACAGCAATTGCCGTAACCGTGTGAGCATTGTGGCTTGCAAATTGTGGGTAGATATTACCGCGAACACCTTCGCTAAGTAGGAAACGAGCACAAGCTAGGTATGCAACGTCCGTCGCTTCTTTGCGAGTGTATACTGGGTAATTTGCATAACCCGCTTGTTGAGACCACTTGATTTCGCTGTCCCAGTACGCGCCTTTAACCAAACGCAGAGGAATAACGTCACCTTGCTCTTTTGCGAGTGCATTTAGCCACACCAAGACTGGTAGCGCACGTTTTGAGTAAGCTTGAATAACTAAACCAAACTTGCCCCAACCTTTCACAAGATCGCTACGGTACACTTTCTCAAATAGCTTCAGAGAAAGCTCAAGGCGATCCGCCTCTTCTGCATCGATTGTGATTGCAACGTCGACTTCAATAGCACGTTTTAGTAGTTGCATTAGTGAGTCATACAACTCTGTCATTACACGTTCTTCATTTGCGACTTCGTAGCGCGGGTGTAATGCAGAAAGCTTGATGGAAATCGAAGGCGCTGGACTGGTGTCATTGCCGTAAGTTTCTCGACCTACCGCTTCGATCGCCATTAGGTAATCTTTGAAGTACTTGTTCGCGTCCGCTGTAGTTAACGCCGCCTCACCTAACATATCAAATGAGTAGGTGAAACCTTTGTCGCGCATCGGACGACCGTTCTTTTGCGCTTCTTCAATCGTACGACCACGAACAAACTGGTGACCCATGATCTTCATTGCCTGATACATGGCTTTACGAATCACGGGCTCAGAGAATTTATTTACCAGACGGTTTACAGCCTGACCTGGGCTCTGGGTGCCTTGCTCACCAAGACCAACCACTTTACCTGTTAGCATGAGGCCCCATGTTGATGCGTTAACAAACACAGAGTCAGAGTTCTTCAGGTGAGATTTCCAGTCTGCGACACTCAACTTATCTTTAATCAAAGAATCTGCTGTCGCGGCATCTGGGATGCGCATTAATGCTTCTGCAAGACACATCAGCAAGATACCTTCTTGAGTATCTAAGCTGTATTCCAGCAATAAAGCATCAATCATCTGGATTGACTTCTTATCGGCACGAATGGCTTCGATAAGGTGGGTCGTTTGGGTAGTGATCGCCGATTTTTCATCCTCTGTCGGCGTCGCTAGTGGCAATAGTTGCTCTAGCCATTGAGACTCGTCCACCATATATAATGGCGAGATCAGTGACCACAACTTATCAAGCGGCTGCCCGATAAATTCCGGTGTCAACACGTTCGTAGCTGTAAACATGTGTGTTCCTCAATCTCACTCCTCGAAAACCGCTTCGAGGATTGTCAATGGCTGGCAGTGTATTTTGAGGCCGATAAGAATACTTGTCAAAAACTACGACATTTTTGCCAAAAACTCGCTTTTATAACAAAACATCCACATAGTCACATTCAAATAGGTAATATTTTGTGTTGTAAATTTTAATTTTTTCATTGCATTCACAACAAAATATCAAGAATATCAATAAGATTTTTGTGAAGAGCTCGTTCTAAGAGAAAATGTAGGATCAAGTGGCATATCAACCACTGCAAAGAACAGAGAATTTAAAAAAACGAGAGATAGGTCACGTGAATAAAACATAAAAAAACCATGCATAGTGCATGGCTTTATTCTGATTGATGATTATTTGACCTAAAAAAACGCGTTGTTATCCAACTTGTTTTTTATAACGGGAAGGTGATATTCCCTGTAAGCGAGTAAAAGTATGAGTAAAAGTACTCTGGCTTGAGAAGCCAGTAAACTCGGCAATTTGCCCTAAAGAAAGGTGCCCTTGCTCGATTAATTCACGAGCCATGTCGATACGCTTTCCAAGAACATATTGATGAGGTGTAATCCCCATCTGCTCTTTAAACAAGCAATGGAACTGACTTTCCCCAAGAAACACTCGCCCGGCCAATTGAGCCACACTAATCTTATGACTCAGGTGCTGCTCAATGTAACGATCAATCGCCTCCAAATCAAAGCGCGACTCTTTTCGACTGGTCTCAAATGCCGAGATATGGCGCTGCATTAATGCAATCACAGTGTCGTTACACGCACGACTTAACAGCAGGTCATCCGGATGGTTTCGCATTTCCTGAACCAACATCTGTATCAACTTCTGAATTTGACTATCTAACTGGAAGTAGACATGATCTCTCTCCAGGTTATTGATTTTTTGAAGCATTTCAGGATCATCATTTGTCGGTTTGGGCATATTCAGCACCAAAATATCCGATTGATTGATGACGCCACCGAAAGCATGATCAGAGCATGCGGTGACCACACAACCTTGACCAGGGCCGACAAGATTACCTCGCCCGCGCACTTCAAATTCGGCTTGCCCTTTTAAACCAATCACGATCTGCGTATAAGAATGATCGTGGCAATCCATATAAGACGGAAGTGTGATCAGCTCCGCCGGCTTTGGCAGAATAATCTCTTGATATGAAAGGATTTTTTGGTTATCTGAGTCACTCATTTTAAACAGTCGTCTTTACACGGTCAGCTTACGTCTTCGCATCATATACCTTCTTTGTTGGGTTGCAACTTTTACCCAACTCAATCGACAAGATCAAATCAGCATGATCAAGTTCATTTACATGATCATAGTTCCGGAACGATGATCATGCGAGGTTAATTTACGGTCAGTGAGCAACCAATTTTATTAACAAAAACGGATAGATAGGCAACACCTTACGTATACATAATCAATCAATGTAAAGATCCTTATTACCGAACAATCTGTTATTTTGTAAAACACCGTGCTCCATATTAGATAACTCGTCCCTGAAACGGATCGAAACCCACGCTTAAACTCAACATAGAGGGATTTCCCCCCTTACTAATATGCCTCTGATTCAATACATTAGTTATCGAGCTTTAAGATGCATACGATCTAAAGCTCTCGGTATCTCATTGATACCTCTAACTTACTTAGCAGACCCTCGCTAGGTAATTTAGAACCTCTTCTACACGTCGACAAGATTATATCTTGTGTTGCCAGCCCGTCTTCAGGCTGGCTTTTTTTTCGCTTCTCAACAATGAAAACAATGGCATAAGCTGATATCATAGCGTTTGTCTCACTGTCCCTCTCATATGCTTAGGTGCTGCTCTTTCGCTCACAAGTGATATGAACGTCAACCACATTACAACTGAGTTGTAGGAAGCGTGATCAAGGACGATACGAGTTGTAAGCCGAACATTGGCGGACATCCGTGAGCGCACATATCTGTAATGAAACAGACCATTTTCCCAATTAAACTCTTCGTTCCATTTCGTCGTTGTCTATGACTACCTGACGAAAACATCGAACACCATGAATTTAATTGGATTGAGCGCCAATCAACGAACGTGTTCTAGCAACGTAACTGCCTACTTGGCAACATCAATACGAGCCATGTAACACGGACGTCTCTGTATTGGTAAAAGCAGTATGTAGTGAGTCCTTTTGTGAATATTTCAGTCGATACCATAGAACAATCCCTCCTTAAACAGCTACCAGGTTGTTGGGGATGCAAAGATAAAGATTCGGTATTCCTATACGTAAACCAGGAATACGCAGAACTGTTAGGGCACACGTCGCCCGAGGAGTGCTTGGGTAAAACTGATTTTGATATGGCCAGCCCAACCACTGAATGCGCGCAAGAATTTCAACGCCAAGATAAACACGTTCTCGAAACTGGCGAGTCACTAAAAATTCTGGATATCCACCCTTATCCAGATGGCCGCTGGCGAGCACATATATTTACTAAAACACCGTGGCGAGATGACAAAGGCGACATCGTAGGCACCATTTTCTACGGAAGGGAACTCACCGACACCGCCGTGATTGAAGTCGGGTATTGGGTTTGTCGTGCAATCAGTACCAACCCAAATCAACAATCCATCTTTCGTTTTTCTGACTTACAACCAAAACCAGAGAAGCTCACATGCCGCGAGCAAGAAACACTTTTCCTCTTGCTCTATGGCAAAAAGCCACAATTCATCTCTCAGGTCATGGGCATATCAACAAAAACCGTTGAAGGTCACGTCGCACGCTTACGTAATAAGTTTGCAGCGAACAGCAAGAACGAACTAATAGATAAAGCAATGGAAGCAGGCTACGGCTCTGTTGTACCCAAAACGCTGCTTAAGCATCAATTATCGGTTGTGTTGAATGGAGAGCGATAATTCGCATCGCTTCTACCTACAAAAACACCGCCCCAATTCGGCGGTGTTTGTTTATTCATGAGGGACCATAAGCCTATGGCGCTAAACGATCAATGTCCCAACTTCCATCATGCTGGGAGAAAAGAAAACGATCGTGAAGGCGATGTTCGCCACCTTGCCAAAATTCGATGCTCTTTGGTTTTACGCGAAAGCCACCCCAAAAGGTTGGTACTGGTATTTCACCCTTAGCAAACTTCTGTTTTAGCTCTAAAAACTTACCTTCCAACACACCTCTGGCAGAAATACGGCTACTTTGTTTGCTCGCGATTGCGGCCAACTGGCTCTCTTTAGGACGAGAAGTAAAGTATTTCATATTCTCTACGGCGGTAAGCTTTTCAGCCACACCAGTAATATGAACTTGGCGCTCTAACGGATGCCAAGGGAAGTGCAAACTAATATTGCTGTTATGCTCTAGCTGCTGGGCCTTGCGACTGCCTAGGTTGGTGTAAAACACAAAACCATCTTTGTCGACGTTTTTCAATAGAACAATGCGTTGAAACGGCATGCCATTTTCATCAACCGTTGCAACTGTCATCGCAGTCGGGTCCGTTAAACCCGCTTCAACTGCTTGCTCTAGCCACAGATTAAATTGATCAATAGGATCAGCTTTCAAATCTTTACGACGCAGCCCACCTTTGGTGTACTCACGACGAATATCAGCAAGTTCCATCTTTACTCCTTCACTCGTTTTTGTCGATTGTGCTCCCGATACTGAGGAAATACAAGGACATCATTGTGCTTGTTATCGTTGCCGCTCACAGCATCACAGTGCGTCATTTGATACCATGACACAAAAAACCAATGAGCCGATCGTGAACTTACTCAACCCCAAAGCCCTACGTCATTTTTTACTGCTACTGTGTGCCGTTGGCATTTCAGGGCTTGCGCTTACTCATCATTACGCAACTCAATACCAACATGATCAATGGCAACAAAAGCTAGAGAGACAAGCCGCGCAAGTGTCACAAGAAGTGGACTACGAACTGGCAAAGTTTGAACAGATACCAAACCTATTAAGTCACGACCCAAGACTACTCAAAGCAGTCGAGCGCGGAACGCCCTCTCAAGAGCTCAACCTACTGTTATCAGATTGGTTGAAGCAAAGTTTGGCCGATACGATTTACGTTCATGACCGTACCGGGTTAGTCATAGCCTCAAGTAACTTTCAGCAAGAAGATTCGTTTGTTGGCTCTAGCTTTAGCTATCGCCCCTATTTTAAAAATGCGCGACGCGGTGAGCCCGCTCAATACGTTGGATTAGGCGTACGCTCGAATAAACGTGGGTACTTCTTCTCATCTCCGCTGTGGGTAAATGAGGAAGTCGTTGGCGTGATCACAGTAAAAGTGAATTTGGAGCAATTAGAACAGCGCCTTTCGCAAACCACGACTGACGTACTCATTACAGATAAACACAATGTCGTGTTTATGAGCAATTTACCAGACTGGCGCTATCGTGCACTTTTCCCACTGTCATCGAGTGCAATAAATGAACTTACCGAAACGCGTCAATATGGCGATACCTTACCCGAATATTTTGGTGAGTTAACGGCACACAGTGGTGTCACGGAGTTTGATGACAATCAATTGCTTCTATCACCGAATTACCTCGCATACGCAACACACTTATTGGATAAAGGGTTTCGCGTCGTTGCCTTAATTAACCACAACAGCGTTCTTGCCGCCGTTTTACAGGCCGATATCGTCTTCCTGATCTTATATGCGCTAATTGCTCTAATTGCGTTAGCGTGGTTCCAAACCCTAGTTAACAAAGCACGCCTTGCCCATCTCAATGTGAGCCTAGAAGAAAAAGTAGTGCAACGGACACTAGTTCTGAGTGAAGCCAACCAAAAGCTACAACAGACCATCCGCCAATATGAACAAAGCCAACAAGAGCTTAAACAAACACAACAAGAGCTGACGCAAGCCGCGAAATTGGCACTGTTGGGCGAGCTGTCTGCCAGTATTAATCATGAGATAAATCAGCCACTTTCCGCACTAAGAACCTATACCGAAAACTCGCAGCGTTTGTTGGCAATGGAAAAATACCCAATGGTCGCCGACAATTTGGGCAAAATGCTGACACTCAATGACACCATTTCGGAAGTCATTGCCCGCTTAAAAGTCTTTACTCGGAAAGCCACGCACGATTCACACAATGAAATCTCAGTACTGCACGACGCGGTACATACTGCCACCAGCATTTTGAGCAACAAGCTTATTAAGCAAGGAGTAACACTAAAAGTTCCGGCCATCGACTATGATGTGAAGCTGGCCATTCACAGCGTTGAATTAGAACAAGTGCTGATCAATCTCTTCCACAACGCGGCACAAGCGATGGAAAACCACTGTATCGATCCGCAAATATCCATTGCTGTTCAGTGTCATGATGACAGTTGCGACATTCTTGTTTCCGATAACGGACCAGGGATGTCAGACGAAGCCCTAGCAAAAGTGTTCGACCCATTTTTTACGACTAAGCCAGAGGGCTTAGGATTAGGTTTGACCATCTCCAAACGCATTTTAGAGAGCTATCACGGCTCCCTCTGTGCCTATAAACATCAGAACACAGAACAACAAGCAGGAGGCATGACCTTTATCGTGACGCTACCAATAGTCAATCAGAATAAACGTACTCCAGAAGTGGAAAACGACCATGAATAACTCAGTTTTCTTTGTTGATGACGAACCACACATTCGTGATGCCGTGTCTCAAGCCCTGCTGATTGAAGGGATAGACGTCACCTGCTTACCAAACGCAGTAGAAGCCTTACGCGTAATCGACTCAAATACGCCTGCGATTATCATTACCGATATCCATATGCCCGTGATGGATGGCTTGGAGTTTATGCGAACTTTGCGAAGCAAAAACGATCACTTTCAATTCATCGTACTTACTGGACATGGAGATGTGAAAACCGCGGTAGATGCGATGAAAAGCGGCGCGTACGACTTTCTAGAAAAACCGTTTTCAACGGAACAGCTCATGAAATCGCTCAACAATGCCAGCGATAAACTGAACTTGTTGCAAGAAAACATCTGGCTTAAGAAAGAGCTCGACATGCAAACTCATGTTGGTCCGAAAATGATTGGTCACAGTAAGGCCATGGTGAGCATTCGTCGCGCCTTGATCAGTGCGCCCACAAGCCAGCCGCTCATTTTTGTAGGTCAAGATGGTACGGGTCGGCGACTCGCTGCACAATTTGCCCACGACATACATGCAACACCGGATAGTGAGCTAATCGCCGCTTCTGGTGAAGACCTCTATGAGCTTTCATTAGAAGCGCTCGACAAAGCCATACACCGCTTAAGTGAAGGAAAACGCCACTGCAGTTTGTACTTACATAGCGCAGAGCATGTATCATTTGAGCAATGGGAATACTTATTCAAGCACCCAAAACTTGAGCGTGTTTTTGGCGCGACCACCCAAGCCGAGCCACCTCTAAAATCCCTGGCGACTCTAATTCACTTACCGACGCTCGATGAAAGAAAGGAAGATATAGGGCCTTTATACAAGCACTTTGTGCGCCACACAGCGAGTCGATATCAGTTACAGCCGCCACATATCAGCCTAGAAGAGGTCAAACACCTCACCAGTCTCGAATGGCCAGAAAACGTTAAGCAGCTACGCCAATTTGCTGAACTTCGTGCCCTCAAGCCAGATACTTTTAGAATGGAAGATTGGAACAGTGAGAAAAGTCTTGAAATTCAGAGTATGACTCAGCGCACAGAATACTTTGAATATTGCTTGTTATTCGATGCATTGCAAAGACATCGCGGCAGACTCAAAGAGGTTCAACTAGAATTACAGGTATCACGCAAAACCTTGTACGACAAACTAAAAAAACATCAGTTGGATAAAGCCAAGTTCAAGGCGTAATAGCTATACTCCGGCGCTAATTATGCTTTTGTTTGATTTAGAAAGTGTAAGAAAGCTCATTTGAAGAGAGAATAACCCTCTTCTCATATTTTATTAGCCGAGCATGCTGACATGATCGGTTAATAATAATAAGATCAAAAAGATAATCCGTAATTATATAAGCAGGGACTGTGATGAGCCGAGATAACTACAACAAACTCAACGATGAAGAGTTGGATTTTGTTGATGACAAAACTGCAGCATTGCTCCTCAATACCCCCAACAGCGCGCGTTTTATGCTCTGGGTTATGGTGCTATTTTTCATTGCAGCAATAGGTTGGGCATCTTGGGCTGAAATCGACAAAGTCACGGTTGGTCAAGGCAAAGTGATTCCCTCCTCACAGATACAAGTAGTCCAAAACTTAGAAGGTGGCTTAGTCAAAGAAATCTTGGTCAAAGAAGGTCAGTTGGTTGAAAAAGGCCAACAGTTACTGCTTATCGATGACACCCGCTTTCGCTCAGATTTTCGTGAACGTGAGCAACAAGTTGCCAACCTTACCGCATCTGTGCTGCAACTATCCGCTTCTATTAACAGTGTTGCCGTTAATCGTGATTTTGAAACGGAAAACTGGCGTCAAAGTGTACTACTTGATTACGGTAAACTGACCTTCCCACCAACCTTGGAAGAGACTCGACCTCAACTCACACAGCGTCAAAAAGCAGAATATCGCGAAGATCTAGATAATTTACGCAACCAACTTTCTGTTATTGACCAACAAGTGCAGCAAAAGCAGCAGGACTTGGTAGAGATCCAAGCACGAGTAAGGAACTTGCGTCAAAGCTACCAATACGCGAAAAAAGAACTCGATATCACCAAACCTTTGGCAGACGAGGGCGTTGTTCCTCGTATTGAACTGCTCAAATTACAGCGCCAAGTCAACGATACCCGTCGTGAAATGACGTCCAGTGAGCTCAAGATTCCCGTATTGCAATCAGCGATTCGAGAATCCATGCTCAACCGTATTGATGTTGCACTCAAATTCCGCTCTGAACAGCAAGAGAAACTCAACAGCGCCCAAGACCAGTTATCTGCTTTGGTTGAATCAGCGGTGGGCTTGGAAGATAGAGTAAACCGAACGGTTGTGAATTCGCCAGTAACAGGCAAAATCAAAACACTGAACATCAATACTGTCGGTGGTGTTATCCAACCTGGTATGGATATCGTCGAGATCGTACCAACAGAAGACACACTATTGGTAGAGGCGAAAATTGCGCCAAAAGACATCGCATTTTTACGCCCAGATCTTCATGCTATCGTGAAGTTTACAGCTTACGACTTCACAAAGTACGGCGGTTTAGAGGGAGAGTTGGAACATATCAGCGCGGATACCACTCAAGATGAAGAAGGCAACAGCTTCTACATTGTTCGTGTACGCACCGAAAAAACAAACTTTGGTCAAGATGCAGATTTACCAATCATTCCAGGAATGACTGCATCGGTCGATATCATCACAGGGAAGCGAACCGTTTTGGAATATCTACTTAAACCGATTTTAAGTGCCAAAACGAACGCCTTGAAGGAGTAAACCACATTAAGGTACTCGCGATAGGGAGTATTGAGCGATAAGTGATTAAATAAAAAGCACTTATTTCTCACTGACGAACTCTCTAGAAGAGTATACTTGTGATACGAGTCGAATATGCGATCCAATTTGCAGCGTAAAGTTACATTATTAATCAGCTTAAGTTGTTTGTCGTTCCAACTTGGTGCGCTGAACAGTAAAGAACAACGATGGGTCAATACGGTCACAGCGGTGTACGGCGAACGTGCGGGATTGCGCGTAAATACATGGCGAAAGAACCTCGACTTATTTAAACAATTAGAGACTCATGAACAGCTCGCTGGCGTTAACGACTTTTTTAATCAGCTGTATTTCGTTGACGACATAAAACTGTGGGGAAAGACAGATTATTGGGCTACGCCACTCGAATTTTTAGGGAGTAACGCAGGAGACTGTGAAGATTTCACTATTGCTAAGTACTTCTCTTTACTCGAGCTAGGAATACCAGATTCAAAGATGCGGTTAATATACGTAAAAGCCATCGAACTGAATCAGTTTCACATGGTATTAGCTTACTACCCTACCCCAAGTTCTGAGCCGCTCATTCTCGATAATATCAATCCTGACATTGTCCGAGCCTCTAAGCGTAGCGACTTGCTACCGATATACAGTTTTAATGGTACAAACCTGTGGTTGATGAAGTCATCTGCTAGCACTGGAGAGCTGGCAGGGAAAGCATCACGGTTGAGCCTTTGGAATGACTTACGCTCGCGCGAACGTAAGTTGCAGTTAAATAAACCTAAAATTAACTATGACGAGTGAGAAACATGACCCTATATAAGAAGCTTGTGGTGGGGATGGTTACGGTCTTTATACTCTTGTTGGCATCAGTATTCGTAATCCAATTCAACACGACTCGAGACAGCTTGGAGCAACAGCAACGTTCAGAGGTCAACAACACTATTAACACCGTAGGTTTGGCATTGGCTCCTTACCTAAAGGACAAAGATAAAGTCGCGGTTGAGTCCGTGATTAATGCTCTATTTGACGGCAGCACCTACTCAGTTGTTCGTCTTACAGCATTAGATTCTGACTACCAGATCGTGCGTACTTACCCAGTTAAACCAAGTACGGTGCCACAATGGTTTATCGACATGAATCTATTTAAAGCGATTCACGATAAGCGTGTTGTGACCAGTGGTTGGATGCAGCTCGCCGAAGTAGAAATCATTAGCCACCCAGGCGCAGCTTACGAGCAGCTCTGGCAAGGTTTTATTGGCTTGCTGTCTGTATTCAGTGTCATTTTTCTGGCTGGTTTAGTGGCAATTTCATACATCCTACGTCGCTCGCTAAAACCATTAACGGCCATCGTGAATAAAATGCATGAAATCGCGAATAACCAATTTGGTGAACCGCTTGCTCGTCCAAGAACCAAAGATCTTATCGCGGTGGTAGATGGCATTAACATGATGTCTGCTCAAATCGAGCTATCATTCAAAGAGCAAGCCAAAGAGGCGCAACGTCTGCGTGCTCAGGCTTACCTCGATCCTATATCTAAATTGGGTAACCGCTCATTCTACATCAACCAAATCGACCAATGGCTTGCAGAGCAAACGCAAGGGGGTATCGCGCTACTCCATGCTGAATACATTGGGGACATTTACGAGACCAAAGATTACCAACGCGCAGATGCCCACGTTAAAGAACTGTCTCAACGTTTGAAAAACACCATTGATGTACCGGGTGCCACTATTGCTCGCTTGTCTAGTGATGAGTTCGGCTTGCTTTTCCCTCATATGGATGAGAGCGAGTTACGCATTTTATCGGACAGCATCGTCAATTGTGTGAACGGCCTAAATACTGACCCAACAGGCTTAGCAAAACCTAAAGCGTCACTAGGCGTTGCACACAGCAAAGATCAGAAAACGCGCTCTGAAATCCTCTCGATGGTGGACAACGCACTATCGAAAGCCAAAGCGCAACCAGACAAGCCATACGGCTTCATTGGCAGTGATACACCTTCTAGTTTGATGGGTAAACAGCAATGGAAAGCGTTGGTTGAAGAAGCCATTCATAGTGATTGGGTTAAATTCCGTTTCCAAGCTGCGAAAAACACATGGGGTAAAGTATTCCACAACGAAGTATTTTCAAGCATCGAAAAAGATGGTGAAACGTATCGTGCGAATCAATACCTATTCGCACTAGAACAGTTAGACGCCACCAACATCTTTGACCAGTATGTCATTGAATCAATGATTAAGATGCTAGAAAATGGTGAACTTAATGACCCAGTCGCGATTAACATCGCGCAAAGCAGCTTGTCTCAACCATCGTTTATTCGCTGGACAACTAGCATGCTAGAGAAACACGCCAAAGTGGCCTCTAAGCTACATTTTGAAATTCCAGAGGAATGCTTTATCGATCAGCCTCACCACACAGCACTGTTATGTAATGCCATTCGCCAATCAGGTGCTGAGTTCGGCGTAGATAACTACGGGCGTAACTTCCAATCTTTGGAATACATCCAAGAGTTCCGCCCGAACTATGTGAAGCTCGATTACCTATTCACACACAACTTGCACGACGAAAAACAGAAATTCACGCTAACGTCGATCTCTCGTACTGCCCACAACCTTGGTATTACGACTATCGCATCGCGTATCGAAACTCAAATCCAGTTGGATTTCCTCACTGAACATTTTGTTGAGGTATTCCAAGGATTCATCGTCGACAAGGAATAAAAAGGTTTATCAACGATGAAAGACCCTTTACTGAATTCGCTCATCTACGTTAGCCGTTACTATGGGTTAGCTAACTCGCCAGAAGCGCTAGTCAACGGACTACCGCTATCTGACGGTAAACTGACCCCATTTTTGCTACCAAGAGCAGCGGAAAGGGCCGGATTGGTTGCCAAGGAAAACCGCGCAGAGCTGGAGAGCATCTCTAGCCTAATTCTGCCGGCAATCTTAGTTCTTAAAGGCGGTGACTCTTGCGTTCTCAACAGCATCAATATGGAGAAACGCGAGGCCGAAGTCACCACCCTAGAAAGTGGAATGGTGCCGATCTCTATTCCATTAGAAGACCTACTTGAGCAATACACTGGTCGGTACTTTTTAGTTAAAAAGCAATTCCGTTTCGATGAGCGCTCTCCCGAAGTGCTCAAAACCAACGAAGGCCACTGGTTCTGGTCCACCTTGTGGCAGTCAAAACGCATCTACCGTGATGTTTTAATCGCATCACTTCTCATCAACCTCTTTGCGGTTGCCGCTCCGCTATTCACTCGCTTGGTGTACGACAAAGTGGTTCCGAATCTTGCGTTTGAAACCCTATGGGTACTAGCAAGTGGCATCTTTGTCGTGTTCCTGTTCGACTTCATTCTCAAGTCGCTGAGAAATTACTTCATTGATGTGGCGGGCAAGAAGTCTGACATTCTGATTTCATCCAAACTGTTCAGCAAAGTGATGGGGATTAGAATGGAATCAAAGCCGCCTTCGGTCGGTGCCTTCGCTCGCCATTTACAAGAATTCGAATCTATTCGAGAGTTTTTTACTTCAGCGACCGTCAGTGCTCTCATTGATTTGCCTTTTGCCATTTTGTTCTTAGTGATTATATGGCTAATGGCTGGCGATCTTGTGTATGTACCGATGGTGGGCGTGGTCATTTTGATTATTCACTCGCTACTGATACAAGGGCCGCTGCGCCGCTCCATTGAGGAGGGTTCACGCCTAGCATCGCAAAAATATGCCAATTTGATAGAGAGCTTGGCTGGGTTAGAAACCGTAAAAATGCTCAGTGCGCAAAGCCAATTCCAATACCGCTGGGAAGAGGCAGTTGCGCACATGGCGAACTGGAATATAAAAAGCCGCCGAATTACGGATAGCATTCAAAACGCAGCAGGTTTTGTGCAGCAAAGTAGTAACGTAGGGATGATCATCCTAGGCGTTTACTTAATTGCAGAAGGCGACTTAACCATGGGCGGTTTGATTGCCGCAACCATGCTTAGCGGCCGCGCGATTGGTCCTTTGGTTCAGTTATCCTTACTCTCTACGCGCTACAACCAAGCGAAGTCTTCTATGACAATTATCAATCAAGTCATGGAAATGCCGGATGAACAAGAAGAAGGTAAACGTTACATTCACCGCCCAATAGTACAAGGCAAAATTGAACTTGAACGCGTGACCTTCCACTACCCAGATTCACCGGTGGCGTCGATTCGAGATTTGAGCTTGACCATTAACCCAGGCGAAAAAGTAGCGATCATAGGCCGTATCGGTTCGGGTAAAACCACGTTAGAGCGTCTCATCATGGGCTTGTATCAGCCGACGGAAGGTCATGTTCGCATTGATGATACCGACATCGCACAGCTGCATCATGTCGACATTCGCCGTAATATTGGTTGTGTGCCGCAAGATTCGAATCTGTTCTTTGGTTCTATCCGCGACAACATTACGCTAGGTCGCCCATTAACCGATGACCGTGACGTACTAGACGCAGCGAATCGTGCCGGTGTTACTGCGTTTACGCAATCTGACCCAGCGGGGTTAGAACGCCAAGTTGGTGAAGGTGGTGCAATGCTTTCGGGGGGTCAACGTCAAGCAGTCACGATCGCTCGTGCATTTTTGGGTCGTCCTCCTGTTCTACTCATGGATGAACCAACCAGTGCGATGGATAATCGCTCAGAGATGCACATTAAACATCAATTAGCACAGTTGAAACCTAGTGAAACGCTGATTCTGATTACGCACAAAACGTCTATGCTCGACATCGTTGATCGCGTAATTGTGATGGAGAAAGGCAGCATCATCGCAGATGGCCCTAAAGCGCAAGTGCTGAACGATTTGAAACAAGGCAAAGTGCGTGCGGTTAGCTAGCCTGAATTCACATTGATAAAAGCAAAGGCCCCGTTTAACTTGTGTTTAACGGGGCTTATTTTATTGGGAGCCCGAGATAATTAAGTTCTTCAAGCGCGACCCAAACGAGTACAAGGCCAACAATCACGAATAAAATCATAATCGCCTTTTCATCTTCTTCCATTTTTCAACGCCCTAAAAGCTATTTCAATTAATACACCTTAGGTTATCAGGACAAAAGTCATATTCAGCTCGTTTATGAGGAACTAGCGTCATAGAATGTCGGATATGGGATACAGCTCAAAGAATGCTCTTTTCAAAATCACGTCAGCTTTGGTTGAATATAAGTAATAAAGCCAAAGAGTTCGTAATACTCACTAAGTCTTTGATTAACTTATATAGCACTCTGTGGAACCTCAACACAGAGACAAATGGTGTAAAGAAAAATTGTGATTACTTACAGCAAAAAATCAGCTATAAAAGCCGCTTTCTAGATATCGTCGAGATGAAGAAATGAATGATTGGATCCAATTAGAGCAAGTGAGCCAGTATTTCACTACGGGCTCCCTCGGTTACAAATTATTGATGGGCATTTTTGTCCTGATCGCGTATCGCATCCTGAAGAGGATTGTAAATCGAGCCATCCTAAATTTGGCAACAACGAAAGGTGTAAAAAAGGCTCGTTTGAGTTTTATTCAGCGCTGTTTCAATGTCGCGCTGCTATTTTTGACCGCCTCTATTTTTGCCATTATCACCGGTATAGGCTATGGCGATGTGTCATTGTTCCTATCGTCCATTTTCGCCGTATTGGGTGTGGCGTTTATCGCGCAGTGGTCAATTCTGAGCAATATCACCGCCAGCTTTTTGATCTTTTTTGTCTTCCCATACAGAGTGGGCGATCGTATTAAAGTCGTAGACAAAGACGAAGACATCAGTGGCGAGATTCAAGAAATCAGCATGTTTCACGTGTTAATTAAGCACGACAACGGAAACTTGATCACTTACCCAAACAACCAGATTTTGCAAAAAGCAGTGCTAAAGCTGGCGAAAAACAAGCCAGAGCCAAGTAAAGCAAAGTCTCGGATTTATACTCGCAGAAAGAAATAACCCACTAAAAAGCCGATGTATCTACACCGGCTTTTTGTTATCACTTGGTGGTCACAAATAGCCCAAAGTTAATAGCGAAAAACAGTGAAGAGACAAAACGTATAAACTGAAGGTCATCACTGTATTCTTTCATGATAAAAACATGACACATCGCCGAAACCAAAAGCGCTACTTTAACCAAAGGAAACGTCTTCTTTACAAACCTTAAATACATGCAGAAAATAGAGATGGCGCAAGCAAAGAAAAAAATCGTCATAAGTTATTTATCCTTTAGCGATAAGTGATGTCGAATCTAAGACTCCTTCATAATCACGGGTATACATCAGCTATTTTTATTCCGCTTTCACCCTCTGATAAAGGGTCAAAAATATTGGTATGTTAATTACGAAAAAGTAACCGACGACAGCTCCCCTCGCTGCAGGGAACGTTAACCAAACACCGAAACACAGCACCACAGAGACCACGAAAGCCATTATGATTATTACTTTAATTTTGACCAAAATCGAATTAGGGAACAAAGGTAATAAGTAAACTAGTGCAAAAGGAATGAAAGCATAAAGATTGGTATTACCGTCGCTAATTGAAAGCTCGGTGTGCAGCATAACTACCAACATCAATAGTAGAAACAGTGATACGCCCCTCGATAAAACGATCATCTACTCATCCTTTTTAAGATATTCCTTTAACGCTTTAATACTCGACACGCCAGCGCTACATCGTTGAACTCTATCCTTTATGCTACGAGAGCTAGCACCAATACTTCTGTAATACGTTCATTTATATACATGTTAATAGAGGGATATACTTACAAAATCCTGCTTCGGTTATATACTGATCTTGATAGATCATTTCTTTTCCTAAATATATCTGTTGTAACTCAATATTTTTTCCCTGATCATAACTAGCATCATAGGCACCGGAAGCAGTTAGTGTTGTTGTACTTAAAAGTTGTGTTTGTAACCATCTGCACATCTGCGGTGACAGGCTATCTGCATAATATTGTAGATTGCTTTTTTTATCTTTAATTATCGCAACTTTTGTCCCATTTCCCCATCCCCTAGAATCAGCACAAAGCACCTCATCCAAGCTCAAGTTTACAGTCTTAAATGTACTAGTATCAGGTGTTGTACAAAATAGCCAAACTAAAAATAGGGAGAAAAACGTAAAGAGACTACCTATTTTCAAAAGTCTTACTATTCTATTCATTATATTCTCCTATTGTTTTTATTGTACCAACGCCATCAGTCAAATTAGAGATTGAATGCTGATCACTTACCCAAACAACCAGATTTTGCAAAAAGCAGTGCTAAAGCTGGCAAAAAACAAGCCAGAGCCAAGTAAAGCAAAATCTCGGATTTATACTCGCAGAAAGAAATAACCCAAAGTTAATGGCGAAAAACAGTGAAGAGACAAAACGTATAAGCTGAAGGTCACCACTGTATTCTTTCATGATAAAAGCATGACACATCGCCGAAACCAAAAGCGCCACTTCAACCAAAGGAAGCTTCTTATTTACGAACCTTAAATAAATACAAAAAATAGAGATGGTGCAAGCAAAGAAAAAATCGTCACTAGTTCCATCTTCCTTAAAATACAAGGACATAGTTTTAGTTAAGCTTATATTTTTAGCTTCATTATGAGCCACCCACTAATATTTAGCGAGATAAGGGCATAAAAGAGGTAAAAAACAAGACTGACCGAAACAAAAAGTAGTGCATGCACTTTTTCTTCTAAGCTCTCTGGATGAACATTCATATCCACATCAAACACACCCGCTATAAAGTGTGCAAATACCGTGGAAGAGGCTGTAGAAAGGCCTCCTACCATAATGATAATAATCCCTCGCCTTAAGAAACGATGAAATGTACTTTTCCCGCCTTGGATCAGGTCTGAGTTTACATATTTTAATCTATTTTTCCGCCTATTACTCATCACTAGTATCGGTACCTTTATCATTGTTTCCAAGAGAGTTTTCTACATCTTTAAGATCTTCCTTTAACGCTTTTATACACGATATTCATCGTCGTTGCATTCACTGTAGTTATGCCGTCGACTTACCCTATAAGAAAGCTCTTTAGATACCAATTCGTACTTTATCTATCTCAAATCTCTTCTTGACCTCAACTTAGCTTGAGGTTTTAGCCTTAGTCGCACGATTAAAAATCAACAATGAAAAAAGGAACCATTGTGTCCAAAATTGCGATTATTTATTTCTCTAAAACCGACGTTACTGGTCAGCTTGCTCGCGCGATTGCCGCAGGCGTTGAACAACAAGGCATTAAGCAGCAAGATGACTGTGAAATCCTCTCTCACCGAATTGAAGGCAGTGAGATTATTGAGGGACGTTTTGTGAACCCTAAACTAATGGATGAACTTGCTGAGTGTGATGCGATTATCTTTGGCTCACCGACCTATATGGGCGGTGTAGCAGCGCAGTTTAAAGCATTTGCAGATGCAAGCAGTGAATCTTGGTATTACCAAAAATGGGCGAGCAAAATCGCGGCTGGCTTTACCAGTGGTGGGGCAATGAATGGCGACCAATCTTGCACATTACAATATCTACAAACGCTCGCTAACCAACACGGCATGATGTGGGTCGGGTTGGATAAGATCAGCAATTCTGGGGAGCAAAACCTGAATCGTTATGGTGTACAAGGTGGTATTGTTGCACAAGGTGGTGAAGGTGGTCAGTTGCATGCTTCTGATGTTGCAACGGCGGAGTATCTTGGCAAACGAGTCGCTATGCTCGTGAATAAGCTCTCCACTCGCTAAAAATAAAAAGAAGCCCCGTAAGATACATCTTCGGGGCTTCATATTTATCGCTTATTTTGAGCGCTACTTCTTGATGTAGAGGTCTTTCGAGTAGATACGACCTTCTACGTTGTTCTTGGCAAAACCGCCAACCGTAGGACGAACCAAACGTGCTTGCATGTAGTAGTAAATCGGTGCGATTGGCATATCCGCCGCCAACAATTGCTCGGCTTGATCATAGAAACCTTGGCGCGCTTTCTCATTGGTTGCAGCCAATGCACTGTTCATCGCGTTGTCGTACGCTTCATTGCTGTAACGTGCAAAGTTACCCGAGGAACCTGAGCGAAGTAAGCTCAGGAAAGTAGACGCTTCATTGTAATCACCACACCAGGAAGCGCGCATCACATCGAAATTGCCTTGTTTACGCGCCACTAAGTACGACTTCCACTCTTGGTTTTCTAACTCCACGTTTGCACCGAGATTTTTTTGTAGCATCGACGCTATCGCAACCGCGATCGATTTGTTTGCCTCACTGGTGTTGTACAGCAATTTAAAATCGAGCGGCTTGTCTTGGCTGTAACCCGCTTCTTTTAACAACTGACGCGCTTTCTCGTCACGTTGTTGCTGACTCCACTTACTGTATTCAGGCGGCGTCGCATCAAACCCTGCGGTGTACTGATGCGCAAAAGTATAAGCAGGAAGGTTGCCCACTTGCGTGACACCATTCGTAATCACATCGCGCATGATGGAGTACGACACCGCTTGACGCACTCGCACATCATCAAATGGCGGACGAGTGGTATTGAACGCGTAGTAATACGTGCACAGTAATGGCACCACCGTGTAAGCCTGCTTGTAATCTTGTTTAAGCTTCTGCGCCATATGAGTCGGCACATCTGACGTGATATCCAACTCTCCTGCCGCATAACGATTGATCGACGCGTTTTGGTTTTCAAACGGAATGTAAGTCACTCTGTTTAGATGCGTATCTGCGCTGTCCCAGTAACTTGGACTCTTAACCAGTTCAATGCGCTCATTCACGACCCACTTATCCAATGTGAATGCACCGTTGCTAACAAATTGGTCTGGATCGCTCCACGGCTTGTCGCGGTTTTCCACTGTCGCTTGATGCACTGGCATCATGGACGTGTGCCCTGTCATAGCAACAAAGTACGGCACTTGACTGTCCAACTCAAAACGTAGGGTGTATTTATCCACTGCCTTGATACCGAGATCGTCCAAAGGCTTTTTGCCCTCTGCTACATCGGCGATGTTTTTGATCTTGGTGAGTTTGAGATACCAAACATTTGGAGAAGCGGTCTTCGGGTTCACCGCTCGGCGCAGTGAATAAACAAAATCATCCGCTGTCACAGGCTCGCCATTCGACCATTTCGCGTCTTTGCGCAAGTGAAAAGTAAAGGTTTGGTTGTCGTTGGTTTCCCATGATTCTGCCACACCGGGAATAATGTTTCCGTCACGATCTTGAATCACAAGCCCTTCAAATAAGTCACGAATCACATGCATTTCTGGCAGACCTTCGGCTTTCGCTGGGTCAAGCGTCGCCGCCTCTGCGTCATTCGCACGTACTAAATGCTGTTCTGCGGCAAGTTGAATGCCTTTAGGTAAGGTCTCCGCAGCAACTGATGTAGCAAGAAAAGGGGTGAATAAAGAGGAAATCAGCAACGCCGTTGAATGTTTTTTAAAATCCATATCGTTTTTCGTTCTCCTAACGCGTCTTGTGAAGCAAGTGCCACAATTAACATTTCAACCGTTGACGAGTTTAAACGGTTCAGTTTAGCTAGGTGTAATTAGCTTAGATATTGATACTACTTCATCAATCAGGAGATTACGGTGAGTCTAATTCCAAGAACGGAAAGAGCGGCATTTTTAATTCGGCCAACATCATACGGTCAATCCGTGCTTGGTGCGCCATTATTGTATTTTCCGGCTCAAGTCGAAAGTGCTTCGCGAGGTTTGATTTTGGCAGGCACTCACGGGGACGAGACGGCCTCGATTGCAGGTTTGTCCTGCGCGCTAAGAAGCTTGCCTGCAGAAAACTTACGACATGATGTGATTCTGTCAATGAATCCGGACGGCAACCAGCTAGGCACACGCGCAAATGCAAACCAAGTGGATCTCAATCGCGCGTTTCCAACCCAAAATTGGACTGAGCATGGCACCGTGTATCGATGGAGCTCTCACACACCCATTCGAGACGTAAAGGTGAAAACAGGCTCTAAAAACCAGCTAGAGCCAGAAGTTGGCGCATTAATTAACTTGATTGAACTGCGCAGGCCAAAGTTTGTGGTGTCGTTTCATGAACCGCTTGCGTTTGTGGATGATCCCAAACATTCCAACCTCGCCAAATGGCTCGGCGAGCAGTTTCAACTGCCAATCGTTGACGATGTCGACTACGAAACACCCGGCTCATTCGGCACTTGGTGTAGTGAACGTGATTTACCTTGCATCACGTTGGAATTACCCGCGATTTCTGCCGATCTCACCATTGAAAAACATCTCTCTGATTTTATTGCTTTGCTGAGGCACGATCCGGATCTCTAGTCCGCTGTTAAACAAGCGATCATGTGAGGATCTGTTTGATGTCGGTACTAATATCGCTGATCAACTGACGGGCACTGTCGTCTCTTTGCTGAACCAAGATGATAAACAGCAAATCGGTGATCACGTTTTGCGCGGTACGCGAAGCAATGGATGAGCTGCGATGTTCCGTTTCATTGGCAATCGTATCAAACGTAATATCGGCAATACCGCGCAAGCGACTTCTTCCAGGCGCAGATAACGCAATCACCTTCGCGCCCTGCTCTTTTGCCGCTTCTGCCGCGACGAGAATTTCTTTGCGCTCACCCGAAAACGAGATTGCGATCTGAACATCTTCTGGAGAGAGCGTGCGGGCAACAGCAATCTGCACGTGGCTGTCTTGTTCAGAAAGCGCCGTAATACCAAGTTTAAGCAGTTTAAAGCTTAAATCCTTCGCGGTCAGTGCAGAGCCCCCAATCCCGACCACTTGCACTCGACGCGCTTCACTCAACCATTTCACCGCTTGGTGACACGCTTCGTAAGACAGCGTATTGGTGGTTTGAAACATAGCGTCGGTTTTCGCTTTCACCAGTTTCTGTGAAATAACCGCAATGGGGTCGTCAGCCAAAATATCACTGTGCAGCGGTGTCGACTGCATCGCATGCTTACGGCCAATCTCTTCATTCAGAGCTAACTTAAACTCGCTGTAACCTTTAAAGCCGATACGCTGAGTAAATTTCACAATGCTCGATTGACTCACTTTTACTTGCGCCGCAAGTTCTTGGCTGGTGAGCAGCGCCGCCTTTTCTGCGTTTTCAACAATCCAATCGCCAACCAAACGACCACTTTGCGAAAGCTGAGTACGCCTCGCGACTATCTTATTGATAACTGACACAACAAAAACCTCAAAAATTTTAAATAAATTATTCCAAATCAGAAATAATAGGCGTTTGATTTAACCCCCTGATTATTCTAACCAAGACAGTTAATCCCGGACGTAATAGACGTATATTTTCTCTCATTATTCCAAATTTCTCCTGCATAAAGAATAACCTCAAGTGTGATTTTTATCACCAAACCTGAATATTTTATTCCATAAAATCGCCCTCAGATTGAACATTACGAAGAGTGCAAAACATGAAAATTGATTTAAGCAGATTGGTGACAGAAAGCCGTAACCCAGCCAGTGCCGAGATCGATACGCTTTCGACCATCGAGATGCTGCAAGTCATTAATGAAGAGGATCAAAAAGTCCCGCTCGCGTTAAAAGCGGTGCTACCACAAATTGCAGAGACAGTTGACGCAATTACCCAAGCTTTTGCAAATGGTGGCCGTTTAATTTACATGGGAGCTGGTACGTCAGGTCGCTTAGGCATTCTTGATGCAAGCGAGTGTCCTCCTACCTACGGCACGCATCCAGATATGGTGATTGGCTTAATTGCTGGTGGACATCAAGCGATTTTAAAAGCGGTAGAAAACGCAGAAGACAACGCGAAAATGGGCCAAGACGACTTAAAAGCACTTCACCTCTCCAAGAATGACGTGGTTGTAGGCATCGCTGCAAGTGGCCGTACACCTTATGTGCTAGGTGGTTTGGAGTACGCTAAATCCATCGGAGCCACGACCGCATCTATCGCTTGTAATCCAGAATGTGCCATGGCAGAAGCGGCCGACATCGCGATTCTGCCGATAGTTGGCGCAGAGGTTGTCACTGGATCTTCTCGCATGAAAGCCGGCACCGCACAAAAACTGGTGCTAAACATGCTCACGACAGGCGCAATGATTCGTAGCGGTAAGGTATTTGGCAACTTAATGGTGGATGTAGAAGCCACTAACGCCAAGCTCATCCAACGCCAAACCAACATTGTTGTGGAAGCAACCGACGCATCAAAAGAAGAAGCAGAGCGAGCATTAAATGCCTGCGGTCGCCACTGCAAAACCGCCATCTTAATGATTTTGGCCGATTTGGATGCCAAACAAGCCAAATCACGCCTCGCCGCGCACAACGGCTTTATTCGCGCAGCACTAAATAATAACTAAATAATCCGAGTTCTGAAGGATAGACCCTATGGCAAAAATAACTTCAAACACAGTATCGCAGTTGCTGTCCGCAGTGGGTGGCAGTAACAACGTAAGCAAATGTGGTAACTGTATGACGCGTTTGCGTTTATCGCTCGCCAACAATGGCTTGGCTGATCAATCAGTTATCAAGCAAATTCCCGGCGTAATGGGTGTGGTGGAAAGCGATGAGCAGTTTCAGATCATTCTCGGTCCCGGAAAAGCTCAACAAGCGGCTGAGATGATGAATCAATTGATCGACAGCTTAACCTCTGGTGACAGTGAAGAAGCAGATATGCCGCAACAAGATCTTTCTGCCGTCGCGGCCGAGCAGAAAAAACAGATGAAGAGCAAACAAACCAGTGCGGTTCAGCGTTTTTTAAGCAAGTTTGCCACCATCTTTACGCCGTTGATCCCTGGTTTTATTGCCGCTGGTCTGTTGTTAGGTTTTGCGACGTTATTGGAACAAATGTTTGTTCTCGACCAGACACCAAGCCAGTTTATGCTAGATTTGATCGCCTACATGAAAGTCTTTGGTAAGGGTCTGTTTGCTTTCCTAAGTATTCTGATTGGTTACAACGCGCAGCAAGCGTTTGGCGGCTCTGGTGTTAATGGTGCCATTCTCGCCTCTTTGTTTGTGCTGGGTTACAACCCAGAGGCTACATCCGGCATTTACTCTGGCATGAACGAGTTTTTCGGCTTTGCGATTGATCCGCGCGGCAACATTATCGGCGTACTTTTGGCAGCGATCATCGGTGCACAAGTCGAGCGTAAGGTTCGTCAATACATGCCTGATGATCTGGACATGATCTTAACGTCCGTTATCACTCTATTGATCATGGGTGCGGTAACCTTCTTGATCATCATGCCGATCGGCGGCGAGTTATTTAAAGGGATGTCTTGGTTGTTCCTCAACTTAAACGATAACCCATTAGGCGCTGCAATCTTGGCAGGTTTGTTCTTAATTTCTGTGGTATTTGGCATCCACCAGGGTTTTGTTCCAGTGTACTTCGCATTGATGGAAGCACAGGGCTTTAACTCGCTATTCCCTATCCTGGCAATGGCTGGGGGCGGTCAGGTTGGCGCGTCAATGGCGCTGTATTTCAAAGCCAAAAAAGACGCTCTACTGCGCACTCAAGTTAAAGGCGCTATTATTCCGGGTCTTCTAGGCATTGGCGAACCATTGATTTACGGCGTGACATTACCACGCGTAAAACCATTCGTTACCGCTTGTATTGGTGGTGCTGCGGGCGGCTTCTTTATCGGTTTAGTTTCTTACCTTGGCTTACCAGTTGGTCTTAATACGGTGTTTGGCCCGTCCGGTATCGTGGCGATTCCTCTCATGACATCTGAAAATGGCATCTTCCCGGGCATGATGGTGTTTGTTGCCGGACTGCTTATCTCTTACATCGTCGGCTTCCTCGCGACTTACTTCTTTGGCTGCAAAGACGTCGATTTAAGCTAAATCATTCTTCCCCTATAGGAATGGACTAGCTCGCGCCCTTGGCAAACAAGGGCGCACCCTCTCTCTACTTCACGACAATTTTTCTTATTCCGTTACTCGGAAGAGGCTTTGTCGTACCTAAAACAATAGAAATGAAAGGTCGTTAATCATGAAAAAGCACATTTTGGCTCTACTTCTCCCTACATTGATGGCATCAAACGCAATGGCAGCGCAGCTGTATCAAGCGGAAGATGGGTCAGTTTTAAATATTTACTCTCGTCTTGGTTTCAATGTCACCAGTAAAAATGACGAGCACGGCGATGCAAATGGCGAGTTTGATGGCCGTATTGGTTTAAACGGTTCACAAACCATCAACGAGTACGCGTCGATCATCGGCCAAGCGCAATACCAAGTGGGTGCAGCTGAATACGCAAACCAAGTAAACGACAAACCATCTCTGACTGCACGTTATGTATGGGCGGGTATTGATGCGAAAGATTATGGTCGTATTACTGGTGGTCGCGTGGCATCTGGATTGATTATGTTAACCGACATTGGTGATGTGTTCGCCTCTTCCGATGTTTCTATGGCGCGCCAAGCGAATAAAGTCGACAAAACCGCGACGCAAGTTTTCCGTCAAGATGGCACGCTGCAATATCAAAACAGCCTAGGTAATTTCGACTTTTCTGTCGCGTACATTTTAGGAAACAACACTTCTGAGCTCGACTACGGTTACAACGCTGCACTGCGTTATACGCTAGACATGGGGAATTTGGGTACATTGGCGCCAGTGGTGGCGATGCAGAAAAATAAAGGTGATGCACGTGAAAGCAACGACACCGATTACACATTCTGGGGCGCAGGTACGCGTTACTACCTAGGTGATTTGATGTTGGGTGCGTTGTACTCGGAAGATGAACTAGAGGGCTATTACTCACAAACCAGCACCGACAAAGTGATGGAATTGACGGCGGTTTACAGTGTAAATGACAAATGGGCACTGCGTGCTGGTTATCGTTCTTTAGAAAACAGTGATGGTGACGAGCTAGAGCTGAAAGATACAACGCTAGAAGTGCAATACAAACTGACGCCTCGTTCTTCTATCTACACAAACTACGTTGATCGTAACGGCTCGCGTGGCTACAGCAATGGACAAGAAGTCTCGTTTGGCGGTGCGCACGCAGACGAAAGCTACTACCACTTAGGTCTGCGTTACGAGCTGTAAGCACGATACTTAATGTAAGTTAGCTGAATCCATGAGCTTCTTCTGTGTCCGGTCAGTAGTTATTGCCTTTAATGCTGATTTGAAGAAGCTCCCCTCGCAATATGTTTTCTTCGTTACCTGTTTTAACCAACACGCCTGCATCAGGGAGGCTGGTGACAGTAGCTAACAATTTTCCATCAACAAAGTGCAATGCCGCATAATCGTGAATGCCATAACAAGTGATGCTCGGTTGAGAACGAGCAAAGGCTTGGAAAACCTCGAACTTCTCACCTACATGAGAAAAATGCGCCGCAGCCAAACCATCAATAAATCCAAGACAACGCATAACTTGGTATGCTTCGGGATCACTGTCTGTCACCGCAAACTCAAACCAACAAATTGCACCTGCGCTCATGCCACAAATGATGATGCCTTGTTCATAACACTGCTTGAGTATTCTATCGATTCCCCATTCGCGCCAAATGGCCAACATCGAACGCGTATTACCGCCACCTACGTAAATGATGTCTTGTTCAAATAGCGTTTCTTTCCAACCAGCTTCAAACTTAAACAGCGGAAAATGGGTCACGTTTTCACTAAGCTTCGCATCGTAAAAACGTTCAATCACTTCATCGGCATCTCCCGTGGCTGTAGGTATAAAACAAATGTTTGGATTCTCCTTACCAGACAAAGACAAAATGTATTGATCGAGCGGGCTCGGATTCTCTCCCATCATCCAGCCCCCACCGCCAATCGCAATACAGTGTTTTCGCATTCCTTTACTTCCTCAATTGTTGCTAAGTTTGTTGTCGCTATTCGCCGACAGAATATATGTTCCTAAAGTGATCAATGAACGCTCGCGTTCTTCTTGGTAAGTGCTCACGTTTTGGGTAAAGCAGATAAAGCGGCAAAATCGCATCCGTTTGCCATTCTGGCAGCAAACTCACGAGTTTTTCTTTTTGTGCAGGGTCGAGTTTAGCCAGTGCAAATTCATCTAACATGGCTACACCACAGCCAGCCAAAGTAGCATCCAACATGGACTGGACAAGATTAAAACTCAGCGTACTTTCTAACTCAATGCTGCACTGCTGTTGAGTTTGCTTATGCGTAAACGTCCACTTGTCTAACACTAAGTCACGACTTTTATAAAGGATGTGCTCTAAGTCACCAAGATCCTCTGGCGTACTTACATTTGGTTTATCAGCTAAATACGAGCGATGAGCGATCGGTTTACAGTGTAAAGTGCGTAGCTGATGGCCGACGTATCCCTCTGGGGGAGTATCGGTAAAGTAGAATGCGATATCAAACCCAGCCTCAATCAAGTCGAGAGGTGTCTCTGTGAAGATCACTTCGACGCTCACTTGTGGATGTTGCAATCGAAACTCGATCAATGTTTGGCTGAGTAACGCAGCTCCGAAAGAAGCGGACGCCGCTATTCTCAATTTTCCCGATACGATCTCGTTTGCCATGACTTGCTCATTGATCTGCTCAGCGCCTTCGAGCAGTTGCTTTACCTGCTGATAAAACCGCAAACCATCGTAGGTCAAATTAAACTGGCGCGTAGTTCGCTGAATAAGCTGCACCGACAATATGTCTTCAAGCTGTTTAAGTTGCCGACTTACATGCGCATTCGAACAATTCAGTCGCTTTGCTGCACCAGCAATACTCCGTTCCTCACACAAAGCGACGTAAAGTGGTACGTAGCTGAGCCATTTTATTTCCATACAGTAATTCTGAATCTCTAAAATCAAACTACTGGAAATAATAGAAAGCCTCTAAACTCTGTACAACCTAAATTTGAAAGGATGAGTTATGAGTGTTTTCGACACGTGGTTAAAAGGTCAAGTCATTAAAGATCACATCACTAATACCAATATCATCGTTGGCGATTACAGCTATTACTCGGGCTTCTATCATCAAAAAAGCTTCGAAGAGCAAGCGGTACGCTACTTGTTGGGTGACCCCGTCACACTTCAAGAATGGCAAAGTAGAGAACCCGATAGCATCGACAAATTAATCATTGGCAATTTTTGTTCCATCGCTTCTGGAGCCACCTTCATGATGGCAGGAAACCAAGGTCATCGCATTGACTGGATTTCGACCTTCCCCTTCTCTCCTGAAGAATTTGGAGAAGGCGTACAAGACGGTTTCGAGCGTGCCGGAGACACAGTGGTGGGAAATGATGTTTGGATTGGCAGTGAGGCGATGATCATGCCCGGAGTAAACATCGGCGATGGAGCCGTCATCGGAGCACGCGCCGTAGTGACGAAAGACGTGCAACCTTATTCTGTGGTGGTTGGAAACAACCAAGTCGTACGTCAACGATTCAGCGATAAAGAGATTGAAACTCTACTCAATATCCAATGGTGGAACTGGCCAATAGAACACATTAAACAAGCAATGAAAGTAATGTGTAGCAGCCAAGTGGGTGCGCTTGCGGACTACTATCAAGAGCACATTGTCGATTTGTAGATAAGAAAGCCCACACATCTTGTTGCGACGTGTGGCTCAGTGAGTAAGAAAGCTTAAACCGCAGCGACGTCCTCTTCTTCCAAGTTCGCCGAGACTTTAATTTCGTATTGATTGAAACGGAACGAACAACCGCCATGAGTGCGCTTTGTCGTTACTTGTTCGTCGCCAAACTGCACCGTCACGCGAGTGAAGACACGCTCTTTGGCTTCGACAATATTTTCTTCTAACGCGACTTCAAAGTCGTGTTCCGTTTGTTCTAGCTTTTGCTTTATCGCTTCAAGCTGCTCGTTGTTTTGTGTTTTCATCACGTCAATCTGAGCTTGTTCTTCGTCGGTACGTTCGGCTTTAGCACGTTTCTTAAATTCGAGCTCTTTACGAATCACATCCATCGTGCCTTCTTGAGCGCGTTTGTATTGTTCTTTAAGCTCTGCTAATCGTTCCTTAAATGCAGAATAGCGTGCGAACGCTTCTACCTTAGTGGCGGTGTCGCCTTCTACGCCCAATTGTAAGCACACCACTTTGCCACCGACTTTTGCATCTCCGCCGCTGAGCGTGCCGTTCCTACCGTTCGCGTCTAGCACCGTCAGATTGCGCCCACAAACAATATCGTTATTCATGCTGTGCACCGCCAACTCAATATCTTCGCCGGCTTGCAAATCACAATATTGGGCGTAGCTGGCACGAATCGAACCTTTGGCTTTGACGTGACAACTCTTTGGCCGGCCATCACTCACGGTGTGGCCAATGATCCCTTTACCAACTTGAATGTCGTCTTGCGCTTGTACTTCAGCCGATTCAATGAAGCCGCCTACAGTAATAGAGCCCGTCGCTTTAACAATCATTCCGGATTCGATGTTGCCACCGATAATCACATTCCCTTTGAATTTCACGTGGCCTGTATTCACGCCAACGCTATTGAGGCAGAGTGCGTTATCAACTTCGATGGTTTTGTCTTTAATCAGAGGCGTACCGGATACCGATGCAATCAATAGGTTTGGGTCTTGCTTGCTAATCTCAGTGCCTTTGCCCGGCTTCATTGGGCTGTCTTTTCCGGCTTGCGGAGGAATCACTCGCCCTTGAACAGTAAAGCCAGGCGTGCCTTTGGTCGCAGGCGTGCGGCGCATCACCTCATCGCCTACGTCAACCGCGATAGTTTCACCGAGGTTACGTAAATCAATTTTGTCGCTAGCAGATTGGCCGTCTTTGGGTTTGAGGATGCGTTTGGTGATGTCTTTAACAAGAGGAGTAAAAAGAGCGTCTTTGCCTTTGATAGGTTGCTTACCAACCGCTACAGGTTGAGAAAAAGTTTCGCCGGGTTTGAGCTGAGTGCTGACAACCAACACTTTCTTCAAAGCCAGTTTGTTGATGCCTTTCGAAACTCGCGCTTGAGCAAGGGCTTGAACAATCTCGGGGCCACGTAAACCTCGGCCTCCGTACGCGCCGACAACGTTCATGCTGGCGAGCATGTCATTATTCGACAATTCGACCTCAACTTGTGCGTTGCGTTTTTCTGCAATGACGATGCCTTCGTAAGCTTCAGCTTTACGTTCTTTGGCGCAGTTAATGAATCTCACGACTTCCCCCTCTACAACAAACATCTTTTCGGCGTTCATTACGACGAGCTGCTCGTTTAATTCATTTTGATTTAGCTCACCACCGAGATCCACTTCACCCGGAAGACGGGCTATCACCTTGGTCTTATCTTCAGATAACTCAAGACACAGCTTCCACATACCCTTACCACTTTGCTTCCCATCAACACTCTCAGTCTAACCAAATCCGTTTTCTGAACAAACCTCGCATTTCTTATTATAGGGCTCACGTCACTAAAGAAAGTAATCCATCAATAACGGTTAAACAGGATATTAAGAGAAAACTCGATTTAGCCTAAAGCTCAATCAAAATACACGCTGAAACAAAAAGGAGCTGGATTTACAGTGTAAAATCAGCTCCCAGTAATTTCATTTACAGTGTAAATTTCCCTTTATTGTTTACAGTGTAAATCGCTCCAAATGTGCCTTACTTCGCCCCTTAACTGCTGCTCAACTTGCCTTCTTCCAGGTAAACCAAATTGCTGAGCACATTCAGTCCAACTACGGTTAAGAAAAAGCTTACTGATCATCAAGTCGGAAGCGGAGTTCAAACCTAAGTTAAGTAACCACTGCTGAAGCCACACAGACACAGACTCATAACTGTTACCACCATCAGCATAACATTCAATTAGTAATAACTTAGCGGGATGAAGTGGACTCATTCCCAAAGGTTGCGGCAATAGAGCTCGAAAAATAGGGGCTTCTAATTTTGGATAGACGTCAGCCACATTGTTAGACAACATTTCTTCAAATAGCGCCTGAGATTGGTCGACCCAAACCGTCTGTTGGGAATCACAAGGTTTGACCATCAAGACTGAATAACAACCGCTAGCAGCATCGCGCATTGACCCTAAGCGAATTGTACGGAAGTTCGATTGTCGCCAGAAATAGAGCAACTCTTCCGTCGCACCAAAACTCGTGGATAAGTAGGCAATGTGTTTAGCAGCCATTTGCTCAAGTTGCTGCAGAATTTTTTGACCAATACCTTTTCCTTGCAATGCTGGATGAACCGCAATTCTCATGACTCGTAGCGTCGATAGATTCGCGACATTCGGAAATCCTAGGTGGTTTGCAATCGTAATGGGGGCTAAGTGTCCTTTAGGACGACGCTTACCAAGCTGGATTTCTTCAATCAATTCATCGTCAAGGCCCCCCTCTTCGACCGCTAATATCACCCCCACAACCGCATTATCTTGCTTAGCAAAATAGAGCTGAATGTTGTCGTCTTGCAAAAGGTGAATCAAATCATTCGGCGAGGTCTGATAATGAGCATTCACCAAAAGAGCGAAGCACTCACGCAGCAAACTAGGCTGCGATATCAAATAGTTCTTATCGGCTTTAGAAAGGGAAATTGAGTCGACCTGTTTAAGTTGATGGTGCGTTAACTCCGCATCCAACAAAAACGCGTCATAGAGCCATGATTCAAGCGCATCATTCATGCTCCAGCGGATGGGCTGTGTCATGTGCCATGTTTTCATTCCCGAACGCTGTTTCTGAAGCCAATCAACAAATTTAATCGTAAAGCCCCGGCCACAACCTTCATAACCGTGAATAGTCGTAGAAAAAACGAGTCGATGATAATGTTCGGTAATGCTTTTGAGCATAGGAACTGGAATTGCAGCCGCTTCATCGACAAGTAACAAATCACATTCAGGTCGACTCAATAATAGTTCATCTGGAGCAATGAATTGAATGGATCCCTGCCCTGATTCTAATCTGTCCTTCCTAATACGCTGCGCATTAGGAAGTAGCCGCAAAGCATGCAGGTAAACAGGCTCAACGGCTTTTATAGATGGTGCCGTAATTAAGATTCTAAGTGGCTTCTGCTGTAATAAGCTCGCACACGCAATGCCGAGGGCACTTGTTTTTCCGCGCCCACGATCAGCGGTCAAAACTAACGGTCGCTTTCGATGTCCAGTTACCACCTTTTCAATTAGAGAAATGGCATGTTCTTGTTCCGTGTAGTGGCTTTCTTTTTCTGCTTGCTTGATGTCTGGAGCCGTTGGCAATGGTTTGTCTTGCTCAATAACAACGAGCTTCTCCCATTGTTTGTGCATCCATTGCTGAGCAAAATTCGCATTTTGTCGCAGCTCAGTAATGACAATAAGAAAACCGCCGCCAACCAATGAGCCAAGCGCGGCGGTAAAACTATTTGCATCAAAGCCATTTCGAGTATCAAACAATAGAACGTCACACTCTCTGCCTAGCAACATGTGCCCTTGTTTAGACGAAACGCTGGATACGTTTTTCAAACCAAAATCACCAACAGAAAACCAACGTTGATGGCGCTGCGTTTTATGGAACTCTGACATCAACGCATTTTGCCAAGAAGCCTCGCCTTGAATGACAACACCAATCCTTTGGAAAGATTGGTGAGCTTGATGTTGAAGTGATGAAAGGAAATCAGATTGTGTCTGCATTTTGTCTATCCAACGTTGAACTGACGTAATGGTATCACATCTTTAATTTGACGCTTCTCAGATATAAAAAAACCGCCCGGAGGCGGTTGATTCAATCATCATTTGTTATTGCAGTTTGGTTTGTACAAACGCAAGAATCTCTTCCATTAAGCTGTCGTCAACTTTCTTCAAGTTCAACGCCAGGCTGCTACCTTTTCGGCTATAGCTTGCTCGACCTTTAACTAAGTCGACTTTTTCCGTCTTCTTGCCAGGTTTTGCTGGTGCAAGTTCAGTAATCCAATTTTCGATGCTTTCCGTGACTTCTTTTGTCAGACGAGCAACGCCTTGAGCTGTGCTTCGCTGCCATAAAAACCCTTCGCTAGAGCGACATTTATCTAACAGCTCTTGCTGCTGCTCTGGCGTCAGCGTTGAAAACTGTTTGTGCAGTTTCACGATAGTTGGACGACCGAGATCGCCAACATTCGGATACGCTTGAAGCAGTTCTAACGGTAATGCTGCGGCTTTTAAAGCGCCACTTACCAACGCTTCACTGCACTGGAACATTTTTGCCAATGCTTTCTGATCTTCAGCTTCACCACTATCAAGCTTAGCCTGCATCTCTTTCCCTTTTTCATATAAAGAGAGCGGCTTGTGAGCATTTGCCACATCAGACAAAAACTTAGCATGGTCAGTATTAATGTTGTCAGCAACATAAACCAAAAAGTCTTGTTCAGCGAGGATACAAGACATGCGACGACGGCTACCATCTAAAACTTCAATCTTGCCATCTTCAGTTCTACGACCCACTGCTGGATATTGTTGGCCACGCTCTTTGAGTGTGACTAAAACATCAGATAAAGCATGTTCGTTTAAGAACGATTGCTCACGAGCGTTATCAACAAATACTGTTGTTTCTGTCGCAACTTTATTTGCAGGAATACGCACAAGTTCAAACTGAACAATATTTTCACCTGCAACTGCTAGTTCAATCGTTTGAGCTTTCTCTTTTGCCGCAGTTTGCGCCTCTTGCGGAGTCACAACACGACGCTTATTCGTTTTGCCAAATAATTTCGCGTTTAATTCAGACGTTTTCAAAGCCATTTACTTATTACCCCTGATTCAATGACGGCCAATTAGAGTGCAGCACACGCTCTAATTCCAGTGCGCTCTTATGAACAGCGTCTTGCGCGGTAGCTAGTGTCTTCTTACCGCCTTCAAAATCGCTTACTGTCAGATCAAATACTGTGCTGTAGGTATCGGCACAGGTTTCAAACGCACGGCTACGAGGAATAGTAGCCATCATAACTTGGTCACCTAGAAGATAGTTCATTTCAGTTAAAACAGAAACTTGCTTCTTATTGTCGTCCTCAAACATGGTTGGCATCAAGCGAACAAACTCAAGACCATTCCAGTCCTCCGGGAACATTTCATATACCGTAGGCAAATGCTGGAAGAAGTTTACTGTTGAAGCCCAGTCCAGACGCTTAGCCGCACAAGGAATTAGCAAGGCATTTGATGCATACATAGCATTCCATACTAATGGGTCAACGTGTGGACCGGTATCAATCATAATGATATCGAAGTCATCAGCAATTTTATCAATCAGTTGCTCTTTCAGCAGACGGACGATATCGAGTGATGGGTCTTCAGATAGCGTTTGCCATGCTTCCGCATTAAACATCGCGTCTTCTGGAAACGCTGAAATCGACTTTAAGTTCGGATATTGCGTTGGCAGCAATACGTTTTTACGTAAAAATTCACTGTCAATTTCCACACCATCAGGCACGTTACCCAACATAATGTCTACCGCAGAATAGATATTATCATGCTCTGCCATGCTGATTTGCGGGTTAAGGAATAAACGTAGCGAGCCTTGTGGGTCTAAGTCGATTAAACAAATACGGTATCGTTTATCCAAATTTAGCGCTAAACATGCCGCTAAATGAACCGCGGTCATTGATTTACCTGTACCGCCCTTTTGGTTCTGCACATTAATAATCCAAGGTTTGTTACCTGAATTCTTTTTACGCTCATGAAATTTAGGCACTTCAGCCGCATCCATGAGCATGTGTGCTTCTTCTAACGTAATTGAATAATGATTCGCGTTGTTTTTAGTAAATTGATGCCCAGCGGCTTCCATTTTACCAATCGCGTCGTCGAGCTTACGGCGAGTTAGACCAGAACGGGTTTCCATCATCGCTTTCGACATTGGTGGGAAGTAGTTATCGCTTCGCTCTTCTAAAACAATTTCAATACGGTCAGCTTGAACCTGCTGAGTCAGCTCCGCTAACTCAAGAAGGTTTTCAATCGTTTTTTCTCTTTTCATGCCAAATTCCGTTGGAAGGATTTATAATTGCAATTGTACAGCAGTAAAGACCAAAAACAACAAAAAGGTGCACGAACATTTTGAATAACCATCACATAAAAAAACACCCAAATCGACGCTTTTATGATTTATGGTCAAAAAGATAACTATTTTTAATCAAATAATCTTCTCATAAGTGGACACCTAAACTTAAAAATAAAAAGTGTTACAACGTCACTCATTTACAATGTAAATCAATTTTCTACCGGAACGATTATAATCTTAAGCTAAATTACGGATTATGTTAGACCAACCTAATTTAAACGAAAAATAGTAAGTAATATCGGAACAATAAAGACCTGAACACCTTGATCATGTCTCCGAACAAAATAGGGCAGTTCCAGCGAAACATCTATGGAAGTATGATCAAGGTATACTTATGATCATGCTTCCGTGTTAATAAACAAATCCGAAAGCATGATCATGGAAAAATAGAGCAGAATACGGTGTAAACACGCAAATAAAATAAGATCCATTAATCGGAAATATGATCAAGCCTTAGAATCTGTCGGAAGCATGAGTTTTCTTCTCTGATTTACGGTTGAGTGCAGACAGAATGGGGGATTGAGCAGAAATTGACGGTATAGAAGCCGGAACAATGAAATTGCTCAAGTTGCTATGATAAATCACGCTCTCATGATCATGCTTCCTGTAAATAAGCAGAGACTAGGATTTACTTCTAAATATGAGCGACTTGAATATATTTTAATCAGATGAGTGATATCTCATCAATATGGGCGGCAGAACGATAGATATATTGGCTCTTGATCATCGGTCCGAGTATAAATAACATCACCAATGCACAATATAATCATCGTGAAGATCATTATTAAATACTGCATCTGTGGATAACCTGTAAAAACATCATGATCATCGTTTCAAGACTCTTTTGATCATCTTTTCATAACCTTAATGATCATGCTTACGAATAAATATGATCATGCTTTCAAGTTATTGTTGATCATACTTTCAGACTTCTTATGATCATAGTTCCGAAACACATGGAAATAATAGTCTTATAGAACAAAAGCTTAGCGAGAAATTTCAAGCCAGATCATTAGATCATATAATCAATTAAGATCAGATTAATCAAAAAGATCAGTTATTTAAAAACAATCTTTTTTCTTTATTTATGATCTGTTTTTCTTTATTCTTCGGAACCATAGCACAACTACGGCTAGTGTGATCTGGATCTAAAATGACGGCTGATGAAAAAATTCTGATTAAAGCACCGAGAAGCCACAAAGATGGCCATCTTTTTGAGGTACATGAATCCTCTGCGGATTGGGTAGAGCAGTACCAACATTTCAAAGGGGTGACCAAAAGCATCTTAGAGTTGCTTAATCTGATCTCATTACGAGGCTTCAGCAGCAAGGATGGTTTGGTTTCAACCACAGAGATTGTGGAAGCAACAGATGGGCAACTCACACGTGCAGCCCTGCAACAACGTTTGCGCGCGGCAGTAAATATTGGTTTATTTACTCAAACTCCAGTGCGTTTTGAAGAGGGACTTGCTGGTAAAACGATGCTACATAAATTTGTGAATCCCAATCAGCTTATATCTGTGTTGGGAGCAACAAGTCTTGTTACCGACAAAGTTCGCCAGAACGAGAAACAAAAACGTTCGAAAGCATTGGCTCAGACTCAAGTAAACAAACGTTTGTTGAATGAGCACGGGTTAAACACACCTCCCACGATGAAAGATGAAGCCGATCAATTTGTTGTATCTCCAACAAATTGGGCTGGGATCATTGACCAAGCACTTGCGCCACCAAGAACTCGAAAAAGTTATCAGAAATCCATGGTGTCGATCTCTGGCACAAAAGCCGTTATTGAGACGCGATCATCCAAAAATATCATGACTGTGGATGATCTCATGACCCTGTTCGCTCTCTTCACGTTAACGGTTCAGTATCATGATCATCACAAAGATCAGTATCAGCTTGATGCGGCTCACGTACCAAACAAAACGCCGCTATACATCACTGATATTTTGTCGCTCAGAGGCAAAAAAGACAGTGGTCCAGCTCGTGATTCCATTCGCGATAGCATTGATCGCATTGAATTCACTGATTTTCAGCTCCATGAACTTACTGGACGTTGGCTAAGTGAAAACATGCCAGAGGGCTTCAAAAGTGATCGTTTTCGTTTTCTTGCACGAACCATCACAGCCTCTGAAGAGGCACCAGTGGAGGGTAGCGATGGTGAAATTCGTATCAAGCCAAACTTATATATTTTAGTTTGGGAACCTTCGTTTTATGAAGAGCTGTTAACGCGCGATTATTTCTTCTTGTTTCCGCCAGAGATCTTGAAACAACATACTTTGGTGTTTCAACTGTACTCTTTCTTCCGTAGTCGCATGGTTCGTCGTCACACGGATTGCATGCTACTGAGTGAGTTAAACCAGAAACTTGCACGTAACATTGAATGGCGACGTTTCTCCATGGATTTGATCCGAGAACTAAAGCGTTTGTCTGATGGAAAAGGGAATGATGATCTATTCGTCGTTAATTTGTGGGGTTATCACCTGACGATCGAAACCATGATCGAAAATGACAAAGTGATGGACTACCAGATCGATATCAAATGTGATGTCGAAGAGGTCTTACGTTATTCGCGAGCGCGAACGACCAACGCAGGAAAGCGTAACATGGCGCCTACGCTGCCAAATCCACTTCGTAATGAGATGGTAACCCGACAACAGCTTGAGGAGCTCTCAGGCATCATAGACGGCGAATTTGAGCCCATTCAACGCAAAGCACCGTCTCCAAGAGGAAATTTAGGGCGACGCGTGAAGCAAAGAAAACATTTGGTAGAGATCAATGCTGATGAGATCACCATTACTCTATCTAAATATACCTCACCAGAGGCTCTAGAACGCAGTATAACGGCTTTGTCTGCGATGACAGGGCACTCGTATGCCTCAATCAAAGAAGAGTGCTCAGATTACATAGAGAAGCTCGATTGGCTAAGGGTAGGGGATGAGCCGATTCCTTATGAGACATTAAGTAAAACCGTCGAGCTGTTTAACACCCAGAACGATGTTAAGCATCTTACCATCGAGCGCCTGATTGCGGGGTTAGCGGTGCGTCGGAAAGTTTGTCGTCAAATCTTCGATGGTCACATGGATGAAATGGTATTTCGTGCCTTGGATGAAATGGCGATTTAAAAGTGTCGCTTGATGTGTATCAAGCTATAGGTGTGATGTATCGGTTTGAAATGTAACAATGTCTTTCGATGATAAAAAACAGACTTAACTCTTACAAACCACTGACATTAGAAGCCAAGCCTAATACTACTATTTATCCCGAATAGACAACCTTTTGTCCTTTCTGATGATTAATAGATTGGCTCATATTGTTACATTCATTCTGAATAGACTTCGCGAGTTTCTCCTCAGGAAACTCGCTTTTTTTTACCTAAAATTCCGCTAATTAAGCCTTGATCATTTTTCCGGACTAATGAGGCAAACCTTGATCATGCTTCTTAGGTTCATTCCAATGTAATGAACGCATCAACGCAACATGTGATTCGATTAAGCTATGGGCTTGTTCCTGCCACTTGTTTTGATCACACTGCTGATTACAAAACTCTAACGCCACAACGGTGAGATGCTGAAGTCGTCTCAAACACCAATCTTTGATCAGAATATCAGTCGAGACTTGGCATGCTGCTTGTTCAAGCTTTGCACTCGTATAAAGCAAAGTTTGATATGCTTTCTGAGGGTCTTGGTACCTTGCATGTTGAAACACGCGTAAACATCCATCCAACCAGCAAGCAATCGCTTTACTTTGAAGATCACTCAATTCGGGTCCAAACACGTCATCAGGCACCTGATATAAGATCGTTTCCAATTTTTCTACTTGATCATGTTTCCGCTGTTCGTACCACATGGCGATTTGATCTTGCCAAGTACTCAAATCCATTACGCTGCCTCAGTCCATTGTTTTACATAGTGATTTGGTCCTATTTGATCAAATTCGTCGACAATTATGCTGCTACGTTGACGAATTTCATCGGCATCTATCGAATAGTTTGGTTCATTTTTCACTAAGTTACCAAAAGGTAAGTCAGGATCAGGAACGGCAGAAATCAACAGCTTAGTATAAGGATGCTGCGGGTTCTTAAGTATTGAATGAGTGTCGCCCCATTCAACGATTTGCCCTTTGTACATTACTGCGGTTTCTTCCGCGATGTAGTGCGCAGTCGCCAGATCATGAGTGATGTATAAAAAACCAATTCCCAGTTCTTGCTTCATTCGTTGCATTAAATTCAACACTCCCAAGCGAATAGAAACATCCAGCATAGACGTAGGCTCATCCGCAAGAATGATTTGCGAACCTACCGCTAAAGCCCTTGCTAAGTTTACTCGCTGACGTTGCCCACCACTGAGTTCGTGAGGGAACTTATTCAATGTCTCTTCAGGTAGTTCCACCAGCTTTAGGAGCTCTTCCAAGCGGGCTGGGATGTCGCGCTCGTTTTTGACTTGTTTATGAATTTTTAAAGGACGTGTTAGGTGATGGCGAATGGTATGAGTTGGATTGAGAGAGCCAAACGGATCTTGAAACACCATTTGTACTTTACTGCGATATTCTTGTAGAGCCGATCGTGACGTGATCTCATTTATGTCAGTGCCATTGAAAAGGATCTCGCCTTCCGTTGCAGGATAGACTTTGGTTATTAAGCGAGCGCAAGTACTCTTACCGCAGCCTGACTCTCCAACCAAAGCCAAGGTTTTTCCTGCGTACAGATCAAAAGTCACTCCTTGAAGCGCACGAAAGGTTTCCTCTTTCGCTAAACCACCGCCCACTTTGAATTCTTTAATCACATTTTTCATTTGGATGATAGGTTGACTCATGGTTACGCTCCTTGTAACTCTGGTTGTTTGTGGACGTCATGGATGTTTGGGAAAGAAGCCCATAGCTTTTGCGTGTAAGGGTGTTGAGGATGATTGCGTATATCGTATGCTCGATTGACTTCGACGATTTCTCCGTGACGCATGATTGCAATTCGATCACATAGTTGGCTCATGAGTGCCAGGTCATGAGTGATAAAGAGGACTGAAAAACCGAACTCATCTCTAAGCTGATAAATTTGCTGTAAAATTTCTCGCTGTACCACTACATCTAATGCTGTTGTGGGTTCATCCATAATGATCAGTTTTGGATTTAGAGACAAAGCAATGGCTATCACCAACCGCTGACGCATTCCTCCTGAAAATTGGTGAGGATATTCTGCTAAGCGTTCTCGAGGAATATTGACCAAGTCCAACAACTTTTCTGCTCTATCTTTTGCTTGAGCGTTAGTGAGGCCTTGATGGTGTCGTAACACATCTGCAAATTGCTCTTGTATCGTTAAGACAGGGTTGAGTGAGTTCATCGCGCTCTGGAACACCATGGCGATTTCACTCCACCTTAGAGCGGTCAGTTCAGAGTCTGAGATACTAAGGATATCTTTGCCATCAAACCATATTTTACCGCCAGAAATGAACGCTGGCGGCTTATGAAGACGATTTATTGAGAATGCAATTGTGCTTTTACCACATCCAGATTCACCGGCAAGACCAAATACTTCGCCTTTGCCGATATCAAAGCTGACGGACTTTACCGCATTAAAATCACCATTATCAGTGATGTAATCGACGCACAAATCTCGGATCTGGATGACCGGGTCATTGTGGTATGCATGACTTAAGTTAATACCATCCATATAAACACCTTACCAATCTAAAAGATAATTATTATCATTATCAGGTGTGGCGGTTTTTAGAAAGTATCAAACTATGAATCAGTGAAGTGACTCGAAAGTTAGGTGAAACAGGAAGTGGTGTAATGCGTCGTTGATAAAACTAAAGAAGAGCAGAATTGAGAGCTAGATCAGCACACTTTTCGTAGGGGGAATTACTCAAATTTAATCGTAAATTTGTCCCTTGGCAAAACTTAAATGATGAATCTATTAAGGAGTTAACGAAAGGGCGGGAGGGGTCACATTTCCCTACAGTTTTTCTTACCACCTTGTTCCGGTTTTGCTATAGATTACGCATCGAAAACATGGTGTGTTCGGAGGAAATATGTCCATTAATTCTATCGACCATGACGAGATGACCAACATCGCTCACAAATGGGAATTACCTGATGAGGAAACCGTTGTGAAGCCAGAGAAAACAGTGAAATCAGCAGAAGCCAGAAGACGCATTGAAGCGTTACGTGAGATCCGTGAAAGTGGGTTGACCATTGAAGAAGCAAGGGAGCTTGGCTTGATACACTGATCGCCTCAGGTTGGTTTAGCAACCCATAGGGTAGTCGACGGACTGCCCTTTTTATTTTTTCACTCTATTACTCTCTTATTCAAACTCTCCATTTATCTGTCTTGCGCCTCAAAAGCACGAGTTTCACACTCACGTCCCGTCCCGAAGAAGTTTGACAATCTGACCTTGTGTTACTAGATATATCAGTAGCGATATGCTTTTTGTTGATTATCGCAACCACAAAGCAAGGAGCGCAAGTATGGTTGATCAAATCCTTTTTTATGAGCCCGATGAGCCCCACGGTTTTCTCTCAAATTTTTGCCATGCCCCAGTCAATATCTCCTCCCAAACTTGGCCCACCAGCGAACATTATTACCAAGCCCAAAAGTTTCTCGATGCTCAGTTGCAAAGTAAAATTCAGCACGCAAGCACCCCTGATGAAGCGTTTGCTTTAAGCCGTAAATACGAACACTTTGTCAGAAGCGATTGGGACGATATAAAGTTGGCTGTTATGGCTTTCATCGTTAGGGAAAAGTTTCTACAAAATCCACCATTAGCGCAGCAATTAATGAGAACGGGTAACGCTTGCCTAACAGAGCATTCTCATAAAGATGCCTTTTGGGGAGACGGGGGAGATGGTAAAGGAGAAAATCATCTAGGAGAGATTCTGATGAATGTTCGAGCAGAGCTGAGACATGTTGAGCCTTACAATCTCGTGAAGTTTATCGATAAAGCCAAATTGCCCACCCAGTGGGGCACATTTATGATGTACGGCTTTATTGAAGCCGCGACAAATAAAGAGCATCTTGCTCTGGTCTATGGCGAGCCAACAAAAAGTGCAGCACCACTTATTCGGTTGCATTCGGAGTGTCTTACCGGAGATGCTCTATTTAGCACGCGTTGTGACTGTGGTTTTCAGCTTAATAGAGCGCTACAAAACATCGTCAAAGAGGGATGTGGCGTGCTGCTTTATTTACGTCAAGAAGGGCGTGGAATCGGCTTGATTAATAAAATTCGTGCCTATCACTTACAAGATGATGGCGCAGATACCGTGGAAGCAAATGAGCGTTTAGGTTTTGCCGCTGATATGCGTGATTACGCGTTCTGTAAAGGAATGCTAGAGCATTTGGGGATTGACGCTGTGCGTCTAATGACGAATAACCCACGCAAGCTCGCCGCCTTAAAAGCGGTTGATATTAACGTCATTGAACGAGTGCCATTACAAGAAGGGAATAACCCAAGTAATCAACATTACCTGCAAACCAAGGCGAGTAAATTGGGGCACATGTTTGATCCTAAGTTTGTTAACCACACTAAGTAAGTGCTACAGATTTCCCAGAAACAAAAACGCCAACGTATCATCGTTGGCGTTTTTGTTAATGAGGTGATTCATTGATACTTTTGAATGATTTCATCAATTTCTCCTGAGGCTTTTAATTCAACGAGTCGTGTATTGATGTAATTTTGAGTTTCTGGTTGCATTTGAGGAGAAAAAGCCAGGTAGATTGAGTAGTCAGGAATAACCGAGCTGAAAGGCTGTATCTGAAAATTCTCTAACGGCAAATTGAGTCGCTTTAAGTTGTATAGGACTCGGGATTCCATCTCGACAAAAGCCGTGTCTCCAGGGGTTCGGCTTATCACTCGGTATGCGGCGTTGTAGTCTTTTACTCGCATTTCATTGACACTGCCATTTTCAAAGAACGGTGTTAAATTTGGATAATCAAACCCCAGCAGTAACACAATAGAACGACCATGCATGGTATCCATATTTTTGAATTCTAAAGGCTTCTCGCTACTCGACACCAGTACATGTTTTACAGTGTAAATGGGCTCCTTAGATAAATTTTCCGATTGCACCTTGCCCCAGTTCGGGCTGCCATAAGTTAACCAGTTTGGCTCAGCGCCTTCTTCCAATATGGAAATCATACGTTTAAATGGATAAGTATGATAATTCACTTGGTAATCCGACTCCGCGAAGATAGCGCTGACGATATCGGTCACAATTCCGGAGTGCATTTGTCCCTGTTGTTCAATTTGAAATGGTCGAGCTTGTTCAGCAATGACGTAATAGTTCACTTGATTTGCGGTCACATGAGAACTTACAACAATTAAGCTAAAAGCCAATCTAAGTAGAAGTCTTTTCATCGTATCCTCGATTATTATTTGTGCGTAGCTATATTTAGAGTAGCGCAAGTTTATCGGAGCGGTTTCATATGGATGAAAAAGAGCGATCTCAACGTCGTTTTAGTATCGGCAACCAACTTATGTTGGCGGTATTAACGTTGAGTTTAATCTTTACGGTCATCATTTCTACAGTGAGCTTATATCGAGTTTTTCACGAAGATTTAGCCCATTTAGATGTTGAATTAAAGCAGGTTGAGTCTAGCTATTTATCGAGCTTTTCTGCGAGTTTATGGGTAGAGGATAGGGAGCTGTTGCTGACACAAGCTCAAGGTGCAATGCGTATGCCCTCGGTGGACTACTTACGTATTGCTAGTGAAGACGAAGTTATCATTGAATTAGGTTCGGCGCTTTCTGAGGATGTTGTCGAGAGAAGCTGGCCGATGCAGTATCGGGTCGGCGATAAAACGTATGATCTCGCGATATTAACGGTTCAATCGGATCTTAGCGCGATATATGAAGATCTTTGGCAGCAGTTCTTTTTTCTACTTACGACAGAAGCGATCAAAATTCTTGTCCTCATCATTGGTGTTCTTTGGGTGGCGTTTCGCTTGTTGGTCAATCCGTTACAATTGCTGTCTGGTGCGGTGAGCGATTTTCGTGGCGGTACAGTGCCGAGTAAAGTGACTCTCCCTAAACGATGGTGCTTTGATGAAGTGAGTGTTTTGGCAGAGAAATACAACCGAAGTGTTGAGAAAGTGAAAGAGCACCAGACTGAGTTAGAGGCTGAACGCGATAGGGCAGAAGTCGCTAATCGTAAGAAAAGTGAGTTTCTTGCCACTATGAGTCATGAGATCCGCACACCGATGAATGGCATTATTGGTGTGTCGTCGTTGCTCAATGACACCGACCTCGATCCCCAGCAAAAAGAGTTTGTAGAGATCATTGACAGTTCTTCTCACTCACTAATGACGATCATCGACGACATTTTGGACTTCTCTAAAGTTGAAGCTGGCAAAGTAGAGCTAGAATACACGAGCTATGATCTTCGCGAGCTACTTGACGATGTCATCAGTTTACATAGTGTCAAAGCCAAGCAGAAAAACTTACAGCTGCTCAGCGATATTGATCCTCACTTGCCAACGGAAGTGCAAGGTGATGCCACACGATTGAAACAAGTTCTGAACAATTTGTTGAGCAACGCGATTAAATTTACCGAGCGCGGCCATGTGAAGCTTCTTGTAGCGTTATCTCGACTTGATGGAGAGACAGCTCATATCCGGTTTCGAGTTGTGGATTCTGGTATTGGTATTGCGAAAGAGCACCAACAAGCAATCTTCGAACGCTTCCAACAAGCTGATGGTAGTACCACCAGAAAGTATGGTGGGACAGGGCTTGGTTTGGCGATAGCTGCACAGTTGGTTAACTTGATGGGAGGGGAAATACAACTAACAAGTGAGCTTGGGCTGGGAAGCTGTTTTGAATTTTCGATTCCTGTTGCTGTAATAAATGCACAATCGACCTATACCGACCAACTTAATGTATTAGATTTCCGGAAAGCGGAAGACAACGAAATCAGCCCTCAAGATAATGATAAACCTTGGGTATTGGTTGTTGAAGATACCATCGTCAATCAGAAGGTAGTTCGCATCATGTTAGAAAAACTGGGTGTGCGAGTGAGTGTCGCCAACCATGGCGAAGAAGCATTGCAGCTGTGTGATCAGCAGCCTTTCGATTTGATTTTTATGGACTGCCAAATGCCTGTGATGGATGGGTTTATTGCTACGGAGCGAATTCGAAAAATGGGAGAGTGGGGGAAACACGTTCCAATTATTGCGCTAAGTGCCAATGTCATTAAAGAGGATCAGCAACATTGCTTCGATGTCGGGATGAACGAGTTCGTGGCTAAACCCGTTACCAAGACTCGATTACAACAAATATTCGAACAGCATTTACCAAAAGCACTGAAAATCAGCGCTGTGCCTAAATAGTTAACTTGAAATCGATCAAGTTAAGTGCGTTTCTATTCTGTAATTGTAACTCTGTGTGATATAGTGCCCGGCTAGTATTTAAAGTACCTTGAGGCTGTGAATGTCGTTTAATCTATCCCTATTGCCGCCTGACGAAAAAAACAAAATCGAACTGGATAAGCAGGCGTCGTTTTTGGTTTGGAAGCTCAGAGAGGCCAAATCTGGTCCTGAAGCAATAGAAGAACAGTTGTCCAAGATTAACGATGCTGATGAAAAGGCGTTTTTCCAGCAATCGGTCGAAAAGTACAAACGAGTAATGGGTGTCGCTTAACGCGAACCGTGGCAATGGTTCAATCCAATGCGACGAATGAGGTAACCTCCCTATTCCTTTGCTAAGCGAAATTGAAAAGGTTTCGCTTTTTGCTAAAATCCTTCGCATTAAATTTGAATTTAGAGAGACATCCCGATGGGAAGAAGTTTTGAAGTGCGCAAAGCCTCTATGGCGAAAACTGCAGGCGCGAAAATTAAAGTTTATTCCAAATACGGTAAAGAAATTTACATGTGCGCGAAAAACGGTGGTGGTGATCCAGACATGAACTTGTCTTTGAAACACCTGATCGCAAAAGCGAAAAAAGACCAAGTTCCTGCGCACGTTATCGATAAAGCGATCGACAAAGCGAACGGTGGCGGTGGTGAAGACTACACTCCAGCACGTTACGAAGGCTTCGGCCCTGGCGGTACTAGCGTTATCGTTGACTGTCTAACAGACAACGGCAACCGTACTTTCCAAGATGTACGCCAATGCTTTGTGAAAGTCGGTGCGAAAATTGGTGTTGAGGGCTCGGTTTCTCACATGTTCGATCACCAAGCGGTATTCCAGTTCAAAGGCGACGATGATGAAATCATCCTAGAAACGCTAATGATGGAAGACGTAGACGTTACTGACGTTGAGCTAGAAGACGGTGTTATCACTGTATTCGCACCTCACACAGAATTCTTCAAAACAAAAACTGCGCTTAACGGTGCATTCCCAGATCTAACGATCGATGTTGAAGAAATCACATTCGTTCCGCAAACTCATACGCCTGTATCGGGTGAAGATGCTGAGAAGTTCCAGAAATTCCTAGATCTTCTAGATGACTGTGATGATGTTCAGCAGGTTTACCACAACGCAGAGCTGTAATTAATTCGCTCATATCGTTGTAAAAAGGCTTCTTTAGGGAAGCCTTTTTTGATCGCTTTTTCTCAAGCAACGCTATGCGTTACGATATTTGGAATAACACAGCGACATGATTACACCAAAACAGATACCTTGAGTTAGCATCGCCGTGCCGCCATAGCTAAAGAAGGGAAGTGGGCTACCCATTACTGGCAACAAGCCACTCACCATGCCCGTATTGATAAAAGCATACAGAAAAAAGCTCATCGCTAATGCGCCACTTACCAGCCGACTAAAAAAGTGGTCAGACTGACATGCAAGCAACATAACGCGTGCAGTAATAAACAAGTACAATGCGAGTAAGACTAAACTGCCAACAAAGCCCCATTCTTCTGCATATGTCGAAAAAATAAAGTCCGTATGACTTTCTGGAATAAAGCCAAGTGTTCCCTGCGTTGCATTCATCCAGCCTTTGCCTTTCATACCGCCTGAGCCAATCGCAATCAAAGATTGGATGATTTGGTAGCCCGAACCCAGTGGATCGGACTCAGGGTGCAAGAACTGTGTTACACGGCTCTTTTGATAGGTTTCCATAACGAAGAACCATAAAATAGGTGCTAACGTTAAAATGCTCGCAATAAACCCGCAGATTATTTTCCAGCTCATGCCAGCCAAAAACAAAACGAACAATGCATAAATGATGGTAAAAACTGCACCGTCTAAATCCGGTTGTAGCGCGATTAACCCGGCAGGAATCATTGTAATAAGTAAGCAAAACGCAATTTTCCGACTGTCTGGTCGACCTCCTTCAATATGAAGCATCCAGGCGATCATGATTGGAATGGAAAGCTTGATTAGCTCAGACGGTTGAAAGCGGAAGAAGCCGATATCGAGCCAACGTTGAGAGCCATTGGTGCTATCACCAAATAAAGCGACAGCAAGTAGCAGAGCAACCGCAATAATGTAGAGATATGGAGCTGAGCGCTGATAGCTGGACGCTGGAATCGAGGACATGACCAAGATGCAAACTAATGTCAGTCCGCAGCGCGCCAAATGTTTGAAGAGCATCGCCTCATTAAAGCTACTGGCACTCCAGAGAGTGAGCGAACTTAACAGCATGATCGGAATGATCGCCATGAGTAGTGGCAAATCAACTCTTGGGAAATAACGCTTATTCATTTTCAACGACCTAATAACGCACCTATTTTGAGTGCGAAAACAACTAAAACTCGAAGAGTTCAAACTATTCCGATGCTAAGAATCTCGATTTCGAAACAACAGACACCATGCAAAGGTGTGTAAGAAAGGAGAGTGCGCACTGTCTGTTATGGGTAGCTGTGGGATGGATAAATACACTAGCCTCAGATTTTAAGCCAGTGTTTTTATTGTGACTGCCGTAAAAATGTAGCGTTACGAATGAACGGAATTGTATTTTCTGTTTAAGTGAATGTCATTCATCCTCTCTCAATACCATTCACTCCGCATAACTGCCATTGGTCGCATGCAAAAGCAGCGTGCGATCTTCTCCCTTAATCTGAAACCATCAAATCACGTTCAACTAAGGACAGTACATGATGGTTTCTCAATTTCGCTCAATCAAAGCTCTTAAACTGGCAAGTACCTTTATCGCCGCATTTGCACTCAGCAGCAATCTGACTCTGGCTAACCCAAGCGAGCGCACACTCAGTCAATTCAACCAAGCGGCGCAGGGTGACTCTGGTTTAGTTGATACCGTTTACGGCGAATTATCCAAACAACTTGAAGAGCAGGGCGCAACGCCGGTGACCTTGGTTTACTTGGGCAGTGCTGAAACGTTGCAAGGTCGTGAGGCGTTTATGCCTTGGAACAAGATGAAGTTCACCGAGCGCGGTCTTGCCACAATCCAAAAAGGTTTGGACTTAATGGCGAATCAGCCATTACCACTGCAAGAGCAACAACGCTTACAAGGCTTGCCGGAATACCAGCTAGCTACCGCCATGGCAGCTACTACGTTTACCTCTCTGCCAGACATGTTCAATCACTTTGAGCGTGGCTACGAGCTGTACCTTTCATTGCTCGATGAGCCGAGTTTTAGCCAACAACCTTTCGCGGCTACTTCGTGGATTTATCGCTACGCCATTGAAGCTGCATTGCGCGCTGAAGATGTTCAACAAGCCAAAACATGGTTAGCGCAAATGGAGCAATTGGGCGACAGCAATCTAGAAACGCAAACCGCGAAAGCGCTGCTAGCGAAATATTAGGGAGGCGTCATGATCGTTTTTAATCAACTTAGTCGCGATTACGCCCTTGGCAGCCAAACTGTGCGTGCATTGCGAGACGTGTCTGGTGAAGTGTTTTCCGGCGAAATGGTGGCTCTGTGCGGGCCGTCTGGTTCAGGCAAAAGCACCTTACTTAATGTGCTTGGCATGCTGGATACTCAATACCAAGGTCAAGTGACATTTGCAGGCAGCCCATACCCAACCGGACAAATGCAGGCTGCGAAAATGCGTCGTGAAAAGCTTGGCTTTGTGTTCCAAAAATTCAACCTTGTCCCCGTGATGACGGCGCTAGAGAACGTGGCGTATCCGCTGCATCTCAACGGCTTTTCAAAAGCAGAACAAACCGAGCTCGCCACACAAATGTTAGAACACGTTGGCTTGGGCGAGTTTATTCATCACATGCCCGATAACTTGTCGGGCGGTCAGCAACAACGCGTGGCAATTGCTCGTGCGTTAGTACACAAACCAGCATTGGTTATTGCTGATGAGCCAACCGCAAGTCTTGATAGTCAAACTGCTAACAAGGTCATCGACATTATGAAAGGGCTCGGACACGAGCTTGGCACCACTTTTATCGTCGCTACACACGACACTCGAATGGCATCCCGCTGCGATCGAACCATTGAGTTGGTGGATGGCAAAATCACCCAAACGCACGCAAGTGTGGAGGAGGTTTCATGGGCAAGCTAATTCCTGTTTCCGTTCGCCTTGCTTGGTTGAACCTACAACGCAATCGCCGTCGCAGTTTGTTGTCGATGTTGATCATTGCCATTGCCGTGTTTGCGTTAACCAGTGCGGGCGGTTTTGGTCTGTACACCTACGACAGTTTGAAAGAGTCGACAGCGCGTGACACGGGGCATCTGACGTTAACCACGCCGGGTTATTTCGCCAAAGAAGAAGAGATGCCACTGAGTAACGGTTTAACTCATGCAGACGACATTACCAAGCAATTGATTGGGTTGAATGAAGTGCGAGGCGTGCAGCCACGAGTTGAATTCAGTGGTTTGATTTCCAACGGCAACAAGTCATCGATCTTTATCGGCATTGGCGTGAACGAGCGCGAATTCGATATGAAAGGGCCGTTTTTGGATGTGCGTGAAGGGCAGACGCTGTCAAACATTCATGCATCGCGTTATGACCCTGCAGAGCCAGAAGTGATGCTCGGCGTTGATTTGGCGAACAACCTAAGCGTGCACGTTGGCGATTGGATTACCTTGCTGGCGACTACAACCGACGGCGCATTGAACGCGTATGACTTCAAAGTGCGTGGCATCTATTCAACCGGCGTGCCTGAGCTTGATAAACGCCAGTTGTACGTGCACATCAACAGCGCGCAATCGCTGCTCGGTTCAGACAAAGTCAGTGCCTTATCTGTCTTCTTGTTCGACACCAGTTTAACTAACCAAGTCGAGCAACAAGTGGCTTCGGTTCTGAGTAAGCAAAAGCAGAACTTTGGTGATCAAGATATTGAGATTACGCCTTGGCAAGAACGCGCGTTCTTCTATCTCAAAGTGAAAGATTTGTACGACCGTATCTTCGGCATCATGGGCGCAGTTATGGCACTGGTGGTATTTGTCGCGCTGTTTAACACCATGACCATGTCGGTAACGGAACGCACCCGTGAAATTGGCACCTTGTCAGCACTTGGTAGCTACCCTCGCGAAATTATTGCTGGGTTCTTGCGCGAAGCAGGCTTACTTGCGGTGATTGGCAGCTTAATCGGCGCTTTGTTCACTGCACTAGTCACTATTTTACTGATGGTCGTGGATGTGCAAATGCCGCCACCGCCAGGACGCACAGGAGGTTACCCATTGACGATTTACTTCTCTTGGGAGCTGGTGGCTGTCGCAGGATTCGCAGTATTGATGATTTGTTTGATTGCGGCGTTTTTCTCGGCACGCAAAGGGGTGAACAAGCCAATTACGGAGGCACTGATTTATGTTTAATTTCAAATCACTATTACCAATTGCATTGCTGACGGTAACTTGCTTTGCAAGCATCAATGCCAGTGCGAATGAAACAGCGCTAGATGCACAGCGAGTTGCGCAATTGATTGAAAAAGCCGACAGCTACCGCTTGCAAGATGATTCCTCCAAAGTGGTGTCATTGGTGCGCTTATATCAAGACCAAGAATTAGATAAAACCCGCCTTTACCACGTGTACACGCGTCCAAATCGTGAATCGTTGGTGGTGTTCAAATCGGCAGTCGAAGCTGGACAAAAGATGCTGATGATGGGCGATAACTACTGGCTGCAAATGCCAAAGAGCCGCCGTCCGATTCGCATTACGCCAATGCAGAAGCTGCTTGGTGAAGCGTCTATCGGCGACATCTCAACCCTGACGTGGAGCCAAGATTATCAAGGTGAATGGAAAGCGACAGAAACCGTTTCGGTGAACGGAGAGAGTGTTGCGGCTTATCACCTTGCCTTAACCGCGAAAACCAAAGGGGCAAGCTATCAGAAGATCGATTTGTGGTTGTCTGAGCAAGATGCGTTTCCAATTAAAGCTGATCTCTACTTGCGCTCTGGCAAACTTGCCAAGCAAGCGCAATACGGACGTGCAACTGACAACGGTGAAGACTACGTCAGTGAGATGACCTTGCTTGATAGCATTCAGCCGAGCAAAAAGACCGTTATCGAGTACCAAGAAATCGTGCCTTGGCAGCTGGATAACAAGTTCTACAACCCAAGTTATTTGCCAAAAGCCAACACGACTCAGCTTTAGTCTGAGCTTCGTAAATAGAACCATAAAAACGAGCAAGGAAGTCACATGAAATCGCACCAGCCTAACCTTAACAAAAGCACCAGTTTGTTGATTGCTGCGTCGTTGTGTGTGGGCGCAGCAGCCCCAGTTTTTGCCAATGATGAGCTGAGTTTTGAGTGGGATTGGGCTGTCAGTTACGAAACTGCCAAGCAGCGTGACAGCGCATTTATGCAGGCGCAGGGCAGTTCTCGTGATTCACTTAATGCACTGTTGGATGTGCAAGTGAACTATCAAAACTTCAGTGGCTTGTTCGCTCTGTACAGCCAAGGTTTGTACCTCAATCAACAAGGAGAGAGTGATTGGTGGAGTGAAGCTGATAACCAACTGTTGATTAGAGAGCTGGCTTGGCTAGGGGAGTGGCAAGTCGGTGATACCACTCTTGATGTGAGTTTGGGTAAGTTACGCGTGGATTGGGGCGTGGGTTATGGCTACCGACCTTTGGATCTGTTTAAGCCATATCGACAAAATCCTGTTGGCTTAGTAGCAGAAGAGGGGGCGGGTGTGTTTTCACTCTCACACTACGATATGGCCGGCGAGTGGACAGTTATTGCGACGGATTCAAGCTGGGGGCAACAAGATCAAAGTGCACTTGATCAAGCCGCAGAGCAGCAAGGTGTTGGTATTCGTCGTTATGCGCTGGTGGGTGATACCGAGTATCAACTTATTGGTTATTACGATGACGTGCGCCGAGGTTTACTCGGAGCCAGTGCCATTGCTGTGTGGGATGAATCCATCGCCATGCACGGTTCCATGCTGTGGCAAAAGCAAAGTGTCGGCTATCAGTTTCAGGAGAATGATCTTTACCAACCCGTTTCGGTTGAGAAGCAGGGCAGCGCATTCCAAGCCTTAATTGGGTTGAATTGGGCAAACCAAGTCGGGCACAACGTGATTGCTGAATATTGGTACGACAGCCGTGCATGGTCGAAAAGCGAATGGCAACAAGCAATAGAGCGTGGCGAATTACTCTCTCAAACCCTTAATCCCCAAACGTCTCTACTTGCAACAAGCTACGCTCAAGGGTTTCAGCATGCCAATATCGTTCAGCATAACGTAATACTGCACTGGAGTTGGGATGTAGAAGCATGGGCTGCATGGAACGGCAAAGCGGATATGGGCTGGCTAAGTGATGTAACTCCTACGTTGGATGTGATGCTGTCGCCACAAGATGGTGGTGTGATCGTCACGCAGTGGCTTAACTACCAATGGATTGATACCGGCGATCAAAGTGTAGAAGTGGAAGTTGCCGCACGCTTTTTAACCGGAGACGACCAATCTGCTTACGCACAAATCAATGATAAGCATATGATTGTATTTAACATCAAAGGGAAATTCTAAATGTGTTCAGCAAAATCAGTGGTGAAAAGTGGATGGCCTCGTAGCTTATTAGTGACCACGGCATTTTGTCTCTTTATCGCAGCAATGACGCTCTCGGTTTGGGGCGGTCCATTCTATATTCATGTGGCGGTTAGCTTTGGATTTGGCTATTCGGCTATTTTCTTCTCATGGCTTGTCGACCGCCTATTTCCTACCATTCCTCGTTTGGCGGAAGTGGCTATCTCGCTGACGGCATGCCTATTGTTTGGTGTGGTGAACGCCCAGCTTTGGCTTGGGGAATACTTTGGTATCTCAAGTATGCTGTCGGTTGGTCTCATGGGGTTGTTATTCAGTGCCATGTGCTTTTTCTATTTCTACTCACGCGAGCAACATGCAATCGCTCAACGAGAGTTGGAAGCCATCAAACGCGAGAAAGCAGAGCAAGATCGTGCGCTGTTGCTGAGTCAGCTTAAGCAGATGCAAAGCCAGATTGAACCACATTTCCTATTTAATACCTTGGCGAATATCAGCGCGCTCATGTCGCAAGATGTCGATAAAGCTAAGCTGATGCTAGAACAGTTAACCGCACTGCTGCGAGCAACGCTAAAAAGCTCACGCGAAGAACACACCACCATAGACAATGAAACGGCGTTACTTGAGGCTTACTTAGGCATCCAGCAAACCCGTTTAGGTGACCGACTCAGTTACAAGATTGAGGTGGAAGAGGGATTAGGCAGAACCGAGCTACCGCCGATGATGCTTCAACCCTTAATCGAAAACGCCATCATCCATGGTATTGAGCCAAAGCGAGAAGGTGGTGAAGTCAGCTTGCTCATTAAGCGCGAACAGCAGAACTTGAAGATTGAAGTCAGAGACACAGGTGTTGGCTTGAATCACGTTAGTGGGCACATGGGCTCTGGCGTGGGTCTAAGTAATCTCAAGCAGCGAGTTGAAGCTTTGTTCGCAGGGCAAGGAGAGGTCTCTATCAGTGAGTCTGCTCAGGGTGGCGTTTGTGTTCGCTTGCGCTGGCCAATGGAATCGTAATCAAGGAAGAAAGGAATGAATACAGGGTTTACTGCCATTATTGCTGATGATGAACCGCTATTGAGGCGTCATCTTGATAAAAGCCTAGCTGAAGTGTGGCCAGAGCTAGAGGTGATAGCCAAAGTCGCCGATGGTGAACAAGCGTTGCAAGCCATTGAGCAAAGCCAACCTGACATCGCGTTTCTTGATATTCGTATGCCAGTTTTGGATGGCATGACATTAGCGCAAAAACTCAATCAATTCGCTAATCCACCTTTGATTGTGTTTGTCACCGCGTACGATGATTACGCCATCAAAGCTTTTGAGCAAAATGCCGCCGATTATTTGCTCAAGCCTATCTCGGATGAGCGCCTCCTGACGACGTGTGAAAGAGTGAAAGCACGCCTTGCTAAGCGAGAGAAAGAAAGCAGTAATGTGCAGATGAGCAGCCTGTTAGAACAGTTACAACAATTATCCGCGCCACAAACGCCGCAATATCTTCAGTGGATCAAAGCGACGCAAGGGAAAGATATTCATCTGATTGCCACGTCTGATGTGTTGTATTTCAAAGCGGAAGAAAAATACGTTTCTGTGTATGCCCAACAAGGACAGGGCAAAGTGCAGGAGTATTTGATTCGCACATCGTTGAAAGAGTTGATAGGGCAGCTTAACCCAGAACAGTTCTGGCAAGTACACCGTTCAAGCGTTGTGCAAGTGTGCAAAATTAGCAAAGTAAACAAAGACTTTGCTGGAAGAATGTTTGTTCACGTTGGAGAAACTAAGCTCGCTGTGAGCCGTGCATCTCAAAGTTTGTTCAAAGGGATGTAATCGCTAGAACTGCTCACTCTTTACACTGTAAACTCGCTACTCTTAACCCAAGTTATCAAGGAAGATAAATGAATTATAGCGTAACCCTGTTAAATGCGACGGGAGAGTTGTCTCCAATCTCTGAGTATTTACATCAAAAACTTGATGATCTGAGCTCACAACTTTCTAGTTACTTTGATTTGAGTAACATTGACCTCACCATTAGCCCGTTTGATCGCAATGACGTACCGCAGACGGGGATCGGTGGCTATTGCTTAAGTGCCTATCGTGTAGAGATTCTGCTTGATACTCAACGTACTGATATTAAAAACGTTATTGAGAAAGAACTAGCTGCGGTGTTAGCGCATGAGTTGCATCACCTGTTCCGTATGCGAGCGGGAGAAAGTGGCGTTGCACTTGGTGATGTACTGATTATGGAAGGGTTAGCTTGTCACTTCGAACGTAAGGTGAATGGCGGCGTCACTCCGAGCTTGTTTGAGAACATCAAGGATCAAGATTGGCGCCCTTTCTATGCTGAGGTGAAAGATAAGTTGACCAGCCTAGATTACAACTTCGACGCTTACTTTCTTGGCAGCGATGAAAGCCGCTGGCCGAAATACATGGGGTATTGGGTTGGGTACAACCTTGTTGCTGAATATCTGGCTGATTTTCAAGGCTCTGAGCTTGATTTAGTCGGAGCCAAAGCTGAGCTTTTCTATCAATAACTTCGTTATAAGCCCAACTAATCGGCTGAGTCATAAAAACAAAAAGCGCCTAAGTCATCAGACGTTAGGCGCTTTCTTCGTTTTATAGCGACGATTTCTCTGCAGAGGCGAATGGGTTTATTCGCTGATCGTCACTTTCTCGATAATGATTGGATCGCATGGCACATCATCGTGACCAAGCTTAGAGGTCGTTTTTACTTTCGCGATGCGGTTTACGACATCCATACCCGCAGTCACTTTACCAAACACGGCGTAGCCCCAGCCTAGGTTGGTAGTTGCGGTGTGGTCTAGGAAATCATTGTCTTCCAAGTTAATGAAGAACTGTGCCGTTGCAGAGTGCGGAGCATCGGTACGCGCCATTGCGATAGTGCCAACAAGATTCTTTAGACCACGGTTTGCTTCGTTCGCGATAGGGGCGCGTGTTGGCTTTTCTGCCATGTCTTCTGTATGACCGCCACCTTGGATCATAAAGCCGTCGATAACGCGGTGGAAAATGGTGCCGTTGTAGAAGCCATCTTCACAGTATTTTTTGAAGTTCTTTGAGCTAACTGGCGCTCGTTCTAGGTTCAGTTCAATCTCGATATCACCGAAATTGGTGGTCATAATAATCATCTGGTTTGCCCTTATGGGTGCTAAGTTGGCGGCATTATAGCTAAGTCGTATGAGGATAGCAGAAATAAAAACAGCGACGTTTTGGCGTCGCTGTATGCATGATGTAAGAGTGAGGAAAGCGTTAAACCGTAAAGCGACCGACCAAGTCGTACAGCTCGTTAGCTTTGTGGTTAAGGTTGCCACTGCCTGCACGGTTTTGGTTGGCAAGGTGTGCCGATTGGCTGCTTTGTTGAGAGATCACTTCAATACGTTGTGAAATCTCTTGGCCAACTTGGCTTTGCTCTTCGGTTGCCGTTGCGATCAGCGTGTTCATCTCCATGATGTTAGCAATTGCGGCTTGGATTTCTTGCAGTGCGGCAGAGGCTGCTCGTGCTTCTTCAACCGTTGCTTCACCGCGCGCTTGGCTTGAACCCATGGCTTTCACTGCTGCATCCGAGCCAGACTTCAACTGCTCAATCATTTGGTGAATTTCACCTGTGCTGTCTTGAGTGCGACTCGCCAGTTTACGAACCTCATCGGCAACGACTGCGAAGCCGCGGCCTTGTTCGCCTGCACGGGCTGCTTCAATGGCTGCGTTCAGTGCCAATAGGTTGGTTTGCTCAGCGATGTCTTGAATCACTTCTAGCGAAGAAGAAATGTTTTGTACATCGCTCTCTAGACGAGAAATCACCGTGCTGGCTTCTGACACTTCTAAAGCGAGCGCTTCGACAGAGCTCGCTGCGGAATCAACAATGTGTTTTGCTTGCTGTGAGTTATCATCAGCGTCTTTGGCGGATTGCGCCGCTTGGTTAGCGTTGTTGGAAATCTCGTGCGCCGTTGCTGTCATCTCGGTCATTGCCGCAGCGACTTGTTCGGTTTCTTCACGTTGACCTGAAGCCAATTCGTCCACTTGCGATGCTCGCTGTGACATGTCGTTGGTCTCTGAAACCACTTCTTGCCCTACGTGGCTAACGCTCTTGATTATGCCTTGCAGGCTTTCAACGAAGATATTGAAGTTTCGGCTCAGCTGGGTGAACTCCGGCACGCTCGATTCTTCCATGCGTGCGGTTAAGTCTGCATCGCCTTGCGCGAAAGAGTGAATTGAAGCATCAAACTGCTCAATAGGCTTCATGATGCTGCGGTTAACAAACACCGCGAAGACCGCGACGATGGCTGCAATCGAGACACAGAACAGAGCAATTGCCGTCAGTGTGGTGTTGAGGGCCTGATGCGCGGCTTCTTCCATGTTTGCCACAATGGCGTCGATATCGTCAGTGTAGAAGCCCGTACCCAACATCAAATCCCATTCAGGAATAAAGACCGAGTAGCTCAATTTCGGTAGTGCTTCGTTCTGACCGAGTTTCGGGAAGTAATAAGTCGTGAACTCACCTGTTTTGGAATTTTTGATCAAATCCTGAATCAGGTAATTGCCTTTCTTGTCCTGCAAGTTATAGAAGTTTTCCCCGATGCCTTTGGTGTTTTTACCCACCACGACGCGAACGCCTTTTGAATCATAACCAAAGATGTAGCCGGATTGACCAAACTCTAATTGTTTCAAGATAGGCAGAGCCTCTTCCAGTGGGGCATTTTGTGCGAGTAGTGGCTCGACAGCGGAACGCGCCATTTGCACGTAACTTTTGAGTTCGGCTTTTTTCATCTCCATCATTCGACTTCGAGTTTGCTCAATCTCGTGCTCGTTGTAGGCAGTGGTTTGTAGGTAGGTGAACCACATCATGCCTATTGCCATAGTTAGAATTGGAATTATTGAAAGGATATATAGTCGTTTTCTGATCGTCAGATTCATAGAGACGTCCTTCTCTCGGCGCAGCGTTACAAGTGACAAGCTGAATAAGCTTACCTGATAAAAGTGTTAATACTTATTGTTGTAATGCTTAGAGATTAACCGAGTTACTCAATCAGAAGTACTGGAAATTTGTAAATCTAGACGAAGGTCGTAGCATTTTTAAGCGGGATCACAATTAACGTGAACAAGACCCACTATTGCAACGAGAAGTCCCTGTTAACCAATATGAGACGCGATACCTATTCTTTGCGAATTTGAGGCAAAGCCAGTCAGCAACAGGTTTAACGAGGCGCCAACGCAGTGGAGCGTAGAGCCAACCGCGACCAACTAATTGCCACGCACGATGAGTCACGTCCAACCCAAGCAGAAGCTCCCCCTTTTCGTTGAGGGCGTGCAAAATGGTGTTGGCTTGTTCAGGATCGATCTGCGGATAATCTGCGAATGTATCACTATAGATATCGACGGTTTTGATGTGCTGCTTGGAATCGCGTTGTTTTAGCGCCTTCATCTCTTTGACACAAAGCGGGCAGGTTCCGTCATAAAATATGGTGAGTTTTGTCATTGCGGTCTTCTTATTTGAGATTTTCTAATCGCTTTTACGTGGCGAATTTTCTTTTGGTTCATTGTTTTGCAAGTAATGCAGCCAATTGTCGCGAATGTTGCCGTAATTGAATTGGCAGAACTCTTTGCGATCACGCAGGTAGTCTTTTTCTACTTCATCGAGTAAGGCTTTGTATTGCTCAGGATCACTACCGTACACCAAACATAACGTTGAAAAGTAACGCTGCAAATCAAAGCTGTGTTCGTCAATGTACTCGCCAAAATCGTAGTAGTCCGGTCTGTCGTCGGATTCGAATGCGAACATGTCGGCGGCGCTAATGGCCATATCTGCGCCATCTTCTAGGAAGTCAATCATTAAAATAGTGGCAAAATTATCGACCGCATCTTCTTCTTTTCCGAGAACAGGGATGCTTTGATCTTCGATGTAAGCATGTCCAGCTTCATGAAGTAAAGTGTGCAATAACGTATCTAGCGCCCCTGTTTTTGGGGATTTTCCGAAGCGTTCTTCATACTTATTATTGGAGAAGTAATTGAGCGACTCCAAATAAAAAGTGTAAGGAACGTATATTGTGTGTGTATCAGGATCATACATTGGACCATCTTCTCCGCCGTAAACCAGCGTGAGAGCTTGATCAAATGGAAAGTAGGCCTGAGACAGCTCAACAAAGATGGTGTTTACATCGCTGCTTTGAATAGATTGTTGGGCGATTTTTTCATGAGTTGTCTCTATGGGAGAATATTGAATACGAATGTTTTCAGCTGCTGTAGCTGATGAGACGATGCTGAGTAATAGCGCAGCGCAAAGCGAATGAATGTTCATGTGGGACTCTTGTTATTGAATAACTTGTATAAAAAATTATACATGTTTTTGTCTGATGCATAGTTGGGGGCGTACTCATTAGCCAAAGTCGGGACGTCGGTCTCGAAAAGCAATCATGATAACATCGCATATTTCGGCTGCTTGGTTCTCTAGGGCGTTTATCAAGACCTCTTGGATAAGAACGGCGGTGAAGTTATTAGCTATGCATCGTATTCTAAGAAGCTTACTGAGTAACTGTGCTTCGATTTTTATCTGTGAAAATGATAATAGGCAGTTAATCATTGCAAGGTTTAACTATGGGGTTGGTGAATGTCACTGAATTGAAGAAAATTATCAGCGATATGTTATAATCCTGCTCCGTTGTGACGAAAACGTTTGTTGCAGCCTGAGAGTTTCCTTGGATTCGGCTCGTTTATACACCATGAGCCAGAGTTGAAAAGCTACGACAGGAACAGGCAAACCCAATTGTTTTGAACGCGCTCTCGGCGTTTAGCGGTTACAACGGGAAGGAACTTTGTTTGATAGTAATTGACACATTCTGTTTAAGTAAGGGAGCCCGAAGTGGTTCAGAAAGTGTCACCCAGAATTTACTCACAACACAACACCCCAAGCGATAACGCACAGGTATTGCGAGGGGCCATTTGAAGGAGCTGTATCAGCTCCTTTCACATTTAAGGGCTTGCTAACAGCGTAAAAACTGACACATCGCTTAAGGAGCGCCCCTTAAACTAGCCTAAGGCGCATCTACACCAACTTTTTGAGTATTTTCGAAACAATAAAGCGAGAAAATTTGCTATTGAACGAAGGTTAAACTAACACTCATTCATTACGGAGAATGAAGAGAACAATAATAAGAGGCGATATGAATCATTTAATATCTGTAGGTGCACTGGAGTCCTTCTTGGTCGCAATTAGTGTGCTTTTCCTGGGGCATTTTATTAATGCTAAGCTACCGATTTTAAAGAAATTCAACATACCTGAGCCGATTGTAGGTGGCCTTATTGTGGCCTGCATGATTACTGCTCTTCATTTCAACGGCATCGATTTAGAGTTCGACTTGCCATTACAAAATACGTTTATGTTAATGTTTTTTGCGACAGTTGGTTTGGCCGCAAATTACACTCAGTTGATGAAAGGAGGTGCGAAGGTTTTTATCTTCTTAGCTGTCGCATCGTTTTACATCATCATACAAAACGGCGTTGGCGTTTCACTTGCGGCGGCGCTCGGTTTAGATCCTTTGATGGGGTTAATTGCTGGCTCGATTACTCTGTCTGGTGGTCATGGTACAGGTGCTGCGTGGTCACAAACCTTTCAAGACGTGTATGGATTGGATAACGTCTTAGAAATTGCAATGGCATCAGCGACTTTTGGTTTGATCATCGGCGGTATCATTGGTAGCCCTGTAGCGCAGCGTCTGGTGGAAAAGAACAGCATAGAGTCTGAGTATGGTCGTGGTGGTCGAGATGCCAAAACTCACGAGAAATTCCCGGAGTTGGTGACTTACAATGAATACGAAGAAGATAAAGTAACGGCGAAAAAAGTGGTGGAGAAACTCTTCTTCCTACTGATCTGTGTTACTGGGGCCAAGTATGTCGAGCAATGGGTAAGCACGTATGAAATCTCATGGCTGATGATTCCAGACTTCGTATATGCGCTATTCATTGGTGTGATCATTACGAATTTCTTGGAAGTGACCAAGATTCGTAAGTTAGATGCCGAAACGGTCGATATGTTAGGTACGGTATCGCTATCTCTGTTCTTAGCGATGGCTCTGATGAGCTTGAAGTTATGGAATATCTTCGATCTAGCGATTCCATTCTTGGTTATTTTAGCTGTGCAGTCTGTCGTCTTAGCTATCTTTACGTACTATGTTACGTTCAAAGTGATGGGAAGCAACTACGATGCTGCGGTTATTGCAGGGGGGCACTGCGGTTTTGGCTTGGGTGCAACCCCAACAGCCGTAATGAACATGGGTTCGATCGTTAACCGATTTGGCCCGTCGCCGCAGGCATTTATGGTGGTGCCAATTGTGGGGGCTTTCTTTATCGACATCGTTAACTTAATCATTTTACAAGGTTACATTTCATTCCTTGGTTAAATTTAAGTTCATGATCTCCTAAGGTCGAAATAAAAACGGTCACAACACAGGTTGTGACCGTTTTTTTATGGCTCGATTTTGGCCGTTTATCGGACGACGGATTATTGAATGGTTCGGCTGAACTTGAGGCTAGCTGTCCAACCAAGAATACCAATGAAGGCGTAAATGCCAACGTTTAACCAACCCGCTTGAGGAATGGTATTGAATGGGTTTGGTGTAATAATGGCGTGCAGCGGAAGGTAAAGCACTTCGGAGAAAAAGTGATCTAGCCCGTAGTAACCAAAAAGTGCGATAGGCATCCAACGTAGCGCATAAATGGCGATAAACAAAATGACCAGTGGTGAGTTCACTTTTTGTGAAATAGCCATCGCAGTTAATGCCAGCGGTAACAGCAGAATACTGGCGAACAACATTCTGATTAAAAACTCTCCCCAATGCAGCAGCACGTAACCTAACGAGGCTTGGCGGTACAATAAAGCCAATTGGTGATCAGTAGAGATGTTCAGCAACCACAACATTAAATTTGCAGCGAGTACGAGCACCGAGCAGACGAGCGGAATCACCAATAAGCCAAACCCTAGCTTCACTAAATGGGTTTTTACGTCACTGACAGGCATACTGCGCCAAAACATAATGCTGCCTTCCGCCCGTTCTTTGCGTAGCGTTCTTGGGAAGTACTGAACGGCTAACAAGATAGACAGCAGCCCTGCTCCTCCGGTAATCAACATATTGACGTCATCACCAAGCTCTCTGTGAATGTCACTGACATCGCCACCAAAGCTCATTTGGAAAAACATATTGTGTTGTAGAGTATCGTTACTCATTAAACTCACAAAGAGAATAACTCCACACGCCAACACAAACAGTGGAATACGTAAAACAAGAGGGTTTTCTAACCACTCTTTTTGCAACATCGCGACAACTGAACGCATTACGCTGCCTCCTTCTGCAATGCTAAAAATAGATCCGCTAACTTCACCCCATGGATGGAACCCATTGTTTCTGCTTGTTGGGCATACTGGGCTTTGAGTAACCATTTCGTTGAACCGAGGCCTTTTTGTGACGAGAGTGGGTTCATCGCTTCAATTTGTGTGCGGTGCTCGTCGTTGGCTTCAAGAATGAAGTAGTCTTCACTGATACTGTCCATCGAGGTTTGCAGAACGGGGCGACCATGCTTAAGAATCAGAACATCTGTCAGCAAGTGCTCAATCTCTGATACTTCATGACTGGCGATGATCAACACGCGCTCGCCGTCGTGAAACCATTCCAATAAGTGACGATAAAACGTCTCGCGATACACGAGATCTAACCCGAGTGTCGGTTCATCCAATATGAGGATTTGGGTGTTGGTCGCGATCACAATCGCGAGGTGTAATTGCACCTTCATCCCTTTGGATAAAGATTTGATGCGCGCACGAGGTTTGATGTCCGTTTGACGAAGTAGCGTATCTGCTTGGGCGCGATTGAACCCTGGATGCACGCCCTCGGTATAGTTAAGCAGTTGAGCAACGGTCATCCAATCTGGCAGAACGTTGACATCCGAGATGTAGGATAAGCTCTGCATTATCTTGTCGCGTTGCATAATAGGTTCAAATCCGTTGATACGAATAGTGCCCTGATATTCATGTGCACCGAGTAGGGCATTAATAAGCGTTGATTTACCTGCGCCATTATGGCCGAGTAAGCCAAGTACTTGTCCTGCATGTAGGTCGAAACTCACTTCATGCAGTGCTTCTCCTTGTTGCTGATATTGCTTGGAGACGTTGTTTACACTGACTAATGCGCTCATTGGTCACCTTTCAAGTGTGGTTTTAGTTGTTGAATGAATTCGTCGAGTGACATATCCAGACGCTGTATTGTGTCGGCTATCTGCGGAATTTGTTGCTGAAGAAAACGTGCCTTCTCGTCTGCGAGTAATTTGAGCTTTGCTCCTGAAGCGACAAACATACCTTGACCGCGTTTTTTCTCCACTAGCCCGTCATCAACAAGCAATTGATAGCCTTTCATAACGGTGAGGTGGTTAATTTTCATATCTGCAGAGATGCTACGGACGGAGGGCAGAGCATCGCCTTCTTGCCAGACACCTTGCAGTATTTGCTGCGTGATCTGGTCTGCCAACTGTCGAAATATCGGTTGGCGATCATGCCAATTAGTCATGAGTGAATCTCTTGGTTGAGATGGTGTTATATATATGTATAACACCTAGTGCGTTAGAGAGAAAGTAATAATTTAAAACCTAGTGTATCCGCCTGTCTTATTCGCTCTAAATATCCACCTATGTGGTCGTTGTTTTGAGGTTTTGTTTTATATGGAAATTAATTGCTTCTCATAAGTTGAGAAGTGTTGTTTTTCTCTTCCCATCAATACACTTATCGCCTGTTCTAAATGAATATTCTCACTGAATGATAATTAGCATAATTTTAGGTCTGCCTATTTCTTACTTGATGAGAATCAATGGTCAAAGAGGCCTAGAAAACAAAAGTTTCGAGAGGCAATCTGACTGGCTTAGGCACCTATCTCACGTTGAGCGCGTGCTCAATGAATGAGAAAGAGTAGAGTAAAGAGGTCTCATGAATCAGGTAATATCTATCGGCCCACAGGAGTCGTTCCTCGTCGCAATTTGCGTGTTGTTTTTAGGGCAGTTCATCAATACCAAGTTACCAACCTTAAAAAAATTTAATATTCCAGAGCCAATTGTTGGTGGTCTAGTGGTCGCTTGCGTCATCACGACGATGCACTTAAACGGTGTGGATGTTTCCTTTGATTTACCACTGCAAAACGTCTTTATGCTGATGTTTTTTGCAACCGTTGGCTTAGCGGCAAATTACACCCAACTGATTAAAGGCGGTGCGAAGGTTTTCATCTTCCTAGTTGTGGCATCGGTCTACATTCTTATCCAAAATGCGGTCGGCGTGTCCTTAGCAACAGCGTTGGGGTTAGATCCACTCATGGGGTTGATCGCCGGATCCATTACGCTTTCTGGCGGACATGGAACTGGAGCTGCGTGGTCGCAAACTTTTCAAGAAATGTATGGTTTGCATAATGTTCTAGAGGTGGCAATGGCTTCTGCTACATTTGGCTTGGTGATGGGCGGGATTATTGGCAGCCCTGTTGCACAAAAGCTACTAAACAAACACAACTTGGAATCGGAATACGGACGCACCAATCAAAGTCATCAGAGTTTCCCTGAACTGGTGACGTACAACGAACATGAGGAAGATCGTGTCACAGCGAAAAGAGTCGTTGAAAGCTTGTCCATCATTCTACTTTGCGTGACAGGCGCGAAGTATCTGGAGAGTTGGGTAAGCAGTTTTGACATCAAGTGGCTAATGATTCCCGATTTTGTGTATGCGCTGTTTATTGGTGTTGTTATCACTAACATCATGGAAGTGACGAAGGCGCGCAAGGTTGATTTAGAAACCGTTGATATTCTTGGCACGGTTGCACTATCTCTATTTCTTGCCATGGCCTTGATGAGTTTGAAATTGTGGAATATTTTCGATCTTGCGATCCCATTCCTTATTATTCTTGCTATTCAGTCGGCAGTGTTGGCGATGTTCACTTACTACGTAACATTCCGCATGATGGGAGGCAACTACGATGCGGCGGTGATCGCTAGCGGACACTGCGGTTTTGGGTTAGGTGCTACACCGACTGCGGTCATGAATATGGGCTCCATCGTGAGTCGATATGGCCCATCACCACAAGCATTTATGGTGGTTCCAATTGTCGGTGCATTCTTCATCGACATTGTGAATTTAGTGATTTTGCAAGGATGCATCGCTTTTATTAAATAACATTCGCTTTTTTACCGAAATAACAAAGCCAGCACCTATACGCTGGCTTTGCTATTTGTAACACGAAATCTTGTTTGCCTGACTTCAAGCCGTGAAATCAATGCGTTACTATGACGATATAGTGTTCAATTTTGCAGCAGCATGAGGTACCCACATGTCTGAAAAAATATCGACGTCGGCATTAGCGAAAATGCGCAAGGTAGAAGCTAAGCTGCTGTTTGCCGATCTCAAACGTGCAGGCTACATCGTTCGCCAAGATGAAAAGTGGATTTTGACCGAAGAAGGGGCAAAGTTTGGCGGTGAGTATGTGGATCACCCTAAATTTGGCCAGTTCATCGTCTGGCCGACCAACTTACATATTGAGCTGACTCCCAGCTCAGGGAAAACATTGAGCGCTACACAACTGGGTGAAAAGCTGAAATTGAATGCGAAGCGCATGAACCAGCTTTTGAGTGAACTGGGTTGGTTGACCAAATCCGAAGAGGGATGGAGTGTCACAGAAGCTGGTGTGCGCGCTGGTGGGCAGCAAAGAGCCGATAAAGAAACACAAAATACCTTTGTCGTATGGCACGATGTGGTGCTGCGTAACAAGCGTCTTAAGCAGTCTGTCATTGAGTTTTTAGGGCAAGACGCGGAGTCACATTCTACGGATAAATCGTACTCAAGCTTTCGCCAAAAATTTGAAGCCAAGCACCGAACATTAGATGGGCATTACGTACGCTCTAAGGGTGAGTTGCTCATTGACAACTGGCTGTACTTGGCTGGTGTAGTGCACGCTTATGAGCGTCAGCTGCCGATTGACCAAGATGTCACTAGCGATTTTTACTTACCAGGCGGTAAAGTCTATTTGCAATTTTGGGGAAGTGACGATGGGGAGATGGCTCAGGCCGACCGTGAGACCATTCGTACTGTTTATGAGCAGCATCATTTCAATCTTATCGAAGTCGAACCGAGTGAACTAGACAAGTTGGATGAAGTGCTTCCTAAGCGTCTTCGTCAGTTTGGTATTAAAGCTTATTGACGACTTAAGCCCGCTGTTCAGATAAGAAAAAACCCGTGTTCAACACGGGTTTTGTATTTTTAGTGTATTTCTAGGCTGCAATCCTATGGGTTAAAAGCCTTTGATGTTTTCTGCTTCTAGCTCAGAGAAGTACTTCACTGTCTTCACTTTCAGTTCTTGTTGAGCTGGTTCGTCGCATACGATCACCGCTTTAGGGTGAAGCTGAAGAGCAGAAACTGTCCATAGATGGTTTACACAACCTTCCACGGCTGCTTCAAGTGCCTGAGCTTTGTTATGACCAGTGACCAAGATCATCACTTCTTCTGAGTCTAGAAGCGTACCAACACCGATAGTCAGCGCGTATTTAGGCACTTGGTTGATATCGCCGTCAAAGAAGCGAGAGTTCGCAATGCGAGTGTCTTCAGTGAGGGTCTTGATGCGAGTACGAGAAGAAAGAGATGACGCTGGCTCGTTGAACGCGATGTGACCGTCGTTACCCACGCCGCCCATGAACAGGTTGATCTTGCCGTAAGACTTAATTTTGTCTTCGTAACGCTTACATTCTGCGTCGTGATCGTCTGTGTTACCGTTCAGTAGGTTGATATTTTCTTCTTGAATATCAATGTGATTAAAGAAGTTGTTGTACATGAACGAGCGGTAAGATTCTGGGTGATCCGCAGGGATGCCAATGTACTCATCCATGTTAAAAGTCACGACGTTTTTGAAGCTGACTTCGCCGGCTTGGTAAAGCTCGATTAGGGCTTTGTAGGTTGCTAGAGGAGTGCCACCAGTTGGTAGACCCAGAACGAATGGACGCTCAGCAGTAGGTTTAAAGTCGTTGATACGCTTAGCGATATGCGCAGCTGCCCACTTACCTACTTGTGCTGCTCGAGTTAACGGGATAAGTCTCATTTTGTGCCCCTAGTTATTGGAATTGACGATGTACTGAAACATTAATTCGCATTATAAAATAAGTAATGGCGAACTGCTATTGTTTTAGGTCAAAATTTTGCTTTTTCTTTAACCAATGTTGGTTTTGTCGACGATTTTTATATCTAAATGCTTTTATAAGACGATTTTTTACAAAGAAATTGCATTATGAAACTGACGAATCAATAGATAAAATTTATGATCTAAATTAAGTTCTGCCTTCGCACTTAACCTTGTTTTTTAACAACCTACAGAGTGCGAAATCGCACACGAACTTCAAATATTATGGGTTAGATATGGCATGGCGCTCATTCTTTAACCATAATTGAAATGTGTAAACCAGTGAGGAATTCGGTATGAAAAATGAGTTAGATCCGAGCAAAGTACTACAGGCTTACGAATGTGTGATGAACAACGGTACACCAACCGAATTTGGTAAAATGTATGAAGGTGTAGAAGCGTTTTCTGACTACGATGGGTACAACGTTTTCTTGAGAGGGAATGGTGTTGAGCTAAAAATTGGCTTCCACAACACCTATCACTTGGAATATGACCAAGAGCATTTGAAAGAGAGCTTTCTGAAAAAGATTGCGACGCTCGCCAAGTAAACGGTCATCACCCAAATATTAAAAAAGCCCTTGGGAGAATGCCCCCTTGGGCTTTAGGAGAAGAAATGAGCTTGTCTTGCTCGCTCAGTAAAGTCAAACGAGCTTTCGCCTACTGCTAGAAAAAGGCGAGAACTAGGTTATTGGTTATTAATCGTCTTCAACCAAACTCTCTTCAATGTATTCTTCTGTGGCGTCAGGCTTGTTACGACCATTTAGCGTATGGAAGCGCTTGCGACCACGAGCAAGTTGGGTGTACTTTAGCCACGTACGCTCAAGTTTTGTTTTTGCTTTGCCCGGGTTTTCTAACACCTTGATGAAGTGTTTCTCTTCGCTGTTTTCAGGTGTTAATTCGCCTGACTCTAAGCCAAGCATTGTATCCCCATAAATTGTTAGGATTTCCTCTTCTGAAAGAGTAAAATCGCCAGACTTTGCAAAGCCGCGTGGGAATTTTACGTTATCGTAAAAACGTTTTTTGCCATGACGGAATTCAGTGTCAGACATGTCAACAGCCTCTGTAACCGTTATTGATGAATGTAGTGAACTTACGGCGAAAATTAGGCTTAAATCTAACAAAAGAAAAACAAAACTTTTTTGTCGTCATGATTTTAATTAGTTGTTAATCTGGTTTTATATTAACCAGGAGATGGTTTATGGATGTAAAAGTCTTTCGAACATTTTTAGAGCTGGCAAGAGTTCGTCACTTCGGACGTGCTGCTGAGAACCTTTATATTACCCAAGCCGCTGTGAGCGCACGTATCAAACAATTGGAAAGTTACTTCGATACGCAATTGTTTATTCGTGATCGAAATAACATAAAGTTGACCTCTGCAGGTGAGCGCTTAATCAGCTATGCCGAGGTAATGGTCACTACATTGCAACAAGCGAAGCTAGAATTATCGCTTGAAGATGGCAAAGCGCTGCAACTAACGTTAGGTGGCACGCCAAACATTTGGGACGCTTATTTACAGAATTGTTTAAGTGTCGTCACAGATTCGTTTGGTGGTTATGGCTTCATGGCAGAAGTGATGGGACGTGAGATGCTCAGTCGTAGCTTGCTAGAGCGCACGTTAGATATGGCATTTGCGTTCGATCAGATCAAAGCTGATGAGCTTAACTGTAAAAAAGTGGCGGATGTTGTTCTCGTTCTGGTATCAACTGAGAAAGATTCTTTAGACACCGTTTTCGAAAACAAATATGTGTACGTTGACTGGGGGACGCGTTTCTCCTCGGAGCATTCTGAACGTCACCCTAAGATTCCGGCTCCATATTTACGCACTTCAACAGCGCGTATCGCATTGGACTTTATTTTAGAGAAGGGTGGAGCCGCGTACTTACCAATCTCTCTCGTGGAGCCATTTATCGCTAATGGGCAGCTTCACAAGGTGTCTGGAGTAGAAGATTGGTGTCGCCCTATCTATTTGAGCTATCGTAAAGCTAGCTCGTCTGTAGACGCGATTAAGCAAGTGGAAGAAATTGTCAAAGAGATCGATCCACTGACCGCTTACAGTTTTCAGCAAATTGGTTCTGGCACTTCCGACGAATAGCGTTGAATGAAAAGTCAGAAAAACGAAAAAGCCGCCTTGAGAAATCAAGGCGGCTTTGTTTTTATCTCGATGAATCGATAGTTATGGTAAGTCAAACAACAGGGCTGTTGTGCTTTCGTTTGATGTATTGCGCAAAACAACCTTACTTTGGTGTTCAATCTTCGCGCCGTCGCCAGCCGTCAAAGTGGTATTGTCGACACTAAGGCTGCCTGTCACTTGATGGATGAATAGATTTCGGCCCGACTCAATCTCAAAGTTTAGTTCGCTACTTGGCTCAAGAATTAACTGATGCAAAGTCGCATCTTGCTTAATAAGTAGCGTGCCGTTTTCTCCAGTTGGAGTTGCGATAGTCGTTAACCCAGGATTGCGCCCAAAATCTTTTTGCTGATAACCTGGTTTGGTTCCAAATGCGTTTGGTTGAATCCAAATCTGTAGAAACCGCAGCGTATCTTGGTTCGACGCATTGTACTCACTGTGGTAAATCCCTTTCCCTGCCGACATGAGTTGGAATTCACCTGCAGGTAGTGTTTTGACGTTACCTTCACTGTCTTTGTGTGCGATAACACCTTCCAACACATAGCTGATGATCTCCATATCACGGTGGCCATGTGTATCAAAACCCGCGCCAGGCTTGACTACATCGTCATTAATGACTCTCAGCTCAGAAAAGCCCATATGTTGAGGATCGTAGTAGCTACCAAAAGAAAACGTATGTTTGCTATCAAGCCAGCCAAAGTTTGCTCGACCTCGGTCTGCTGCATGTCTTACCGTAATCATAAGGCCTCCTTAAGAGAGCTTTTTGTTTAAAAAGTTATCTAACGCTGCTTTACCTGCGCCAGAGAACGCCAGAGAAACGCTCGCTGCCAGTAATGCCAAGCCAAACTCGTAACCGTTGTTTGCCATGAACAGGCCATTTTCAAAGTGGACAGAGAATATCGCTACCACCATCGTGAACGCCAAAGCAACCGCTGCTGGTCGAGTTAGCAGACCAAGTAAAATGAACAAGCCGCCAAAGAACTCTGCGCTGCCCGCAAGTAACGCCATGAGCAAGCCAGGACCTAAACCGATAGATGCCATCCACTGACCTGTGCCTTCTAGCCCGTAGCCACCAAACCAGCCAAATAGTTTTTGTGCGCCGTGCGCCATAAAGATAATGCCGATTGGAACGCGAAGTGATAGTGCGCTGTAACCTGCGTTTGATGTGGTAATTTTCTGTAATAGTGCTTTCATGATTCTGTCCTCTGACTCTTTTCAATGAGTGGGAAGCGTGTGCTCCCGTGCTGTTGAGAACAGTTTAGGTAGAGGCGAACATAAAAATAACGGGAGGATTTTGATAAGCTCATTCTAAAAAATTGAATAAGTGGTTTTTATTATTTTAAATCAATATCTTGTAAAGTTTTTTTGGGTTTATATTTGCCTATTATGTTCTGTTTAAAATCAAGGTCTGTCATTATTTTCGATAAACATTTTTGCTGTTAAACAAAAAAAGAGCACATGTACTGTGCTCTATTGCTTTCGCTTTTAACAAGGGAGAAAGGTGTGTTAAAGAAAACCGTCAGAGGTTCATTAAGCTCTCTAATGACTCCTCTACATTGTTGTAGTGATAAGTCCGAATATTACGTCCATCCGTCGCATTAATCTGAATTTCTGAGATCTCGTTATCTGAGTCTCGTTCGATAATTCCAATAGAATGATCTACGGATTTACTGGTAATAACCTTTTGGTTTCTTAATACAATTACGCAAGTATGTAAGTCCATGCCAATTCCCTTTAGCCGACGTTGTTGTGATGTTCTGGATCTAACTTTAGTGTACAAAAGCGCTAATGCCAATAAATCTCAATATTGAGTTCCGAAAATGGCTAATTGTGGGCACTTAAGCAAGCTACAATAACACTATATTGAACGATGCCTATGAACAATAAATGACAAAAGGCATGAGCAAGGAAAGCACTATGTTTATTCACCCTCATACCTCACTGACCTTCGAGCAGTGTCACAAGGCGCGAGTCGCGCGAGACAGCCGTTTTGATGGGCGATTTTATGTGGCGGTAAAAACAACGGGAATCTTTTGTCGTCCGATTTGCCCGGCAAATTTGCCTAAAGAAGAAAATGTTGAGTATTTCGCTGATAAGACGCAAGCCCTTCAAGCAGGGTACCGTCCGTGTTTACGTTGTCGACCTGACAGCGCGCCTGGATCTTGGGCATGGAAAGGTGTCGAGACGACCTTTCAACGAGCGATTTCGTTAATTGATAGAGGGGAGTTGCATCACCATTCGGTGTCTGAGTTGGCTGAGCGTGTTGGGATTTCTGACCGTTACTTACGTATGTTGTTTGAGCAGTATCTAGGTATGTCACCCAAGCAGTATGCGCAATATCAGCAACTAATGTTCGCCAAACAGTTGCTTCACTCCTGCTCTATGTCGGTCACCGACGTGGGGTTTGCATCAGGTTTTAACAGTACGCGCCGCTTTAACGATGCTTTTCAAAAGTTTCTCAAACTAACGCCTTCTCAAGTACGCCGTAAAGAGTTTGATGGTGCGGGTTGCAATCGAATTGCCTTACCTTATCGAGGTGAGTTGAATTGGTCGCACATGTTGGGCTTCTATCGTTTGCGAGCGGTTGAGGGGGTTGAGCTAGTGAGTGATGAGAGTTATCAGCGCAACGTTTTTTTGGATGACAGCAAAGCCTGGTTTAAAGCGACAAAAGGTGAAGGATACTTAGAACTGGCGTTTGAAATTGAAGACGTAACGAAGCTGCAAAACTTGGTGTCTGACATTCGTCGTATGTTCGATCTTGACGCTGATATTTGTACTGTTGAGCAGCATTTGGAGTATGTCGCGCCTGGACTCGTGTCGAGTAAAGGTATTCGTATTCCTGGTGTATGGAATGCATGGGAAGCAGGGGTTAGAGCGATTTTAGGCCAGCAAGTGTCGGTTAAAGCGGCGATTGGTCAACTTAACTTATTGGTGGCCACACTTAGTGGAGAGTCAGAAAAACGTTTTTTCCCGACTCCCAGTGATATTGCGAACGCCGACGTGAGCTTTTTGCGCATGCCGCAAAGCCGTAAAGAGACGCTAGTGCGCTTCGCCCAGTTTATGCAGGACAACTCAGAAGCTGACCCCCAGCAGTGGCTAGCTTTGAAAGGCATTGGACCTTGGACCGTCAGTTATGCTCAACTGCGAGGGCAATCTCAACCCGATTGCTTTCTAGATAAAGACTTAGTGGTGAAAAAGGCGATGCAGCGTTACCCATCACTGAATACGCACACTGCGGCCCCTTGGGGAAGCTACGCGACGTTTCACTTATGGAATCAATCATGAAAACATTTTATACCGAAATGCCGAGTCCACTAGGAACGGTGACTATCCAATCGAACGCTGAGGGCTTACTTGGCATTTGGTTTGAAACATGCACCACTAAGCCGAGTGAGCTGGGGGTGCGAGACGAGCAGCATCCGGTCTTGCGCCAAGCTGTCACCCAACTGGATGAATACTTTGCTGGTCTGCGCAACGAATTCGACTTGCCCCTTGCTGCGACAGGCACTGATTTTCAAAATCAAGTTTGGCAGGCACTAACGACCATTCCATATGGGGAAACGTGGAGCTATCAAGATCTCGCGAATGCGATAGGTAACCCTAAAGCTGTGCGTGCTGTTGGGTTAGCAAACGGGAAGAATCCGATTTCTATCGTGGTACCTTGTCATCGCGTTATTGGCAAAAGCGGAAAACTGACTGGGTATGCAGGTGGAGTGGAGCGCAAGCAACGTTTGCTCGCGCTGGAGCAAGGTACACCGCTTTAAGTGAGGCGATTCTCGTATTGGGATTAAGCGTGCTACACAGGGGTAACGATAGTGTAGAGTTTCATAATCGTTATACGAATAGAAGAAGGACAATAAGGACATGCCTTTCAAAACGGATTTTGATGCCTTCATGAGAGAGTGTTGGCAGCATCACGAGGAAAATCCCGAACAAGTTTATGCTAAGCTAGAAACGGCTCTGAGCGAGGTGGAAGACGTTACCCAAATCGAGCGAATATTCGCATTGATGCTGCATACCGCTATTGGGCATCTCCAGTGCCCAGAACAGTTTCTTACTTGTTTAGAGCACTTTGATGAACGCAAGGTTGCCGAGAGTTTGGCATTTCAACGCAGTATTGCCGTTGCGCGCTATTTCGTAGATGGCACTGACAATATGGAATTATTGGAAGAGCAAGAACAACGCCGAGTTTACGCTTTGATTTCGAATGAACTTTCTGCACTTGTTCAGCTTGAACTGGCGAGTCAATGGTTGGTGAAGGCAGCGTTAGGAATGACGCCGAACGATGCAGAAGGGCCATTAGCGCGCGCTATCGCGATCACTGCGAACAACTTAGCATGTCAGTACGAAGCGCTGGCTGAGCGCACGTGCATGGAAACATCGAAGATGTTAGAAGCAGCAACACTCGCGCTAGACTATTGGAAAGTGGCAGGGGGTTGGATGCAAGAAGAGCGCGCAGAGTATCGCTTAGCTATGAGCTTGCTTAAAGCGGATAAACCGCAAGAAGCCAAAGTGCATGCTGAGCGCTGTGAAGATATTTGTCAGCAACATGGTAGCGACGCGCTTGAGCTGTTCCACGCACATGACTTGCTGATGCAAGTACACTTCCATCTTAGCCAGAAATATAAAGCTAAATTGGATGAGGAGATGCAGCAGCACTGCAAAACGAGCTCGTTGACGTGATCTTAGCGTAGAATGAAAAAAGCCCCGAGCGACTGGCTGGGGGCTTTAGGGTTGTTGACTATGCAGCGATGATTATGCTGCTTGCGCCTTTGCTTGGTATCGTCCTGGTTTATGGTTCATCGCCAAAATCAAGTTTGTTGCGATGGCACCTAGAACAGATAGAGCGATAAGGTGCACATCTACAATGAACAGTGACATCACCACGATGGCACAATCTAACGCCATTTGAACTTTACCCGCTCGAACTCCAAAACGTTCCTGAAGGTACAACGCTAGAATGTTAAAGCCACCCAAACTCATTTTGTGACGGAAAATTACCAACATACCGATTCCAATCAGCCCACCACCCAAAAGTGCCGCATAGAAAGGTTCGATTCGTGAAATCTCAATCACATGATGCAGATGATCGACCGCAAAAGAGACAATCGAAACCGCAATAAAGGTATTGATAGTGAAGCGCCAACCCATGCGCATCACAGATAAAATATAAAAAGGGAGGTTAAGAGCGAAAAATATCTGACCAAAACTGAAGTCACTCACTTTGGTTAGGAAGATCGCCAAACCAGCCGTACCGCCAGTGAGCAATCCTACTTTGCTAAAAAATATCACCCCAAGTGACACCAACGCACTGCCGAGCGTCAGAGCCAAGAGGTTCTCTCTTAGGCTATGATCTTTGTCCATAAATTAATTTCCTTGGTTTAAAAACCGCGCCGGAGATAACACGTCTCACGGACGCGATAGACAGTCGCCAAAATAGCAACTAACAAATCGGCCAATAAAATGTCGCGAAAAGTGATGGATGTCGAGTTTTTGGACGAGATTATGATGATATTAACCTGTTTAACATAATGTACACAGATAGAAAAACAACAAGGAAAAGTTATGATTAAGAAAGTTGGCAACACCCAAATCAACACATTACATCGACTGAGTTGTCACTGTGGAAAAGTTGAGTTGGAACTGGCGTTACCCAATGGTATTGAGAAACCGAGACGGTGTGACTGTTCTATGTGTCGACGTCGTGGCGCGATTGTCGCGTCTGTACCTTTGAACGGTATTCGTATTGTGCAAGGCGAAGACGTCTTGAAGCAGTATCAATTTAATACACACACTGCGAAGCACTTTTTCTGTGGCGAGTGCGGAATTTATACGCACCATCAGCGTCGTTCTGACCCGAGTGAGTATGGCTATAATGTCGGCTGCTTAGAGGGCGTCAACCCATATGAGTTGGGAGCGATTGAAGTGATGGATGGCGTTAACCATCCATCCGACCGCTAGGTTGTGTTGCAAGTTAAGCACCTGATTGTCGGTGCTTTTAAGTAAATAAACCGCTATTCATCCACAAGTGTACCGCAATACTGGCGGCATAACCCAAGGCGATGACGGGAGCCCACTTTAGGTGGCCAAAGAAGGTGTATTGTCCACGCGCGGCTCCCATTAAAGCGACGCCTGCCGCGGAGCCAATGGAAAGCAAACTGCCCCCGACACCTGCGGTTAATGTGACCAGTAGCCAGTTGCCCATCGACATGCTTGGTTCCATGGTCAGTACAGCAAACATAACCGGAATGTTATCGACGATTGCAGATAGGACACCAACCATTACGTTTGCCCAGACAGGGTTCCATTGCGTGTACATGACGTTTGAAACCAGTTCGAGGTAGCCAAGTAAACTTAAACCGCCAACACACATTACAACACCGTAGAAGAACAACAAGGTGTCCCATTCGGCTCGAGACACACGATGAAACACATCAAACGGAACCACTGAGCCTAAGCGCTTCAATGCCTGATCATCGCCATTGGCAATTGCCATAGCTGCTTTTTTTGCGAGTGAGTGTTTAAGAGTTTGACGCAAAAAATATCCGAAAAACTGTAAGTACGCCAAGCCCATCATCATGCCCATAACGGGTGGGAAGTGCAGCAAGGCGTGGAAAGAGACCGCAGTGGCAATAGTCAGAATGAATAATGCGACAATACGCCTTGCCCCGCGTTTTAGATCAACGTGTTGGTGAATCGTATTCGGTTTTGTGTTTGGAACAAACAGTGACATCAAAAACGCGGGAACCAAGTAGTTCACCAATGACGGTACAAACAACGGAATGAACTCAGCAAAGCTGACATGACCGGCTTGCCACACCATCAGGGTTGTAATATCCCCAAATGGGCTGAATGCACCGCCAGCGTTGGCTGCGATAACAATGTTGATACAAGCAAGATTGACGAACTTAGGATTATCACCAGAGACTTTCATCACTACAGCGCACATCAAAAGGGCCGTAGTTAAGTTATCGGCAATCGGTGAAATGACAAAAGCGAGAAACCCCGTCAGCCAGAACAACTTTTTGAATCCAAAACCTTTACCAACCATCCACGCCTGTAAGGCATCGAAGAGTTTGCGTTCTTCCATTGCGTTGATGTAAGTCATCGCCACGAGCAAAAACAGCAGCAACTCGGCATATTCCAACAAGTTGTGTTCTAGTGCGGATTTGGCGATTTCAGGCTGGTTGTGTTGAGCAAAGGTGTAGCCAATCAGAATCCAAATTAATCCTGCAGCGAGCAGCACTGGCTTGGATTTTCTCATTTTCAGATACTCTTCCAACATAACCAGTATGTAAGCGATCGAAAAGATAATCAGAGCCGCGTAACCGACACCAGAATTAACAAGGTTCAGTTCATTGGTTGATGCAGCAAAGGTGGCGCTAGAGAACAACAAACAGCAGAAAGCCACAATTGGATAGATTGGCATAGACATTTCTCCTTTGTCTGGTTGGAGAAATATTAGCCACAAATGAATGAGTTAGTTGTGAGAGAGCTCGAATTAACAGTAGGAGTTAGGAAATGATAGTGTGCGCCACTATTTTCTGAGTGACGCAATGCTTGCTGCGCCGAATAAAACCGCAGCGGCATATAAACCGTAAGTTAACCAGTGACTAATCTCTAAAAAAGGAACGAGTCCTTGACCTGCCCACATACAGCCTCCGTTTAATGAGCAATGTTGTAATAGTCGAGCCAATTTAAAGGAAATGAACAATGTTTTTTGTGAGTGAAAGCAAATTCTGAAGGATTAGAAAGTCAAAAATTGGTCAGTGAGAGAGAAATCTCATTTTTAACTGGCTAGCTCTAATCCTTTTGAGTTAAAGCTAGCTATATCTAGAGCTGAATGCATTTAGCGTAGGAGCCATTTTTTCAACGGTGAAGCGTCGATTGCTTTCACAAGCAGTATGGTTGCAACAATTGTTGCAGGATAAATAAACACATCTTTCGCGAGGTGTTGCAGCCCGATAAATCCAGCGACATTCATCATGACAATTATGATAAGCAGATGGCTAACATATATCCCTAACACGCTAGGAGATAGTTTGAAGATCCAAGGCATGTCGCCAAAATGAGGGTGAGCCAAAAGCCACATAAAGACACCTACAGCCCAGATAACGGTACCGAATAGGAAGTCGTGCGAGTTGAAAGCGATGTCATGTTGCATCAGCCAGTAAGCTTCACCAAAATGCAGTGCCATGCCAAGAATAATGCATCGAACCGTATTGTTTCTCGACCACCGCCACTGCGCTTCTCGTGCGAAATAACCTAGAGCAACTAGCAACGTGCTGAAAAAAGGCCCGTTACGAGTAAAGAAAGGCGCTGGCAGGTCGGTAATGGTCGCGTAACTGCCAGCAAAGGCCCCGTATATGTATAGCAATACTGCGGTTGGCAGTATCAGTTGCGCCATATTGATATGCACGAGAAAGGCAATTAACGCTACGGCAATGACCAGAGCCGGAATAAACCACAGATGAACGAGTCCGCCTTCGATGAGTGAATTGATCGGGGTTGACATTAAGTACCCCCAATAACCTTGCCTTTCGGCGAGATACCCTGCCTCAGCGACCGTCTGCCATTGGAATGGCATCAGTAAACTGATCATGCTCCAAATGAGCCAAACCTTCATTAACGGTTTGGCGTAGTTCTTAAGAGTATCGATAGGTGAGTGACTCAACTTCGGCTGGATTAGATAACCCGAGATGAGAAAGAACAGCGGAACAGCAAAACGAGCCAGTTGGTTGAGCATATAGCCAACCCATGGTATCCCATTCCACTGCCAGTACGTCAGTGCCATCTGGCAATGCAAACCCACAATCGCAAGCATCGCAATGATACGTGCAAACTCTAAGCTGGCTATTTTTTGTTTCTTTGCCATTACATTGTTTACCTAAATAAAAAACTTAGGTGAAAATAGCAGGTTGTTACTGAAGTAATACGTGAAAAAGTCAACAGACTTGCGCTTACATTGAAGCTGTTTTGAAAATTAAGACTTACTTCAAACTTCTTAATTATTAACCTATTAACGCAATCAATACCTGATTCGTGAGTCGAAAATAGCACTGAATAATGGTTAGACCAGTTAACTCGAGATTGCAAAAAAGAACGATCGTGCTAAAAATAAGACTATGCAAAAAGGAAAAATGACAAAAGAGTTTATTCTGCAGCGGGCTTTTGAGATCGCCAGCGAAGACGGATTAGAAAGTCTTACGATTGGAGAGTTAGCCAAGCAATGCGGTATGTCGAAAAGTGGTCTGTTTGCCCACTTTAATTCGAAGTTGAATTTACAGCTATCGGTGCTTGATCACGCCAATAAAGTGTTCGCTGATCGGGTTATTGAGCCTGCTCGAGAACTCGGGGATGGCAATATCGAGCGTAAAATTCGAGGGTTGCTCGACTCTTGGATGACTTGGAATCACGCATTCCAAGGAAGTTGTATGTTTCTTGACGCTTGGAATGATACGGCAGATAAAGATTGCCCGCTTCAGGCCGGACTGCGTAAATCCATAGACACTTGGCTGAGTTATTTGGAGATCCAAATAGCGAAAGGCAAAGAGAAGCAAGAATTTGCAGCAGACTTAGATACACGCCAAGCAACGTTTGATTTGTACGGTCTCTATTTGAGTGCGCATGTTTTTTACTCAATTAAAGGTGAGCACGAAAGCTTGCGTCTGTTTTGGCAAGGGATCGACAACTTATTTTCTCGCTGGAAAGGCTAATATCGGTTATTCGCTTCCCAGATTCGTAGACATAAAATCACAAAGAGCGGCTGAGTTCGCTCTTTCTTATCAGCATAAAAAGCACGACCGTTCGATTTTGTGCAAAGCTGATAGTTAAGGACATGATTATGAGTGAAAAAATTTACTTTAATACATCGCAACGTTTCAGTATTAAGCGCAGTTTGGTGAACATTAGTACTCGGTTACACCATACACTGGCCCCGTCGCATGCAAAGAAGACCGCACGTAAGCTTCTTCTGACACCTGCTCGTACGCAACCTAAAAATATTGAACCTCAAGGGCTTATCAAAGGTGAAATTAAAGGGCATGCAGGCATCATCAAAACCTATACTTTGGGCTCTGGACCTATTTGGGTGCTAACTCATGGTTGGTCTGGAACGGCAAGTCAGTTTTATCCACTGATGGAACATATTGCGTCGAAAGGGTTTACTGCTTTGGCGTACGATCATCCGGCACATGGTGAGAGTGAGGGGCAGTATGGGCACATTCCGGGGTTTGTCAGAGGATTAGAAGATGTGTTGGATACGGTCGAGGATATTGTTGGTCTAGTTGGGCACAGCATGGGCACCGCTTCTGCTCTTGAGTGTAGGCACAGTAAGTTAGAAAACAAGCCTTTGCTGCTTATTGCTCCGGTATTAAATTACGTAGAGAACTTATTCGGTAGCATTGCACGTTCCGGTTACTCGATGAAGCTTTTTAATGCTGTGGTTTCAGAAGTTGAAGACCAATTTGGTTATCCGTTACAGTCCATTGATCCGATGAAGCGTTTGTCTGAGCGTCCGTCTCACACCATTATTATTCATGATGAGCAAGACAAGTTCACCAAATACAGTGTCTCGGCAAAAGCGGCTGAAGAGATTAAAAACGTTGAGTTAGTGACAACACAAGGTCAGGGGCATGGTCGAGTGATGAAGTGTGAGCAAGTCTTCAGTAGTTTTGACCGTTTGCTCGATAGTGCTTGGTAACCCTTACTTTTACTGATTGACTCGCTCCGTTTTGCGCTAATTCGATTTGAAAGTAACACCTCAGATTTTTTCGTCTCTGGTGTTGCTCTCCTCGTTAAGAGGTTAAATCCAAAAAGGACAGCCGAAGCTGTCCTTTGTTTATTTAGCAGAACGTCTGCAAGGCTGAAATTAGTTACAGTTAGCTACGCCAACTTCTTTCCAAACGCCCCATTCGCCAGATTGGCTAGGATCGTCACCCTGAGTCCACCATTTCGCTTCCCACGTTTTACCTGCGTGAGTCACTTGGTTACCACCTGTGTACACTGCGCTCGCATCCCATGCGTTGTCACAATTACCAGGGTTCGGATCGGTTGTGTGCTGTGCAACAACCACTGTCGCGCTTGCCGATGAAGACGCTTTACCGTCGCTCACACTTACAGTGAAGCTTAAGCTTGTGTCTTGCGGGTATTCCGCAGCAGTGAACGTGACTTTAGAGCCTTCAACCGTTGCATTCAGACCTTGAGGTAGAGTCCAGTTGAATGTCAGGGTATCGTTGTCTGCATCGCTAGACGCAGATGCATCTACAACCACAACGTCACCAGCGTTTGCTGTTGCTGGAGCAACAACTTGCGCTACTGGTGCGTTGTTCACTGGGTCAACAACACCTGCTGGTTTCACTGTTACTACAACGAGGTCAGATGCCGTTGCACCTTCGTTATCAGACACCGTCAGCTTGAAAGTTAATTGCTCTTCAACAGTAACTTCTGCTGCATCAAAGCTTGCTTTCGCTGAGTTTGCACCTGTTAGTACCACTGCTGTGCCAGATACTTGTTCCCAAGCGTAGCTTGCGATGGTGCCGTCAGAGTCGTTTGACAGGCTGCCATCTAGAACCACATTTGCAGGACCTGTTACCGATTGATCTGCGCCAGCGGCTGCGGTTGGCTTACGGTTTGGTTGAGGAACCACACCACCAGCCATACCTTCGTGCATCGCGTTTAGAATGTCACCGTTATCCGCGTCAATTTCCCAAGAGAATAGACCAGCAAGACCAAGAGACTTCGCGTAGCTACCTTTTGCTAGCACTGAACGGTGGTCATCAAATGTGATCAACTCGCCCGTAGTACGGTTCCATACCCATGGTGCTTCTGCTTGTGCATCGTAGCCGTACTCGAAGCCGTTAATACCAGTGTTGTTTGCACCTAGCATGAATGACTTAATGCCTTTGTAGTCAATTACGCCATCTTCCCAAACACCTTGCGCTGTGCTGCCCTTCAGTTTACCTGTAGCAGTACCTGTCATTGGGTCGTTTGGATCGGTTAGCGTATCTGGAGTTACGCCTTCCCAGCCACGACCGTACATTGCTGTACCAAGTACTAGCTTGTTCGCAGGAACGCCTTGAGCAAGAAGAAGTTGGATGCCGTTATCTGTTGTGTAAGCAGGACCTTTGTATGGTTCGCCGTTCTCATCAACGCCACTACCGTCACACTGACCAGGACGCATGAATGAACCACAGTAAAGCGCAGTCTGGTGACCAGGAACGTTGTTCCAACCGCCGTAGAAGTCGTAAGTCATTGCGAAGATGTAATCCATGTACTGCACCGCATCTGCGTAGTCTACGTCTTCAATCTTGTCGTAACCGACACCGATAGCGGACGTTAGCTCGTAAGTACGGCCTGTCTCAGCTTCTAATTCATCAAGCATTACGCGCAGTTCACGCATCAGTGCGATGTATGCTGGGCCATCGTTTACAGGGTCGCCCTTATCGGCTGCTGCACCGCCGCCGCCAGGGAATTCCCAGTCGATGTCAACACCGTCGTAGAATTTCCAAGTTTTCAGGAACTTCTTAACTGATGCGACGAATGTGTCACGGTTTTTCTTGTCCACGAAATCGAAGAATGGGTCAGACAGTGTCCAACCACCGATCGATGGGATGATTTTTAGATCAGGGTTACGTTGTTTCAATGCCATTAGCATTGCGTAGTTACCCTTGATAGGCGTGCTGTATTCATGACCAGCTTGTGGGAAGCTCTTCTGATAAGCAGCCCAAGGGTCATGGATAACGACTTCATAATCAGGCACACCTGTACAAGCAGTTTGTAGCGCGTTGAAACTGTTGCCGCCAACAGACTTCACAGACTCATTTGGGCCACAAATTGGGATAAAACCGTAAAGGATGTGAGTCAAGTTGTCGACCGGCATATTATCGACTGTGTAGTCACGGCCATAGATGCCCCATTCAACAAAATACGTACCCATCACGACGCTTGGATCGGTATTGTAGGTTTTGTTGTTTGGATCAACATTCATCGTTAGTGGCTTCAGGTGAGAACCATCGGTATCTGCAATTGTGATTTCAGCTGGTGCGCTTTTCGCACAACCTGTCGCATCACATGCTTCGATTTCCATTTGGTATAAGCCACCTTGGCCGTATTCAAACGAAGCTGTCGTTTGGCTACCAGTGATAGGGCCGCTTGCTACTTTTACACCATCAAAATAGACGTTGTAAGTGTCACCAGGTGTGCCACTCCACTGGTTAAATTTAACAGTAATCTTCGCTTGCTCATGGTATTTCACCATGTCGTAGTAGCCTGACGTGGTTTCCATCGCGAGTTCAATTTTAGAAAACTGAAGGTTGTTGGAACCGTACATATCGATACTTGGTGCGGTTGGAGCCGCAACTGCAGCACCTGATAGCGCTAAAGCAACTCCAGCTGCACATAGGTTAAATCGAATCATAACTTCTCTCTCAATCCTTGGATTCATGTTCTACCTAGAACATAGGCTGCTCTTGCACCAGATAAGATGATTGGATTTACTCCACGTGCAAAAGCATCACACTCAGCATTTCAGAGAGTTTTTTTTCGTCAAAAAAAATTAAGACGGTTTTCGAGGCACTTGAGAGAACTTAACTAAAACTCGCACTCTGTTACACAGAAAGTGTCAGACTGAGTCAATAATTTATAAAATCTCAGCAGAAACTAAAATTATTGTTTACTCAGTAACGAGTTAGTTAAATGCGATGAAGGCCTTATTTTGTTGTTTATTAAGGTTTTGTTTCATTGATATAGAAAGAGAATTGAAAGGAAAAATAGCCGTGAAGACATATTAGTCACGGCTGAAGTGTTCACTCAACGCCGCGCGACGTTTAGAGGCTGCGCCGGTTTCTGAGCCCTGAACGGTATGCTCAAATCCTTTACGAATGAATCGCTGATCTGGAATAAGAGGCTCAATACGGCGTATTTGAGGTGAAAGATGAGAGCCCGAGATCTGATACGCGGTCTTTCCTAATCCGGTATTCAACGTGATGACCTTGCCATCGAATTCAAATTCCGTAGTAATAAGTCGATGGTTTCGGTATACCCCATCTTCAGTGAAAACGAGACGTTCTGTTTGGTAGGGTGGCGCGCCAATCTCAATCCATTCGCCGTACACCTTTTCCGGATCAATGTGGTCTTGATAGGAGAGGTGGATTTGATAGCCAAAAAGCGTCAACAGACCCATCCCGAAGCAGACAAATGTACTCTTGAGGATTTTGGATTGGTGGCGAGCCAAAAATGAAAGTTTTGGTTCTTGTCGTGCTTTTCGCCTTCGGCGGGTTGAGTACGTCATAGATCTAATTTTCTCCACTTTTTTAACATGGTGGAAACCTTCCTTTTTAAAAACAAACAATCCCGCCATTGAGACGACGAAACTATGATCTAATGTCCACTTTTACATTCAGATACACATCTTATTGATGGTTTTGTTGTTTGCTCACATTCATTACTTCGCAGTTTTTCTTGCTCGGTTTAGGTCGCCTGATTAATCCTCGTGAAAAGAGGTTCTCGCTCAGTAGCAAAGGATGTGCGTTATTACGTTGAGTTTAATGGCTTTCAAAGCTTGAGTAACGGAAAGAAACAAGGTAAAAAAGAGCGGACTTTTGATAAGGAAACCAATAATGAATATTAAGGAAAATAGCTATTTTGCTGGTAGTGTAAAATCACTAGGCTTTAACCAGAAAGATCAGGATGTTAGCGTTGGTGTGATGCTTCCTGGTGAGTACACGTTTGGTACTCAAGCACCAGAGCGTATGACGGTTGTAAAAGGTGCGCTTGTGGTCAAGCGTGTTGGCGAGAGCGATTGGACGACTTATCAAAGTGGTGAGTTTTTTGAAGTGGAAGGTAATTCTTCATTTGAGCTTCAAGTGAAAGAAGCGACTGCGTATTTATGTGAGTACTTCTAGCGTTCATTTGTTGCTCGTCATAAAACCACCTTCGGGTGGTTTTTTCGTCTATGTGCTTCACTTATAACGCATCTTTTTGGTTATTTGGGTATATACTTAATAAAAATGTACCCATCGACCAGGGAGGAAGTGATGGCAGTACAACGCAAGCATTCTGATCTCCCTCCTCGTTACGAGGATAAAGATCTCACCAATGAGCAAAGACAGCGCTTTACCGAAGTTGCCAATGCCGCTCATAAGAGACGTGAATTTTATCGACGTGCTCTAGGAAAGAGCTTAATGGGCAAAATGAAGGGCCGTGCGTTTAAAGATCACCCCACTCGTCAGCAAGACAAGCCGAACAGAACGTTGCAAGTAGTGTGGTTAATCGTATTCCTCGTTATGGGGCTTTGGGTGATGCATGTGTTCGCTTAGTCATTAGCAAGCTTCTGGTACCGCTGGTGCATCAGATGTTGACTGTTCTTCAGTATTGCAGTGCTCATAAAAGGCGTACTGGTTTTTACCAGTATGTTTAGCTGCGTACATTGCTTTATCTGCACATCGAGTCAATTCAGACAAATCCTTTGCATCTTGCTTATAGATAGCAGCACCTACACTCATCGTTAACTCGTTAATCATATCGTAGCTTCGGTAACCTGTCGGAAACAGATTCACGATCCGTTTTAGGATGCTGTCGAGGTCATCTTTACTTTTTACATCGTAAAGCATGATTACAAACTCATCGCCAGCAAATCGAGCGATGGAGTAGTCGTGTTTATCGGTTTTTCTGTCTTTGTTGCGAATGTTATTTTTTAATCGAGTTGCAAAGGCTTGAAGTACTTGGTCACCAATATCGTGCCCGTAGGTGTCGTTGATGTGCTTGAAGTTATCGATATCGAGAAAGACCAATGCGGTGATGCTGTCATCAGATGAGTGCTTGATTTCATCGAGCTTTGCGCGCGCCCAAGTCTCAAAGCTCCAGCGATTGGCAAGCCCAGTGAGCTGGTCAAAATATGCTAACTCCTCAATCCCCTCACGATACAGTGTTTGAATGTAATTGAGGACTTTCGTGTAGTAATACGAGAACGTGTGACACACAAACGCGGTCGCTATCAGGGTCAGCATCAATCTCCGCTCTATGATTTCTGTGGCTGCTGGCAGTCGATCTAAAAAAGCGACCCCAAAAAAGATCAGTAAAATGTAGGTGCCACTGAACAACAGACCGACCTTAAACTCATTAATTAATACCAGAGTGGCGACAATAGGATATAGCCATAACATTTTGCCTGACGGAGCGTCGTTATACAGAAGTAACAATAACCCTTCGAACATTAAGACAGCACTTAGCCATAAGTCGGCGTATTGATGGTGCCGCTGGACTTTTATTACATAACTGATTGCTAAGCATGCCAAGGCACACAAAGCATGGAAAAAGCTTAAACCCCAGTTATTCTCAAGTGATTGAGCAATGGAACCATAAGTTAAACAGGCAGCGGCGATACTGGAGCATAAAAAGACAATTTTCTTTTTTCTTGTTGAGCGGATGTCCGCCATTTCTTCTAAGCGCGCCCCAGCCAATGTCGACATTACGTATCCTTGCTTAATTAACGTGTACGCTTATTCTAGGCGGTATTTTCGCGATAAATAGAACAACAAAGTTTCCAAATGTGATATCAGTCATTTTTAGTGCAAAGCCATCAGTGTGATTTGGTGCGAGTGTTCAAAGAGGAATGGTGGCGCATGCAGGTTTTCATGACGGTTCTTCATGGCTCTATATGGTTGGACTGATAACTCAAAGTAATGTATCTAGTTGGAGATATTTCTATTGATTATCCTGATTCTGTTCGGTGCTCGTTGATTGAGAGTATTGTTCACCAATCTCTGCTCTACGTATCGTCAAGGCATATGTCGTTTCGAAAATGCATTAGAAATATTTTTCCGAAACAGGGCGAAATATTGTTGTCGTTATGACCAATATGCGACTAGAATCCGCGCTAAATCACAACCTCATATCGAGCTTCGTTCGAGTCACTATTTTTAAACTGCTTCACAAATATTGTGAGGCAGTTTTTAGTTGTAGGAAAGGTTACAAGCATGCCTAAAAGCCAAAACATCAACCAACGAATGTCCATCGTGGCATTAGCTTGGCCAATTCTTGTCGAAATTTTGCTACGGACGGCTTTAGGAACCAGTGACGTGTTCATGCTGAGTGGCTACTCAGACAAAGCCGTATCCGCTGTTGGTGTGATCACGCAGATTACCTTCTTTTTAATCATCGTTTCGACCTTTGTCAGTAGCGGTACGGGGATTTTGATTGCCCAATACAATGGCGCTGGACGCGAGCAAGAGTCAGTGAGCGTTGGTGTTGCGAGTATTGCGTTGTCTGTGCTCGTCGGTGTGCTATTGAGTGTGATTGCCGTGCTTGGTGCGATATATCTACTCCCGTATTACGGCTTGGAAGCGCAAGTCGAGCAGTACGCTCATGAATATCTGCTGATAAGCGGTGCGATGACGTTTAACGTTACGATTGGCGTTGTTTTTACAACTATTCTGCGTAGTCATGGTTATTCACGTTCCCCAATGGTGGTGAATTTGATCTCGGGTGTGTTCAACATCATTGGTAACTATATTGCGCTTTACCAGCCATTCGGTTTACCTGTGTATGGTGTGCAAGGTGTAGCAATAGCAACCGTCGTCAGCCAAGTCATCGGTACGTTAATGTTATGGTTTATTCTCGCTCGCAGTAGCATTGAACTACCAATGTCGACTATGAAACAAGTACCGGCAGAGATTTACAAAAAGATCTTAAAAATCGGCGGCATGAACGCGGGTGAGGTGCTGTCTTACAACGTGGCGCAAATCTGCATTGTGTACTTTGTGGTGCAAATGGGGACGGCATCGTTGGCGGCTTTCACTTATGCGCAAAACATTGCCCGTTTCTCGTTTGCTTTCGCGTTGGCAATTGGTCAGGCAGCGCAAATTCAGACTGGTTACTACATCGGTAAAGGTTGGGTGAGCAGCATTTTAAAACGCGTACAAATCTACTTCTTAGTGGGATTTGTGGCATCAACGGCGGCAACCACACTGATTTACCTGTTTAGAGAAGAGATTCTGCGCGTATTTACCGATCAACCAGAGATACTCGCATTGGCAGGTTCGTTAGTCATGGGCTCAATTTTGCTCGAGGCCGGACGTGTGTTTAACCTGATTTTTATCGCGGGGCTCAAAGGCGCGGGTGACATCAAGTTCCCAGTGCAAATGGGGATTTTGAGTATGTGGGGACTAGGCGTGCTTTTCTCTTACATCTTTGGTATCCACTTGGGTTATGGCGTTTTAGGGGCTTGGATGGCAATCGCACTCGATGAATGGGTACGTGGTATCATCATGGCAAGACGTTGGCGCTCTCAGGTGTGGACCAAGTTTAAGGTGAGCTAACGGTTTTCGGTATTGCGCATCACGCCTATTCTGTTGTTAGAAACCAAAAAAGGCACTGTTAGTCAGTGCCTTTTTGTTATTTAAAATCGGGAAGACGTTAGAATTCGCACTCAGCTTTGAACACCATGCGCTCTTTGCTGTATGGATGATCCAGCTCTAGCATCTCAGCATGCAGGTGTAAGCGGTTGGCTTTTTCGCCGTATAAACCATCACCAACCATCGGCATGTTTAACCCCATGTGATGAGCACTGTGTACACGTAGTTGGTGAGTACGCCCGGTTTTCGGATACATGTATACCTTGCTGCGCCCATCTTTGACGTCAATCAGTTGCCAGTAGGTTTCTGCATGTTTCCCGTGTTCAAAACACACCAGTTGACGTGGGCGGTCGTCAGGGTCACCACGCATTGGCAGTGAGATTTCCCCTTCAGGCTCGTTTAATACGCCTTCGAGCATTGCCATATAACGTTTTTTTACGCCGCGAGCCATAAACTGTTTTTGCAGACTTTTGTTCGCGCGCTTGGTTAAGGCAAACACCAAAATGCCAGAGGTCGCCATGTCGAGGCGATGAATCACAAACGGCCCTTCCACATCAGGGTACATCGCTTGTAGGCGCGTATAAGCAGAGTCCTTGATAGTTTTACCAGGCACTGAAAGTAAGCCCGAGGGCTTGTTGACGACGACCATAGCGTCGTCTTGGTAGATTATCTCCAGCTCTTTGTCTTCTGCCCAATTCTCCGCTAATGGGTTGGGTTCGACGTCCAGCCCTTGCATCATATGGCCTAAAATCGGCTGACATTTGCTATTACACGATGGGTAGAACTTTTTGTGTTGGCGAACTTCAGACTTTGGCGACACACCCCACCAAAATTCTGCCAACGCCAGCGGTTTGAATCCGTGTTTAAACGCGTATTGAAGCAGTTTTGGCGCAGCACATTCCCCTGCACCTGCTGGTGGTACTGGGTTTGTGGTGTCCGCAAAAATGTCCACCAAGTCGCGTGTTTCGCCATGGCTGTTTAGAAAGCGGTACTGTTTATGCAGTTTGTGCTGTAAAGCGTTGGAGAGTGTTTTGCGCTGCTCTTTCAGATGAGCAAGTTGCTGCTCTAACTCGGCCAAGCGCGCTTCTTTGATTGCAAGCTTTTCATCCCACGCTTGCTTTAAGTATTTGAGAACGTTTTTCTCGGTGACACTTTGCTTACCCAACTCATCCAACAAGATTTTGAGATCATCGGCATTGAGCGTTTGCTCGCCCTGTTGACGCTGTCGTTTGCGAGCGGCGCGGCCGTCAATCATCACTTGGCGCTGTGTTTGCTCTTCTTGTTGATAAGCGGCTCGGTCGGCTTGTATTTGCGCTTTAAGATCCGCCAATTCCGGATTCGCGGCACAGGTTTTGTACTCCGCATTGGCGGCGTTGATGGCATCCGTTTCTGCGCGGAAGAAGCCTTCATCGGCCAGCATGTCGTACACAGGAGGGACAAATCCTGGAATCAAGTTTTGGTCAGCAATTTTGCCAGAAAACGCACTTAAAAAGCCGAGCTCGCCTTGAGGGCTTTCTACCAGCAATACGCCAAACATTTTGCCTCGCCCCGTTTCTTCATTAACCAAACCAAAATCGTGTTCGAAGTCGGTTTGCGCTAATAAGTGCTGCTGCAATTGCTTTGCGGCCATAACGCAAAGAGGATGCGGCGTGTAGTAGAACGGAAACGTAAACTGCGTTGGTAATTCATAGTCAGAAGTATCAGCAGTAAAACGAGTAAAACAATGTTCAGGCGAGTGCATGGTGGGTATCCGCGCGAGTAAAAATTCGAGCGAGGATTGTACCTGTTTGAGTCAGGATTGCCATGTCGGTGTTGGCACTCGCTCTTGGATTAAGAACAAGAGCGAGTGGGGAAGCGCTTATTGCAGTTTTTGTAATGCAAGCTTCCACTGTGCCGGTTTGTCGTAGTAGGTCGAGTGCGGCAAGGTCAAGTACTCGCCATTTACTTCTGTAATCAGGGTTGGATAACCACCAACGTGTAACTGGCGCATCAACTGTCGGCTAGAGCGAATTCTCTCGTTTAGTTCGGCTTCGCTTAACGCCATGTTTTGCTCCCACGCATCGTTTGCTAAACCTAGCGATTCTGCAATGGCTTTGAGCGTCGATGCTTCATTCACTTTTAACCCGAGCTGATAATGCGCGGATTGGATGGCCTTTAGCATGTGCCATGGATTCAGCCCCATTTTCTCCGCACTCAAGATCGCTTGTGTTGGTAGGTAAGAATCAAGAACAAACGCATCTTCGCTTTTCACTCGTTGCAAATATGCCTCACCAAACGTTGCTCCGGTTTCGGTTGCGATACGAGCGTCACTGTTGATGATGTGCTGACGAAATTCAGATTCAATCGCGCGTTTCTCAATCATACCGCCGGGATGAAGCTCTACCTTAAATTGAGAGGCGTCCATCAAGGCTTCGATGAGTGGTGATGCCCCGTAGCACCAACCACACATGGGATCGAAGAAGTAATGCACGGTTACCATGACATTTCACCAGTATGCACTTTTGCACCGATTTCTAGCGCGATTGGCAATTGAGCTTCTGGGTATTTCGCTGACATGGTGTCAATGAGTTGAACGCTGTTATTGCTGTGTTTTTTCGCTTGCTGAAAATCCTGCAAGTATTGTTGCGAGTAGCGAATGGTGTCTGCGTTCAGCTTTGTACCTGCTTTCATGTGACCAGGAATGACCACTTGAGGTTTAAGCGCAAGCATCTCGCTAAGCTGCTGCTCCCAAGCATTGATAGCGGTTTGGTCAGCGGCATCGGCCATCCACAAATGTACGTTTGAGTACACGGCTACGTTACCTAGAATAGCTTTGTTATCTGGAATCCATAGGTAAGGGCGGTGTGCTGATGTGCCATGGTTGCCACGGATTTCAATCTTATGACCTTCTAGCTCTAATGATGCTTTATCGTACGCGACAGGGATCACTGGTTTTACCGGTGCGTTTGCGCCAAGCTTTGGTCCCCAGTACGCCAGCTTTCCAGCCAATTTCTCTTTAATAATTTTTTGAACCGCAGGCGTTGTGATGATCTGCGCATCAGGGAACTGTTGGTGTAAGGCCTCTGCGCCAAAGTAGTAATCTGGGTCCGCTTGACTGATAAAAATGGTTTTAAGTGTTTTGCCTGAGTCCAGAACTTTAGCGGCAATGCGCATCGCGTCAGCTTTGGTGAATCCAGTGTCGATAACCATGGCGTCAGTCTCACCGTATACCAAGGTTGAGTTTACGTGGAAGCTGTTACCGTCGGCGTTGTAAACCTCAAGAGTAAGGGGAGAGTGGTTTGCCGCTAGAACAGGGCTTGCCATTAAAATGGATGCAGCAATCAAAGTGAATTTTTTCATAATAAGCTCCTAAAGAATTTGGGGCCAAGCGACCATGGCTTGGGAACGGGAGCTATATTAGGAAATTGATACGCTCGGAAAAATACACAATAATGTGCATCACTATTTCTTATTTCGATCAAATGTATGGACAGAGTAACGGCAGCAAGAGTATTTGTAGATGTGGTGTATTCTGGCAGTTTTACCGCGACCGCCGAGCGGTTAGACATGTCTCGGCCAATGGTAACTCGTTATGTAGAGGCGATGGAGAACTGGCTGCAAACTCGTTTGTTGCACCGCACTACGCGCAAGGTGTCGCTCACCACCGCAGGGGAGCGCAGCTTGCCTCAGATTGAGCGCTGGTTAAAACAGGCCGATACATTAACGTCGAACATTGCCGCTGATGGTGAGCTGTCCGGAAAAATCCGTCTTGCGTCTAGTACTTCATTTGGATTCTCACAGTTGATCCCCGTAGTAAACAGTTTTATGCAAAAGCACCCCAAAGTGCATATCGACATAGATCTGCAAGATTCAGTGAGTGATCTAACCGAACAACGTATCGATCTGGCGATCCGAATTGCGTCAGATCCCGATCCTTCTTTGATTGGTAAGCCGATTGCGGTGTGCGAATCGGTGTTGGTAGCATCACCGCAATATTTGCAAACTCACCACGCGATCGCGCATCCGCGAGATTTATCTTCACACGACTGTTTGGGATACAAAAACTTTGAGCGTCACGTGTGGCATTTGTCTCAGGGCGACCAGTTCGAATCGGTGGGAATTGAGTGTCGCCTAACCAGCAATGAGGCCACGGCGTTATTGCATGGCGCTTTACAAGGCATGGGTATTTCGATGTTGCCAACTTACTTGAGCAATATCTATCTCAAATCGGGTCAGCTTGAGTCGGTGTTGCCGGATTGGAAGCCAAATGATCTCAACATTTACGCGCTGTATTCATCACGTAAACACTTGTCTCCTGCGGTGAGAGCTTTCATCGATCACAGTGAAGATTACTTTAAACAGCATCCTTGGTAATAGCGAAAGGCGTCGTCATCCCGACTTGAGATTCATACAAGATCCTGTACCTTACATGGATATATTTTCGCAGCGTCATTTAGAGTTTTAGTTAATGTCACAAGTTCGCATCAAATTTATTGCTTCCGATATGGATGGCACATTGCTTGACCAATACGGTCGTTTGGATCCGGAGTTTTTCGATCTGTTTTTGCAACTGGAAGAGCAAGGTATTTTGTTCTCCGCTGCGTCTGGTCGTCAGTATTACAGTCTGCGAGACACGTTCGCGCCAATCAAAGACAGACTGTTGTATGTGGCTGAAAACGGCACCTTGGTGATGTACCAAGACAAAGAGCTCTACAGTTGCACCATTCCTAAAGCGGAAGTGGCGGAGATTGTGAAAGCGGCTCGTGAAATTGACGGAGCGAACATCGTATTGTGTGGCAAGCGCTCGGCGTACATCGAAACGCATGATCAGCAATCGCTGGAAGAATTTCAAAAGTACTACCACCGCTGTGAATATGTGCCGGATTTGCTTGAGGTCGAAGACGAGTTTATTAAGGTAGCAATTTGTCACTTTGACGGTTCGGAAGAGCTCCTGTTCCCGACCATGAACGCAAAGTTTGGCGCAACGCATAAAGTCGTAGTGAGTGCAAAAATCTGGCTGGATGTGATGAATGCCGAGGCCTCTAAAGGCGCGGCCATTAAGCATCTTCAAGAGACGATGAATTTTACTCCGGCAGAAACCATGACGTTTGGTGATTACCTCAACGACCTTGAAATGCTGCAAGTCAGTGAGCATTCGTACGCGGTTGCCAATGCGCATGAAGAGATTAAGAAAATCGCTCGTTATTCTGCGCCAAGCAACCAAGAGGCTGGGGTACTCAAAGTGATTAAAGAGAAAGTGTTAGCGAAGTAACGCCCTCCTTTCGATGTTACTTTCTTCTTAACGTAAAAAGCCCCGCAGTACATGCGGGGCTTTGTTTTTTTGTGTGTGATGGGAGGGGGGAGTAATGTTCCCGTTTTTTAGCGCACGTAGTTGGCAGTTGCGCTGACTAAAAAGTGCTGCAACTTTCCATCCGATTTTGGTACCCACAAGTCGTTGTGGTATTGGTAGATACGGCCATTGACGGTCACAGACAAGGTGTTATCACCCGTTTGTTCCATGCGAATAAACTGATCCGAAGTGACCAAAAACGGCTCTTGCTCTTCAATGCTCTGGCCCGTTGCCAATACGAAGTAGCCGAATCGGTTGCCAGCATCCGGATCGGTTGAGTAGATTCGATGTCCAACGAGGCTGTAGTCGTCGTTGAGTGCCTGCTCAAGCGTTTTTTGCCCGATGGTTTCGTGCGATGGAATAAATACCCAAGCCAACACACCTGCCGCAATGACTGCCAGTAGAAGCAGTACTTGCATGAACTTTCTCATCATATATACCGTTTAACGTTGAAATTTCATTTTGTACATGCGCTTATCCGCTATGCTGATAAGAAAGTCAACATTGTCACTGTCTTTAGGGTATTGCGCTAAGCCCATGCTTGTTGAAAGTGTTGAGACTTTATCGGAGTTTAATATTTGTGCATCAAAGACGGTATTTATCTGCTCACGTACGTTCTCTTCATTGAGATGTTCACCTTCAAGGATAACCGCGAACTCATCTCCTCCCATGCGATAAACAGTAAAATCATTGAGTGCCATAGAATTAAGCCGCCTAGCGATTTCCCGCAGTACAGTGTCGCCAACTTGGTGTCCGTGTGTGTCGTTGACTTCTTTAAAACCATTTAAATCTAGAATCCAGAGAGAAAAGGGCCTTTTTTCTTGAGTAAATTTGTTTAGGGTTATGAATAGTGCATTGCGGTTCCCTAGGTTCGTCAAAGGGTCACTTAGCGCCAATTTTCTATGAAAATGGGATTCACGATAAAAGAAATAAGTTAGAGAGATAATCGACAAAACGAACGTCGCAAACAACATATATTGTGCTTGCATTAAGCGCTGGGTTTGACCTTTTTGTGCTTCATAAGCTTTACTGCTTAGGCGGAAGTTTTGATTAACGAAGTCTATTAAGCCTAAATATAGTGTTTGAGTTGAACGATAAAATGCAGCAGCAGCTTGGCTGTCACCTGTTCTAGCTTCTACTAGTTGTTTTTCTAGCTCTTTGAACTCTTCAAAAAGATTAATGAAGTAAAGGTGCATGTTGTTCCGAGAAAAGAACTTATTGGCTTTCGTGCTACTGGTCAATAAGTCAAAGCGACTCCACGCTAACTCGTATTGAAGCTCTGCACCATCAATATTCAATACGTTTTCATCTAACCGTCTGGCCTCGCCGACAAGTTCTGATAGTTCTTTGGAGAGTTGGAATAAAAACCAAGTCGCTTGTTTTTGTTCGTTATTAAAATTTTGTGAGAGTGAACGTGTTTGCTGTAAAAGCACGACATTCGCGAGAAGCAAAGAAACGGCAAACACCACCAGCAGCATTTTGCTGGTGGTAGAATATTGCAATATTCTTTGTTTCTTAGAATAGGGTTCTGATAACTTCATTCTTATTATTTTTCTTTTATTTCATTTACTTGCCATACCATTTGCGCATGATATTTATTGTAGTTTAGCTCTGGATAGAGATTGAGTGGATATATCACCCAGAAAGGGCCTTTATTCCTGACTTTTATGTAATTCTGATCTTGTTGATAAGCCAGTATTGGTTGATATCGAAGAATATCTTGTCGGGACAATGTCGAGTGATAGTCGTTTAAGCTGCTGATATCAACCTGCTCTGGTACCTTTCCGTAGACGTGTGTAAGAAGCGTGCTGAGTTTAACGCCTAAAAACTCTGACGAGGCAGGAAGCCAAGGCAATGTCATCGTGTAGCTAGTGGTAGGTAAAGCTTGGATCTCTTCCAGTTCCAGTATGACACTAGGCTGCTGGCTACTACTAAATACGATCGTATTTGCAGACAAGAATGGCGCAACAAAAAACAGACCTAGCGCGACTATCTTTTTCATCATATGCCCTTTTGAGTTTTATTCTTTTTTCTTAGCTAGGACAAAGGTGCTAGCGGTAATTTATTTATAATTATAGAGCCAACCGGATGAGATTTTATAATACGTTATGTTTCAAAAATAACTGTCGGTTTACGTCACGTCAAGGTTATTAAGTTGCTTCTTAATTAAAAGCTCAGAGTGTTGGGATGATGGTAGAGTTTCGTAATGATTTCGCGGTATTTAATTGCTTTTTAGTGCAACTTTGTATCATTTTTAATAAAGATACTGTGTCGGAAATGAGAATTTAATAAGGCGAGAAATGGGACGTCGAATTTGTTCTTAAGTTACATTATTTTACATATTTAAATCATCGATATTCAGATATGTATTTGTTAGTACGTAAAGAAAATAAAGTCACCTAGTTTTGGTGACTTTATTTTTTATTTCATGAGCTTACTTAATTTAACTATGCAAACAAATATTTTGCATGGAAGTTGAGGTGCTCTTCAATAAAGCTTGAGATGAAGTAATAGCTATGGTCATAGCCTGGTTGCATTCTCAAGGTTAGGTTTGAATCGTGTATTTTTGCCGCAGCAATCAGCGCTTCCGGTCTAAGCTGCTCATTTAAGAAGCCATCAGCATCACCTTGATCAATCAAAATTGGTAATGGTGATTGTTGTTGTTTTAGAAGTTCACTTGCATCGTATTGCTTCCAGCTTTCAAGCTCCTTGCCTAAGTAAGCAGTAAAGGCTTTTTGTCCCCAAGGGCATTGCATTGGGTTACTGATTGGACTGAACGCTGAAATAGAACGGTACTGTTCTGAATTTTTCAGACCAATGGTGAGCGCTCCGTGGCCGCCCATACTGTGACCGGAAATTGACTTCACGTCAGAGACTGGGAAGTTACTTTCGATGATCGCAGGTAACTCCTCAGTCACATAGTCGTACATGCAGTAATGCAGTGACCAAGGTGCTTGCGTCGCATTAAGGTAAAAGCCAGCTCCTTTTCCTAGGTCATAGCTTTCGTCGTCAGCGATACCTTCGCCTCTCGGACTTGTGTCTGGTGCAATGATCGCAATGCCAAGCTCGGCCGCCATACGAAATGCGCCCGCTTTCTGCATAAAGTTCTCATCGGTACACGTTAAACCAGAGAGCCAGTATAGCGCGGGTACGGGATTTGATTTCGTTGCGTTAGGTGGCAAGAATATCGCGAAGCGCATGGTGCAGTTTAGGGCATTGGATTCGTGTGTATATTGCTTGTGCCAACCGCCAAACACTTTGGCTTGGCTTACATTTTCAATGGTCATGAATAAACTCTCTAATTAGCAGAAGGAATTCAGGCTCCCCAAAAGGAGAGCCTGAGGCAGCATTATTGATCCATATGGATAACCGTTCGGATGCTCTTACCTTCATGCATCAGATCAAACGCTTTGTTGACGTCTGCTAATCCCATTGTGTGGGTAATGAACTCCTGTAAGCCGAATTCACCAGCCATGTAACGGTTTACGATTTCTGGAAGCTCAGAGCGACCTTTAACGCCACCGAAAGCGCTGCCACGCCATACACGACCAGTTACCAGTTGGAATGGACGAGTTGAGATCTCTTGACCTGCACCAGCAACACCAATGATGACTGACTCACCCCAACCTTTGTGACAGCACTCAAGTGCTTGGCGCATCACGTTTACGTTACCGATACATTCGAATGAGTAGTCAACACCACCGTCTGTCATTTCAACAATCACTTCTTGAATTGGCTTGTCGAATTTTTGTGGGTTGATGCAATCAGTTGCACCAAGTTGTTTCGCTAGGTCGAATTTGCTTTCGTTGATGTCTACACCGATGATGCGGCTGGCACCAGCCATGCGAGCACCGATGATTGCAGAAAGACCGATACCCCCTAGACCAAAGATTGCCACTGTGTCGCCTTTTTCAACTTTAGCTGTGTTTAATACCGCACCCATACCAGTGGTTACGCCACAACCTAGAAGACAAACTTCTTCAAGTGGTGCTTCTTTGTTTACTTTCGCTAGTGAGATTTCTGGAAGAACCGTGTACTCAGAGAAAGTAGAACAACCCATGTAGTGGAAGATAGTTTCGCCGTTGATAGAGAATCGGCTTGTGCCATCTGGCATTAGGCCTTTACCTTGAGTTTCACGAACGGCCTGACATAGGTTCGTTTTGCCAGATTTACAGAACTTACACTCACCACATTCAGCAGTGTAAAGTGGGATAACGTGGTCGCCAACTTCAACGCTTGTTACGCCTTCGCCAACCATTTCAACGATACCGCCACCTTCGTGACCAAGGATTGAAGGGAAGATACCTTCTGGATCGTCACCTGATAGTGTGAATGCGTCAGTGTGACAAACCCCAGTTGCTACGATGCGTACTAGCACTTCGCCGGCTTTTGGAAGTTGTACATCAACTTCTTCCATTTTAAGCGGCTCACCTGCAGCCCAAGCGACCATTGCTTTTGATTTTATGTGAGTTTGACCAGGTTTGATTTCAAGCGACATTGGATGTTTCCTTTATATTTTCAGTATATGGAGTGACGTAATAAGCGTAGTTAAGGTTTGCTTACCGCGCTGCGTCGTTTTGTTGGTGCTCATTTTAGGTGTTTCAGTAAAAATGATAATCCGTCCATTTTGAAAATGATTTTTACATATGCGTAATAATGATAAGGTGAGCGTGTAAAAAGAGTGCGATGCCTTCTTAAAGCGGAAGGGAAATGGAAAAGGTGATTGACCTGAAGTTAGATAGAGGGGCTAAAGTAGAAAACAGTCAAACCATCAGCTAAGTAAGAGTGATTATGAATAAGACGGATCTGAGTGCCTATTTAACCAAGCTAGGCTTGCCTAGTGAATTGCCCGCCGATTTGGAGTCATTGCACAGAGTTCACGTGGCGCAGCATCGTTGCCTGCCGTTTGAGAATTTTGACATCGCATTGCAGCGAGGCGTCTCTGTTGAGATTGAAGATATTATTCAAAAAACCGTGTACCACTCTCGCGGTGGTTACTGCTTTGAATTAAATGGTTTAATGCTTGATGTGCTCAACACTCTTGGGTTTGAAGCACGAAGTTTGCTAGGGCGTGTACATGTGTCTGGTACACCAACAGGTCGTAGTCATCAAATCACGTTAGTGACGTTAGAGGAACAAACATGGATTGTCGATGTGGGTTTTGGCTCCAATACCCCTCGAGCGCCATTGCCATTTATCCTTGACCAAGTGATTCAGACGGATTTACAAACCTTCCGTTTTGTCAAAGATGCTCAGTTTGGTTATTTCCTCCAAGTGCTTTCAACCGATGGAACGGACACGTGGAACAATCTATACAGCTTTGACCTAGAGTTTGTGTTTGCTGGTGACATTGCATGTAGCAACTTCTTTACCTCGACTTCGCCTAATTCGCGTTTTACTAGCGCAAGGGTCGCTGCTAGAGCGACAGAAAGTGGGTTGGTGACGCTGCTTAACTACACACTCAGATGCGCCAATCATGAAGCGCTAACAGAAATAGAGCTAGAGCCAGGTCAAACCTACCTGGATGCGTTGAAAGAATATTTTGGCATTGAGCTTGATGCGCAATACGACGAACTTCGTCCGTTACCTGACGCGTAAAGTTTTCCCGTTTTCAAAGCGTAGCGCGACGAGAACAATGTAATCACTATTTGTCTAGAAGAGGTCGACAGGAATACAGCATGGCGAATTGGGAAGGAGTCAGCGAGTTTGTTGCCGTAGCGGAAACTAACAGCTTTACAGCTGCCGCGGCTAAACTGAAAACGTCAGTGGCACAAATCAGTCGCCGCGTATCGGCACTTGAAGAGCGCCTTGCGGTTAAGTTACTGCATCGCACGACGCGAAAAGTTTCTCTGTCTGAAGCTGGACAGCTTTATTATCAGCAGTGCAAACACTTGGTCGAAGGGCTAGAACTAGCTGAGCTTGCTGTAACGCAAATGCAAACCGAACCGCGAGGTTTGCTGCGTGTGACAGCGCCTGTGACCTATGGGGAAATGAACCTCGCACCGCTCTTGCATCAGTTTTTGGAGAAGTACCCGCGTGTGGACCTCGATTTAGTTCTGACCAATCAAAAACTGGATTTGATAGAGCAAGGGGTAGACGTGGCGATTCGTCTTGGCCGCCTGCAAGATTCCAGCATGATCGCAAAGCGTCTTTCGTCGCGTCAAAATTACGTGTGTGCTAGCCCTATGTATTTGGAGCGATTTGGCGAGCCTCACACATTATCCGAACTGGCTCGACATCAGTGCCTAGTTGGTTCGGTCGATTATTGGCATTTTAAGGAAAATAAACGCGATAAGTCTTTGCGCGTATCGGGGAGGATTAAATGCAATAGTGGTTTTGCGCTAATGGGCGCCGCCAAACGTGGTTTGGGTTTAGTGCAGTTGCCGGACTATTACGTTCAAGAAGCCCTAGATAACGGTGAGCTAGTCGAGGTGCTGACCGATTACCGAGACGACCGTGAAGGCATTTGGGCACTGTATCCACAAAGCCGAAATTTATCGCCCAAAGTGAGGTTGTTGATCGACTTTTTAGCGCAGGAACTAGCGGATTAGAGTTTTCATGAACTTTAATACAACTGAAGTTGCTAAAACGCCCGGTGATGCCGGGCGTTTTTATTAGGATGAGAGCTGGAATCGAAAAGACATGAATCACTATTGGTTGGATTCCGCGTCTTCACGTTTAATCACTTTGTGCCCATCTTCAGACACGCCTTTTTTCCAATAGCTGCTGATGTAGATATTCTCGCGATCGACTTCTTTCTCATTGCGGAAATATTGGCGCAGCGCGCGCATTGAATCGAACTCACACGCACACCATACCGAAGCGTTACCATCTAACCACTCGAGTTCGCGAACGCTATCAGCCAAGGCTTGCCCTTCGGTTAACCAAATCAACTCCATGCCTGCTGGCGCGTGTAGGGGTTGGATGTCGTCTGGAGACATCACGCTGATCACAGCGTAGCCTTTGGCCTCTTCTGGCAGCGTACGAATTTTCGCAGAAAGTGCTGGAAGTGCCGTCATATCGGCAGCCATGAAGAACCAATCCGCCTCAGTATTTAAGTTGGAGATGCTACCTGGCCCAACAATGCTGATCGTGTCGCCTTTTTGCGCGGCCATTGCCCAACGCGCTGCAAATCCGCATTGCAGATCTTGCGTTACGTGTCGGACGAAATCCACTTCGATTGAACTGGTTTCTGGATGAAAGCGTCGAATAGTGTAGGTGCGCATGATTGGTCGGTCGTCTTCTGACAGGATGCTCAGATCCGAGCCACCCATATCGTTAAACAGTAATTTGATGTAACTGCCTTCGCAGTCACGAGGAAAGTGGCTCAGCGCCTCACCTTGCAAGGTAATGCGCTGCATGTTTGGAGTGATGGTTTCTGTGTCTGTGACAACAAGCGTTTTAGGTTGAGGCTTCTTTTTCATTGTTACTTTACTCGATAATTATTCTCTTTCTCATTTAAAGATTATCAAGTTCCCTAACAAGAGGGTAGCGTCTTTAAACAAATTTACACTGTGAATTAACGCCAAAGCCTCAAGAAAAATATTACCTCTATCCTTTCTCTAACCACGTAAAGTGAGTCGTTTTTTAACCATAAATGGACTTATATCATTGGAATCGTAGACAAAAGCAACAGAGCGGCCATGCTGTAGTTGAACCCCTTAATGCGTTTATCGGTGGTCAACCAACGCTGCAATTGCATACCTGCCGCCGTCCAAAATGTCACCGATGGCAAGTTGGCTAAACAGAAGATACCGGCGATAAAAGTCAGTTCGAGCCAAGAACCGCCACTGCTGTATACCGTAATGGCCGTCAACGCCATCGACCAACCTTTTGGGTTCACCCATTGGAATGCCACCGCCCCTAAAAAAGACATTGGGCGAAAATCGTGTTTTGCTTCGGTTTTGTCGCTGGTGGCGATTTTGTACGTCAAGTACAGCAAATAACTCAAGCTCAACACTTTCAAAATGGAGTGTGTAATTGGATATGCGTGGAACAGGCTCATCAAGCCAATGCCCACCAAAACTAGCATGGCACCAAAGCCGAAGGTAATGCCCAACATGTGTGGGATAGTGCGTTTAAAGCCGACATTTGCCCCTGAGGTCATCAACATAATGTTATTGGGACCCGGCGTAAAAGTGGAGACAAAAGCGAACAACGCCAAAGCGCCCAGTTGATGATATTCCATAGATTGTTCCTTGAATCAGTTCTCGATAAGTTGAGAACAACTATAAGTAGAACTGAGGTCAATATTGTGCTTTTATTTGATGATTAGAAACTAAATAAGCAATGAAACATCATGATGGATAGATTTGACGAAAGAATATTGCAAGTGCTCAAACGAGACGGAAGAATCTCCAATGTGGAGCTGTCGGAACGCGTTGGTTTATCTCCGTCTGCAACCTTACGCCGAGTGCAAGATTTAGAGCGTAAAGGCGTGATCAAAGGCTACCGAGCAGTACTGGATAATCAGCAACTTGGCGTGGGTTTTGTCGCTTATGTGTCGATTGGTTTGGCCTCGCACTCTAAGCAGGCACAGCTGGGTTTCGAAGAGCATGTGCGTTTTGTAAACGAGGTGGTGGAATGTCACAACATTACGGGATCTAACGAATATCTCATACGCGTAGAGACGCAAAATCTCGCCGCTTATAAAGCGTTCCATGCTGATGTGTTGGGTGAGTGCGAACACGTCAAGTCGATCACAACCATGGTGGTGATGGACACACCAAAAGACGAGCGATAGCCAAACGAGGGTGACAGTTTTTGTGGCACATGAATTTGAAGTGACTCGAAAGAGTCAGTCGAGTATGAGAATGGTTCACAACAAATGCTGGAAAGCAGATGGCACTCTTACAATTTCCATATTTATTCTCACCTTCTAAATAATCCCATCCTGCTAGTTTTGCTTAAACCGCTTGTGTTTCAGAGCGGCGAGTCAGCAAAATTAAGGATGAACGATGAAATCACATGTAACACTTCCTCTTTTGAGCTTAAGCGCTGTTGCCGCATTGAGCTCATTTAACGTCAACGCCCACGGCTGGGTAGAATTTCCAAGTGCTCGTCAGAATACGTGTTATTTAGACGGTGGTTTTTGGACCAACGAGATCCCTAACCAAGCGTGTAAAGCGGCTTTTGAAGAATCTGGCGCGTATCCGTTTGTGCAGCGTAGCGAAATTGCAGCAAACGTACCAAATTACCGAGATATGGAGCATGTGAAAGCCGTGGTTCGCGACGGTGAGCTATGTTCTGCTGGCGATGCAGCTAAGAAAGGCTTGAACATTCCTTCTCCAAACTGGCAGCGCACCAATGTTACGCCAGATGCAAATAACCAGATTGAATTGGTGTTTTACGGCAAAGCGCCGCACAACCCATCGTACTGGGAATTCTATCTCACCAAGCCAACTTATGATGATTCAAAGCCTCTTACTTGGAGTGATTTAGAGCTTATCGACACCGCAGGTGATGTGTATGTTGATGCGGAAAAACGCTACCGTATTCAGGTGACTTTCCCTGCTGATCGTTCCGGCGATGCGGTGCTTTATACTCGTTGGCAGCGCATTGATGTCGCTGGGGAAGGCTTCTACAACTGTAGTGACATTACGTTAAACGGAACGGGTACGACGCCACCGACTGACCCTGTTGATCCAACCGAACCAGGCAACAATCTGACATCTCTAGGCTACTTTGTTCAGCAAGGTTTTGGGCCAGTAGAGTCTGGCGATACGGTGCGTTTCCGTACGTTTAATGCGACGGGGAATGAAATTGTCGATATTTCACTACCAATCAGCGCAAACAATACGGCGACTTGGGCTGCAGAAATAGCAGATCAATTTAACGCGCAGCAAACGGGCGATTGGTATGTTGGCATTTGGCATCAAGAGATGAACCACTACATGTTCGATAGTAACAACGTGAATGCAAACCAAGTATTAGCGCCAAGTGCAGACTTCAGTTATGCGTTGTCACTGATCAAAGCGGATGTACCGCCACCAGTTGAACCAACCAACTTGTGGGACAAGACGGCCGTTTACAACCAAGGTGATGTGGTGACGCACAACGGCAAAGAATGGACTGCCCAGTGGTGGACGTCTGGTGAGGAACCAGGCACAACAGGCCAATGGGGTGTATGGCGTTAAGCCAGTTATTCGGGCTCTGAACAATAAAACCCTTCTCATGTGAGAAGGGTTTGTTTTTTCAGTCTAAAACGACCACTTTGGTTGAGTGGTTGTCTTGAAAATCAGAGCACATATCGTTATTCGCTTGCTCTCCACTCGCTCCAGTTGAGCATCGCGTAGTCTGCCAGTTTTAGCATCGGAATGTCTTCGTGTGTATCACCGTAGGCATAAACAGACGCAAATTCGTCGAGCGAAAACGTGGCCCTAACGCGCGAGACTTTTCTTTCTAAACTGCAATCACCTTGCTGGTAAAAGCCACTCAGTTTTGGCTGTTCTGAGATCAGTTCACTGCACAGCAAGTGGTAACCGTTCGCTTCACACCAAGGCTTGAGATACGCATTGAGTGATGCCGACACCACTACGATGGTATCGCCTCGGTGTTGATGCCAAGCCAGCCTTTCCATCGCTTCTGGCCGTAAGTACAGCGGGATCACTTCATGGGCAAATTGAGTGCCAATCGCTTCAATTTTCTGCGTTTCTTTCCCTGAAAATGCAATAAAACTGCTGAGAGGGCGCATAACACGAGCGGGTAACACTCCGAGTTTGTACAGCGCATAAAATGGCATGATAGCGACCTTTCCTACTCGTTTGCGCAGGCCATAAGCAGAATAGTGGAGGAAAAGGCTAAACATATCCTCTCGGGTGATGGTGCCATCAAAATCAAACAGTGCCAGTGACGGCTTAGTAGTATCGAGCAAACTCAGCGCCTATTTTTGGGTTTAAGATCGTTTTGTGTTTATTGATAAAACACCGCCAACCAGATGGTTTCTTGCGTTGGGTCAGTCCAGCTCACTTTGTGTTTGGTATGAGCTGGAATCGTAACGTGATCGCCTGCCTCAAGTCGTTGCACTACACCTGATTCAAAAGTCAGCTCTCCAGCTCCTTTAAGAACCAAGACCCATTCATGTTCTTCTTGATCGTACCAGCCACTTTCGGGCGAGGTTTGCCCCGTTGAGACAATGCGTTCTATACGCAGGTTTTTGTGGGTCAGCAGGTCTTCGAACACTTCCTCGTCGAGGTTATTCGGTAAGTCTTTAAACAGGTTCATGGCCTTTCCTTAGAGAATGATCAGTCCAAAAGGCGCAAGCAATTGCTCTTGTTGCCAATCACAAATTTTAACACCAAACAGAGAAACGCGGCGAACATCCAGCCCGTCTAGTTCGACATGAGTCAGATCACATTGCTCAACGTTAAAGGTTCCCCATTGTTCTGGCGAGAATTCGCAGCGAGATAAATCCGAGCCTTTGAGAGTTGCCCCTGCGAGGTTCGCACCGTTCCAACGGTTTTCAAAGAGGTCACATTTTTCTAGTAACACTCGTTCGAAGTTACAGTAGGTGAGGTTGCAGCCAGTAATAAAAGCAGAACAGAAAAACATGGTGTTACTGATGCGATTAGCAAAGTTCGCACCTTGGAAGTTTGCCCCTTTGAGATCGCACTTACGCAGCTCCAAGCCCATACAATTTGCGCCGTTAAACAGGCTCATCGCCAACATACAGTTCGTAAAGCTGGCGTCTTTTAAGTTCGCGAAGCGAAAACTACACCCTTCTAGCGCTTTGGATTCGATAAAGCGACAGTCGATGAACTTAGCATCGCGCAGATCGGCATGGTCGAAACAGCACATATAAAAGTGGCAGTTTTTAAAGGTAGCATTCTGAAAATCGTGATGAGAAAAGTTTTCTCGTTCAAAAATGAGATCGGTTTTTAACATGTCTTCTCCTTAGCTGCGAGCAGACTAGCACTCCAAGTGACTGATTTTCCAGAAAAATAACCTCTTGTATTTCAGTGCTTTACAAACCCCTCAAATCGCGATTTTAAGGGGGCAAACGAGCGTTTTAAGTGGGTTGTTTTTTGAAAATAGAAGACGTAGAGGACGAAAAAAGTTTTTGCTGGCTACGAGCCTTAACGAGAGGATTCGCATTTATGGGTATGCATGGCAACTCACACGCACAGTTTGCATTACAGAATTGTATCCTATTTGCATAATTTGTTGATCAATATGGCGTTTCTCCATACAAAAAACCTATATTTTTCACAAATTGATTTCCATCAAAATAGTAGGGTTTCTATGTGCTAGATTGCGCACAGCTCAAAAAGATATAGATACCCGTGTGCTTCAAGGCGCTGAGTTTACTTGAAATCTCAGATCAGTTAGCAGGCACCCCTTTGGGTACGACATAACGAAGCCCTACGAAAGGAAATAAAAATGAAAAAAACAATCTGCAGTCTAGCAGTGGTTGCTGCACTCGTGTCACCAAGTGTTTTCGCTCATAAACAAGGTGACTTCGTTCTTCGTGTTGGTGCGGCGTCTGTCGTTCCAAACGACAGCAGCGATAAGATTCTTGGTTCTCAAGAAGAATTGAAAGTGGATTCAAATACGCAGCTTGGTTTGACGTTTGGCTACATGTTTACAGACAACATCAGTTTAGAGCTTCTAGCAGCAACACCATTCAGCCACGATATTTCAACAGACTTGTTAGGTCTTGGTGATATCGCGGACACCAAACACCTTCCACCAACGCTTATGGTGCAGTACTACTTTGGCGAGCCACAAAGTAAGTTCCGTCCATACGTGGGTGCAGGTCTCAACTACACCATGTTCTTTGATGAGGGCTTCAATAGCACGGGTAAAGGCGCTGGTCTTTCAGATCTTAAGTTGGATGACTCATTCGGTCTAGCAGCGAATATTGGTGTGGACTACATGATCAACGATCAATGGTTCCTCAACGCTGCTGCGTGGTACGCAAACATTGAAACAGAAGCAACTTACAAAGCAGGTGGAGAGAAGCAAAAAACCGACGTCAAAATTAACCCTTGGGTATTTATGATCAGCGGCGGTTACAAGTTCTAAGAAAAACCAGTAGTTACACGCACATTACTATTATTGGCATGACTTTGGGGGCGGTTACGGGGACTGCCCCTCTTTTTTATCCTCGTTTTGATTGCACATCATTTACTCCACTTAGCAACATGCAAAATTGGATCTTTACCTTGCAGATCATTTTATTGTCGGAAGATCGAAAAGTCCTACACTGATCACATAATTGAACAAGTGGACAATATAAATGAGCGACGACATCGCAAAGCATTCCTCCTCCAGATCTAAGCTGGTAAAAACTCTTTTCTTTACTCTCTGTGTTATCGCATTTGGTGCGATGTATTGGTCTTGGCAGTATTCAGACAGTCACCCAAGCACGGAAGATGCCTACGTTAGGGCAAAAATTTTGTCGGTAGCGCCTCAGGTAAAAGGCCAAGTGGTTTCTGTGGATGTCAAAGACTTCCAATCTATTAACAAAGGTGACCTACTGCTGAAGATAGATTCACGCCCATATTTGTTGGCAGTGAAGCAAGCAAAAGCGGCATACCAATTGGCGGTCCAGCAACATGACGTTGCCGATAAGCAGGTAACTGAAGCCGTTGCGGGCTTAGATGCGGCGCGCTCTAACCTGACAGAAGCGCAAGTGGAGTACAAACGTACGGATTCCTTGGTGAAACGCAAACTGGCGTCGGACCAAGATTTAGATACGGCAAAAAACAAACTAGCCAATGCCCAAGCGAGCCTGGAGCAAGCGCGCGCGACGGTAGAAAAAGCCATTGCGAACCGTGGTGAAGAAGGCGCAGAGGCTGCGGTTGTTCAACAAGCGGGAGCACAGTTAGCGCAAGCAGAGCTGAACTTGAGCTACACCGACATTACGTCACCAGTGGATGGCATTGCCGGTGAGATCAATACGCACGTAGGCTCGGTCGTTAGCGTGGGTCAAACGTTGTTCCCTGTGATTTTAAAAGACAGCTATTGGGTACGCGCGAACTTTAAAGAAACCGATCTTACTCATATTAAACCTGGCATGCATGCGGATGTGGTGATTGATATGTACCCAGACGTGGTGTGGAAAGCAACGGTAGAACAACTATCGCCTGCGAGTGGTACATCGTTCTCCTTGATGCCACCAGAAAACGCAACGGGTAACTGGGTTAAAATCAAACAGCGTTTCCCTGTACGTTTGGCATTAGAAGTACCGGCCGATGCGCCGCAACTTCGCGTGGGTGCGAGCTCAGAAGTCACCATTGATTTGCAAAGTAGCGTGCAATGAGCCACCAAATTACGGCAGACAAACGGGGGATTGCCACCGTCGCCGTGATGCTTTCTGCCATCATGGTGTTAATCGATATGACCGTTGCGAACGTGTCGCTATCGCACATGATGGGCGCGTTGGGCGCAACGGCAGACCAAATTACTTGGGTGCTGACGGGTTACAGCATGGCGGAAGCGATCTTCATTCCGATGACCAGTTTCTGGGTGTCGCGCTTTGGTGAACGCAAAGTCATGCTGGTTGCCGTGGTCGGCTTTGTGATTGCCAGTGCGCTTTGTGGGCAAGCACAGTCTCTTGAAGAGATGGTGCTATTTCGCATTATCCAAGGCGCTTTCGGCGCGTCGGTGATTCCATTGGCGCAGTCGACGTTAGTGCAGATTTATCCGTATGAGCAAAAAGGCAAAGCGATGGCGATTTTCTCCATCGGCATTTTGCTTGGTCCTATTTTGGGCCCAGTTGTGGGTGGTGTGATCACCGACAACATTAACTGGCGCTGGATTTTTTACATCAACTTGCCATTCGGTTTGATCTGTACCTCTTTGATTTATCGCTATATCCACATCGACAACAAATCCAAACCTAACTTTGACTGGTGGATCATCGGTTACATGGCGTTAGGTGTGGGCGCGTTGCAGTTTGTGTTGGATAAAGGGAACGAAGAAGACTGGCTCAACTCACGCATGATCCAGACGGCGATATTGCTCGCAGTAATGGGATTGGTGATGTGGATCTATCGCAGTTGGAAAACCAAAAGTCCAATAGCGCCATTATGGCTACTGAAAGACCGAAACCTTATGGTCTCGTCATTGATGATTGCCGTGGTGTCGATGGCGATGTTTGGTCTGACGACTCAACAACCAATGCTGTTGGAAAGCTTGCTGGATTATCCGGTCTCAACCACTGGCTTATTAATGGCACCTCGTGGGTTGGCGTCAGCGGCGATGTTGATTTTGGTGATTAAGCTCAATCCGCAATTCGATCCCAGAATCAAAATAGTCTTTGGCTTGAGCTGCATCGGGATTGGTAGCTATTTGATGACGCAGTACTCACTGCAGATCGATACATTTTGGATTGTGATGCCGAGTATGATTCAGGGGATGGGGCTTGGTTTAACCTTCTCGACGCTATCCACCTTGGCGTATTTAACGATTCCGAAAGAGCAATCTGTTGCGGCGGCGAGTATTTACAATCTGTTCCGTACCATTGGTAGCTCGTTTGGTATTTCTATCGCCACCACGTTCCAATATCGTGATAGTCAGCAGCAATGGCATGCGCTGGGAGAGGGTATTAATCCTTATAATCCTAACTTGCATGACTGGGCGGCCAATCAGGGGCTTTCTATTACCGACCCGGTTGCGTTAGACCAATACCAACAGATGTTGCAGCAGCAATCGCAAATGGTCGCCTTTGTGCACACCTTCCAGCTTGTGGGAGTGATGTTCGTGATCATGATGCCGATGCTGGGTTTCATTCGGTCGCGTGAATAACATGAAGTTCCGGTGAATCGTGTCAGAGAACGCCTCTCAAGTTGTATTTGCTTGAGAGGTGTTTTTTATTGGACGGTGTCAATGAAAGACGGACGTTTACTCAAACGTCACTTCATCAAAATGCGGATTGGCTTTGAGCGCGCGCATTGCGACTAATTGTTCAGTCGGGAAAGCGGTGTGCTCACCATCCATATCTAAAAACAAGCACTCTTGTCGCTGCATGTCGTAGCCTGTGTCGAACGCGTTGCCCTGATGAGTTTCACCATTTTTTAGTGTGATCTCGATAGGGAGCTTAAACATACAGGCGATTTCAATAAAATCGTATTGGCTGCAAGTCACCATAGTTTTCTCCTTTCAAACCGACGCAGTATTCAGAAGGTTTGAGAACCGTATCCTTAAATAGAAGACGTTTGATTGAAACTGAATCTTCATCTTACACCTCATTTTGGTCACGAAATAGACATACACGCACGTTTTAATAAACCTACTGTTGAGCGTTCGCAAGCGAGACAAAACTACGATATGTCTGAGACGATACTTAAGCGCACATACCTAACGAGTGAACAAAAGACACAAAAGCCAAGTTCACTGATTCCGCCTCAAACCTACCATGCGCAGTTGGCGCACCGTGTTCACCACTCGCCTCAATTTGAAAACGGCCGCGTTAAAAACGAGATGCCAAATGTGCCTAGTCCGCAATCATTTTGGCAGGTGTGTTGGAGTTATCTTGGTGGTAGAACACCGTTGAGTCCTAACGAACATCTGCCACATTCCCCAATTCAACCTACGCAGTTTGCGCAGCGAAGTGAATCGATGCGCCTTACTTGGCTGGGCCATTCCACTATGCTGGTGGAGGTCGATGGCATTCGAATTCTGACCGATCCGGTATTTGATTACGCTTCTCCGTTCATCGCAAAAGCGTGGTTTGAACGCAATATTCCCAATACCCATGCCAGAGATTGTTTGCCGATTCCTGAAATCATCGTGATTTCTCACGATCATTACGACCATTTAGAAGCATCGACCATACGTTTCTACGCCGATAAACCCGTGACGTTTTATGTACCCTTAGGGGTTGGCAAGCATCTGATAAAGTGGGGCGTTTGCGCAGACAACATCGTGGAATTCGATTGGTGGGATAGGGTGCACTATGCTGGAATCGAATTGATTTGTACGCCTGCTAACCATAATTCGGGTCGTACTTATTTCGATAAAAACGCGACCCTGTGGGCTTCTTGGGTCATCAAAGGCAAAGAAGAGACGCTCTATTTTAGTGGTGATTCAGCTTACGATTCGCACTTTTCCGAGATCGCACAGCGATGTGGACCAATCGACATTGCTTGTTTGGAAGTGGCTGCCGATGTGAAAGGCCAAGGTTATCCGGTCGAAAACTGGGGGCACATGCAGGCTCATCATACCGTGCAAGCGTTTCACGATTTAAATGCGAAAAAACTGTTGCCAGTACATTGGGCTACATACGAGCTATTTACTCACCGCTGGGACGAACCGATTTTAGATTTGCTTGCCCATTGTCAAAAAGAACACATAACGCTGCTGACGCCAATGCCGGGGGAGAGTTTTTACGTTCATCAAGAACATATAAATAAACAGTGGTGGCGAGAAAAAGAAATATGTGAGCCAGCTAGAATTTTGACTTAATAATATGATCTTACTTCAATAATTATTTTAGAAATTAACCTTGTTATTTTCAGAATATAACAAGGTTTTTTACTCGCTTACTCATCAATCACTTGAGGTTTTAACTCGACGACATTTCCTTCCGGATCATGTATATAGAGTGATCTACCGAACCCTTGTGCGCCATACCGCTTCGCAAACTCTTCGGTTTCAATGCCGCGCGCACGCAGATATTCCAGTAATTCATCCTCGGAAAAAGGCGCCAATTGCAGACAAAAATGGTCAATATTACGACCATTTTGAACTGGTGGCTTACCGCCGAGTTGGCCCAATTCGCTGTCTACCGTCACTACATCAATCAATGCGTTACCTGCCCTAAGTTGAGTTAAACCAAGTTCCGTTACTTCGCGTTCGACAGGGCAGCCCAAAATGTCTCGATAGAAATGCAACATAGCATCGAGGTTACAGGTCCTTAAAACAACATGATCAAGCGCTTTGATGGCGATTGGATTTTTGGTGGGCATGCTTCACTCCTTTTTGCATTGTGTTGAGGTAAGTATAAAGTGACCTTAAAAGTGGTGAGAGAAATGATCAAATTCCAGATGTTTTTTTGCTAGAGCGAGTGCAGAAACACTGCAACTCAAAGCAAACAAAAAAGGCTAGCGTATTGCTAGCCTTTTGGAATATGGATGGGGCTATTACTCGTAATCAGAAGCGTAAGTTTCTTCGTAAGTGTGTGAGTAAAGCTCGAATAGGTTGCCGAATGGGTCTTCTAGGTAAACCATTTTCGCAGGCTTATTATCGTCTTCTGGGTGGTAACGCATGATGTCCATGCGAACTTTGCCACCTAGTGCTTCGGTGCGTTTGATAGCACCTTCAAAATCGTCTGTCTGCAAACAGAAATGGAAGATACCGATGCGAGAAAAATCCACTTCATGGCGCTCTTGACGCTCTTTCATTTCGAATAACTCAAGGCCGATGCCATCACTTGTCACAAGGTGCGCAATGTTGAAGCCTTTAAAGCCTTCCCCAAAGACCGCAATACACATTCTGCCAATTGCCGTTTCGCGTTCTTCAATTACTTTCGTGTTGCCCATAACGACTTTTAGACCTAGCGCTTGCGTGTAAAACTCAACCGCTTTGTCCATATCTCCGACCATAATACCGACATGATTCATTTTCATTTGTTTGCTCCCAACATGTGTGTTTGAACGTTGTCTTGTTTCGATGTGGGAGAGTATATGGTGTGATGTTGATTACATGAAATTATCATAAATTATAAAAATGATAATTTTATTTAATGCTATGCATGTTGGGATTGAGTTAGTGAGCTAAGGCCTCAACAGCTTGCCTCACCGAGGTGAAATGAATCTTGATAATGCACCGTTGCGCGAGGCTGAATTCATGCGATTGGATTAATGACGTAACCTCTTCTACGGACAGCGTTCGTTCTTTTGGGTGTAAAAGAGTGGTGTTCGAACCATTGTTTTTCAATTCGAACGTTTTGCCATTTGAGTCAATAACGTAATCATCTTGCCCAAAAATGAGGGCTTCGCATTCAGAGTCTAAGTCGGACTGGGAATGCGTATAGATCAGCTCATCGTCGCCGTCTAGTTTTAGCAAGCATGGCCAGCATACTGCGTGGTCTCTCATGGTTAACTCATTATTCATTGTTATTTAGAAACTTGACCCAGGTTGTTGCAAAAACGCTAACTCTTCGGGAGTGCTCTTTCTTCCCAGTATCGCATTGCGATGAGGATAGCGCCCAAACTGGTCGATGATGGCTTTGTGTTTTAGCTCAAAATCGTAGTTATTTTCAAGCCCTGATGCGCGAAACAATTTTTCAGCTTGGACATGAATGAGGCGAGATTCGCTGTGCATAAACGGCATGTACAAAAAGCTTAGCTGCTCAGGCGCTAATTCTTTGTCGTAACCTAACCGAATTGCCTCTTGAGCCAATGCTAATGCGAGTGGGTCTTGTGCAAACGCTTTTGGGGTGTTGCGATACACATTACGTGAAAACTGGTCGAGGACGATGATTTCGGCCAATCGTCCTTGTGCGCTGTTACGCCAATTAAACAGTTCACAACGAGCCGCTTGTTCTAATACCGAGGCAAATCGCGATGCAATACACTTGTCCAGTTCTGGGTTGTTTTCAAACCAATTTTGGGGCGATAGCTCCTCGAACCAAAATTTGATGACTTCTTGGTACATGGATCTTCCTTCTTATTGCATTAGCTAAAGAATAAAAAGCCAGAAGGCGAGCTCCTGGCTTTCTGCGTGTTATCGACCGTAAGTCTCTACGATGTAATGTTCAAAATCGTCACACATTTGTTCGTCAGAGATGGTGTTGCTTGCCAGCTCTTTACTGCCGTCGACGACTTTAATCGCGGCGTTCAGTGAAGCGACTGGTACTCGCTCTCGCGTCGCAAGTGAGTCGATTTTCTTCTGCTGCACTTCCCATGCCTGTTCTGGCGACAGGTTACACACGTCTGCAAGGTATTTGGCATTGAAGCCTTCGCCAGTCAGGCTGACAATGGTTTCGTTGTGCGACAAGTGATTGCCTGCGTGCCAGTAGTGTTTTGCCAGCAGTGGGCCAATTTCTGGGTTATCCGTCAGGTAACCAAACTTCTCAAGGAAGTATGCACGGGTCTGATACACCGCCATGTGCGCGAGTAGATAACCTTGATACGCACAAGCTGCTTCGTCGGATAGCAAATGTGGAATCGCCATCAGTGGGCGAGGGCTGCATTCCAAACCAAGGATCTGTTTTTCACAATCGCGAGCGAGCTTAGTGATGCGCTCTGGCGTTAACTCGTCATCGCTCAATTGATACAACGCGCGCTCAAAATATGGCACAACCAAGATGCTACGTTCTTCATAAGCTTTGAATGGCTGACGGCTGTTGATCATTGCTTGAATAATCTCATCAGGAACAGAATTCCCTTCATCATCCAGTGCGTACTGTTTTAGCCAATCGGCATCGGTTAACAGGCTATCACAGAACATCGACTGAGTTTCTGCATAAGCCATTGACGTCGGCGAAAACTCCTGCGAGAAACAAGGCGCGTTCATTTTTACGTTCGCAAAGTGTGCTGCGTGGCCGCCTTCGTGGAACAGCGTGTTAATGCCATCGTAGCCACTGCCCACTTGGTCTGGTTTGGCATTACTGGTGAAGTTCACCTGCGCTGCGACCCATTCGCCTTGATTATAGAAAGAAGGGATAGGGCCGTGGCAGAACCCGTTCGGGTACTTACCTTTGCGATCTAGTAAATCCAGCGTTAGCGTCGCGCTAGAGTAATCAATATTTAGGCGACCAAATGATTCTACCCAGCGTCTCAGAGATTTTGAGAACGGCACGTATGGGTCAAGGTCACGCATAACGTTACCCGCGAATGAGTAAACAAAGTTGTAGCCTGCTAGTGCGCTTGCGCCTTTCTCTTTCGCCAAGTTTTCTAAGCTGTTTAGGTGCGCATCTCGCGTGCGTTGTTCGAAATCTTCCAAAATCTCGAATAGCTGCTCAGTGCTCATCTTTTCCGTTTTTTGCACGGAGTAATCAAAGAAAGTCGCATAACCCAGTGAGCGAGCGAACTGGTTGCGCAGTTTGATCAGTTCAATAAAGCCGTTTTGCAGTAGCCATTGTTCAAGGTTCAGCAACGCTTGATGAGCCGATTGGCGAACTTCTTCATGATTGCTGGTGCGAATGGTTGAGCTTAATACTGGAAGTGAACCTTCTACTTGCTCGCCGTTCTCATCGGTAAATGTTTGTACGTGGTTCTGTTTTTTCTCGAAGAGCTCAGCTTCAAAGGCAATGAGCTGATTTTTCAACGCTTGTGCTTTTTCGCCCTCGATAGCGTGAGATTCAAACATCGCCAGCCAACCAGATAGACCCGTAATGGTTTGTTGTTTCTCTTGTGGGTCGGTAATTGAGTCCGCGGCTTCAAGCTGTTGTTTGATGGCAGTAATTTGCTCGGCGTTGCTTAAAAAGCTTGTCCATGCCGTTTGTGCTTGCGTCGAGCCATCATGGTCATCGCTGATCCCCATGTAAGTTTCCCAAAAGAAATCTTCTTTGGTGCGGTGAATCGCAAGGTAACGTTGATTGAGGTCGTTGAGATAATCCGTTGCGGTCATTTTGATCCTTCAAATGGTTTCGTTATGTAGACAGTTGATTATTGCACGCTTGGCCGCGAGAAAGGAACGCTAATCTCATTTGTCGATTTTGCATCGCGTAAAGGTGATTTTACTATTTGTTTACATTTGGGTGGGTTAATAGGAGTTCTGAGCTTGCAGTGTTAAGACTGGTATGGAGTTTACAGTTTATTAAGTAATTAATCTGCGGTGCGCTATCGATGATCCTTATCAGGTGTAATAAGATTTCCATATCGTGGCGATACATTTGGAAACGATATGATAAATAAGACAAAAGTTACGTTATTGGCGGTAGGTACGATTTTAGTTGGATGTTCCACAGTCGCGCCACCAAGAAATGATGCGGTTGAAAGCATTCAACAAAAATGTTCTGTGATTTTAAGCAATGATGTTGCGGGCGACCAGCGCTGGCAGACGTACAACGGCTTGCTTGTAGAATATGCCGTGCATGGCGTTAAGAGTCAGGCACAACTGGAACGTTTTGAAGCGTTTGTGCAGAGAGTGCAAGATGATGAGTCTGGACAGTTAGTTACAGAGTTGATTGAGGTCACCGACTGGGGATGCTCAAACGGCAATTATCTAGAAGAGATGAGCTTGTTTATTCAAGAAGTTCAAAAGTAAAAAACCGAGCGTTAAGTCGCTCGGTTTTTCTGTTTGTGGAACGCTTTTGTGCGCTGGCTCGTCAGGACGTTTACTCCTCTGGATACTCGCCCATACCTTGCGTTTTACCTTCCGCTTTCCAATGCTCTCCAGGAGCAAATGCTTCATCGCATAAATCTACGGTGTAGCCCATTTCTGTGATTTCCTTCAAAGTGAGGTTATCAGCAATATTTGCAACTTCCCCCGATTTATTCCGTAACTCCATGTTGATCTCTCCTCTGTAGGTAGACGAGTGGCATCAATGCACAGTGAAGAATGCATTGGTAACCTTTGTTCTAAGTATATAACCCTCTGCTAAAAATGAAGGCTTAATCCTCTTTTTAAGTGTGGTTAATTGGATAATGCTTTGAGCTGCTTCCGTTATTTAGAACCGCAGCATCGCGATAGTTTGCCATTTGTGATTTATTGAGTGATTAAACGGTCAATTTGGAAACTCGAAATGGTGATTCTCGACCACGCTTTAGCACAACAAATTGTTGATCGAACCATGTCCATCATTGGTCACAATGTGAATGTGATGAACTCGGCAGGCATCATCATTGGCAGTGGCGACCCTAAACGTGTTGGGCAAGTGCATGATGGCGCGGTACTGGCGCTGAATCATGGCGATTCGCTAGAGCTTAATGAGCAGCAATGTTTGACGTTGCAGGGTGTCAAACCCGGTATCAATATGTTGTTGAAATTACATGGCGACGTGGTTGGTATTGTTGGTGTCACAGGCGAGCCGGAGAAAATCCGAGATTTTGCCAAACTGGTTAAAATGACCGCTGAATTGACAATCGAGCAAGCCGCGCTGGTGGAAAAATTTCAGTGGGACAGACGTCATCGCGAAGAGTTTATTCTGGCTTGGATCAATGGCAAATTGACCGATGAAGAGCTGAAAGATTGGGCGATGCGTCTTTCTATCGATGTTACTCAACCACGGGTGGCAACGGTGATTGAAGTCTCGACGCCGTCGGCCTCAAAAAGCATGAAGAGTGTGCGCAATATTGTTGAACTGCTTGAATACCCAGAGCGTAACAATCTAGTTGCGATTGTCTCGGTGAATGAAATTGTGGTGTTGAAACCGTGTCATTCCGCCAAGCAGTGGGACAGCCAAGTTGAAAGTGAGCGCATTGATAAGTTGATGTCGCGTTTAAGCGATCACGATTCGCATACGTTTCACATTGCGCTAGGACAGCTGTTTAATGAGCCTAAAGATGTCGCGTTGTCATACCAAAGCGCGAAGCAGGTATTAGCCATTGGCAAGCAGTTCTACCCAGAGAAACGTAAGTACCTGTTCGATGAACTTCGTTTGCCTGTTTTGTTAGCGCCGTTGGCGGATATTTGGCAAGGTGAACAAATTATTGATGGTGTGAAACGGTTGAAAGAGAAAGACAAATCTGGGCAATTATTGAAAACCCTAGATGCACTTTTTGAATGCAATGGCAATGTAACAGAATGCTCTAAAATGCTGTTTATTCACCGGAACACTCTGCGCTATCGGTTAGAGAAAATCACCGAGATAACAGGGCTACCAACTACCAATTTTGTGGGGTTAGCGGAGCTTTATATTGCGACTCGGCTCTCAAAAATGTCGTGATATTGTGCATCTGCACAATACGCGTTATTTTTTGACCACATCATTTGTCACTCCGCCTAAAGGAATTCGAAAGCAAACGATTAATAATTCATGCATCCCTACATGTTGAGTGAGCCAACACGGACTCGCTCAGCAAAATAAGAATAAATGGAGTTATCATGAACCTTATATTAATCCTGCTCGGGGTGATCGCATTTATTGTGCTCACGACCACCAAATTCAAATTACATCCCTTTTTAGCGCTGATCATCGCGGCGTTCCTTGCGGCATTTGCTTACGGCTTACCGGCAGATAGCATTGCCAAAACCATTGCTTCTGGCTTTGGCGGCATCCTTGGTTACATTGGTTTGGTTATCGTTTTAGGTACCATCATCGGTGTTATTTTGGAAAAAAGTGGTGCAGCGATCACTATGGCCGATACGGTCATCAAAGTGTTGGGTGAGCGTTTCCCAACATTGACCATGAGTATCATCGGTTACATCGTTTCTGTTCCGGTATTTTGTGATTCAGGCTTTGTCATTCTGAACTCGCTCAAAGAATCACTCGCGAAGCGTTTAAAAACCTCAAGCGTTGCGATGAGTGTGGCGTTGGCAACTGGCCTATATGCAACGCACACATTTGTGCCGCCAACTCCTGGACCGATTGCCGCTGCGGGTAACTTAGGCCTGGAATCTAACCTTGGTTTAGTGATTGGTGTGGGTGTGTTTGTTGCAGCGGTTGCGGCGTTAGCGGGTATGTTGTGGGCGAACCGATTCCAACATGTTGAACCAGATGGCATTGAAGCCGTAGAAGAAATTCAGCAAGACTGGCAAGCACTCAAAGCGTCTTACGGCAAATTGCCAACGGCGAGCCAAGCATTCGCTCCTATTTTTGTTCCTATCTTATTGATCTGTTTTGGCTCTATCGCGAAATTCCCAAGCCTACCGCTGGGCGAAGGTTTTGTGTTTGATGTTCTGATTTTCTTAGGACAGCCACTAACGGCATTAGTGATTGGCCTGTTCCTTTCTGTTCGCCTACTCAAATCAGACAACAAGATTGAAGAATTTGGCGAGCGAATCAGCCAAGGTATTACGGCTGCTGCGCCTATTCTTTTGATTACCGGTGCGGGTGGTGCTTTTGGCGCGGTATTAAAAGCAACGCCGCTAGGTGAATACTTAGGTACGACGCTATCGGCGCTGGGCGTGGGTATTTTCATGCCATTTATCGTTGCGGCTGCGCTAAAGTCGGCGCAAGGTTCATCAACGGTTGCATTGGTGACCACATCGGCTTTGGTTGCGCCTATGCTTACGCAATTGGGGCTCGATTCAGAAATGGGCCGCGTATTAACGGTGATGGCGATCGGTGCTGGTGCGATGACGGTTTCTCATGCAAACGACAGTTTCTTCTGGGTAGTTTCGCAGTTTAGCCGCATGTCGGTGGGCTTAGCGTACCGCGCGCAAACCATGGCTACGCTCGTTCAAGGTGTCACGGCAATGGCATTGGTGTACATTTTGAGCCTCGTTCTCTTATAAGTCTCTGGAAATACGTATGAAAGTGGTAATTGCACCTGATTCATTTAAAGAAAGCTTAACCGCCAAACAAGTGAGCGAGGCGATCAAAACGGGTCTTGCTCGCGTATGGCATGATGCTGAGTTTGTTACGGTTCCGGTCGCAGACGGTGGCGAAGGCACGGTTCAATCTTTGATAGATGCAACTCAAGGCGAACAAGTCTTCACAACAGTGACTGCGCCATTAGGGAATGATGTTGAAGCGTTTTATGGCATCCTCGGCGAAGGCGAAACTGCGGTTATTGAAATGGCGGAGGCCAGTGGGCTACACCTTGTGCCGAGTGACGCTCGCGACCCAAAACTGACCAGTAGCATTGGTACCGGACAGCTGATCAAACACGCGCTAGACAGAGGCATTCAACGTTTAATCATTGGTTTGGGCGGCAGCGCTACCAATGATGGTGGCGTGGGCATGTTGACCGCGTTGGGGGTGGCGTTTCTTGATGAATCTGGTCATGCAATTACCCCAAATGGAGGCGGGTTAGCGGCGCTTGCGTCCATCGATATTTCTGGTCTTGACCCTCGTTTAGCAACTTGCGAAGTGTTGGTAGCGTGCGATGTTGATAACCCACTCTGTGGTGACAAAGGCGCGTCGGCTATCTTTGGCCCGCAAAAGGGAGCGACCGTATCAGACGTCACTCTGCTCGATAACGCATTGCGCAAGTTTGGCGAGTTGACGGAACAAGCGACGGGTAAGCATGTACTGACTCGTGAAGGGGCGGGTGCTGCTGGTGGTATGGGCGCGGCCTTGCTCGGGTACACGCCAGCACGTTTGCAACCGGGAATTGAGATTGTGCTTGAAACGGTCAAACTTGCTCAGCATGTTGCGGATGCGGATATCGTATTTACAGGCGAGGGTCGAATCGATCATCAAACCGCACATGGCAAAACGCCGATGGGCGTTGCTCAGGTCGCCAAGCAGTGTAATTTACCAGTCATTGCATTAGCAGGCTGTGTGGGCGACAACTATCAGGCGGTTTATGAGTGCGGCATTGATGCGGTGTTTGCTTGTGTACCAAGGGCGATGAGCTTACCTGAGGCCATGAAAGAGGCCGACGTCAACGTTGCTAACTTAGCCGAAAACGTCGCGAGAATGTGGCAAATTAAGTCGCACTGAGGGCGATAACGATACGAGAAAACTCCACCTTTGCGTGGAGTTTTTTGTTGTTACGTGTTTGCGTGTGTAGGCATAAGTTCATTTAGCAAGAGCGAGTTAACAGGCATGCTTTGCTATCAATTTTGCCAGTGTTTGCATCGCTTGACTCCAATCGGTTTCATGACCAAAGTTTGCCACGCTGAGGCGTACGCAATGCCGATATTGCCCTTGAGTGCCAAATACAGTACCGGGAAGTAGGCTGATTCTGTGCTTATTGCACGCTTGATACAACGCATAGCTGTCCGTGTCTTCGGGCAGTCGTAACCAAAGCAAGAACGAACCTTGCACGGCGTTGATCTGGTATCGATTTTTTAGAGATTCGTGCTCATCTAAGTATTGATGAAGCATCTGGATAAATCGGCGCATGTTGTTTTGATACACCCGTCCCATTCGCGCAGTATGCGTTCGATACTTGCCTGACGTTAGAAACGTTGCCACGGCGGATTGCATCAGGTTCAAACTGCCCATGTTCTCACACAGTAGATATTGCTCAATTTGATCTCGATATCGCCCCGCCAACATCCAACCAATTCTCAAACGCGAATCGAGCGTTTTGGATAACGAATTTACGTAAATTACGCGTTGCTTGTCATCGAGCAATCTCAAGCTTGGCAACGGCTTATCATAACTTAACCCGCCAAACACATCGTCTTCGATAATAGGAATATTGCCGGACGCCAATAGTAATTGTTGACGCTTTTCTAGCTGCATCATGGCACCAGTTGGATTGGTGAAGTTTGGCGTTACGATGATCGCTTTTATGTCCCATGTCGCCATTGCTTTTGCTAAGGCTTCGGGGCACATACCGTCGCGTGGGCAACTCGGAATTTCCACCACTTTGAGGCCGAGTGATTCTAGCATCAATAAGTTGCCAAAATAGCAAGGGGACTCCACCGCGACGATATCGCCTTTTTGTGTCGTTGCGCGCAGCGCTAGGCTAATGGCTTGTTGCGCGCCGTGCGTCACCATGATCTCATCCAACTTGGCTGGCGTGCCCAAATCTTGTGTGATTTTCGCTAGTTGTTTGATTAAGAGGTGATCACCGGGTGGTAATTGGTAATGGCTCGGTACATGCGTTTGCTGGCGGCTGTGGCGGCCGATCTCGGCGTACAAGCTTTTGATCGCGGGGGAGTCAATGTTTGGGTGGGCAGAACCGGTAGGCAAACGCTCTTGGTATTCAGGATAAGTAAGGATTTCTTTGCAGATCGAGAGCAAATCCACGCGAGTCGGATCCGGAATTGAGCGATAGGTCGGCAAAGCGACTTTCACTCGATAACCCGATTTGGGAACCGAGTACACCAAGTTTTGCGCTTCCAACTCTTGATACGCACGAATCACGGTGTTTTTGCTGACGCTTAATTCTTGGCTCAACGAGCGAATGGAGGGCAGTCGATCATCCGCTTGATAAACGCCACCATTGATGGCTTGTTTGAGGTGTTTTTCCACCACGAGGTACTTATTCCCTTCACCGCTTCCCAATAAATCTGTACCCATAAAAACACTTCCATCTGTCACTTTTTGAAAACACTGTACCTAATTACATTAGCAGCATCTCAAAACATAAAACAAGCGTGAGTGAGGCGAACATGTTAATCCGAGCCATCCCTTTTGTATTTGTCATCCTTTGGGCTTCTGGATTTGTTGGTGCGCGTTTTGGTTTGCAATATGCTGAGCCAGCGACACTACTTTCTATCCGTATGGCATTCAATGTCCTACTGTTCTTGGTTCTTGTGGCGGTATTGCGTAGAAGGTTGCCGACAGGGAAAGATTTTTGGCACAGCTGCGTAGTCGGGGCGTTGATCCACGGTTTCTATCTGGGCGGTACTTATTTCGCTATCGCCTTGGGTATGCCTGCGGGGTTGAGTTCGTTGCTGGTGGGCATTCAGCCGATTTTAACCGCGGCTTTGTTGGTGGCGTTTGTTCGTGAGGAATTTAAACCCTCGCAATGGCTGGGTTTGGCTCTTGGTTTTGTCGGTATTGCTATGGTGTTGATGGGCAAAATGGAGTGGCAATCCGAGCAGCACAAAGTGTTGGCCATTGGTTTGTGTTTATTGGCTTTGGTTGGTATCACGCTAGGGACGCTGTATCAGAAAAAACATTGCCAACAAGTGGATATGGTTGGTGGTGCGACAGTGCAATATTTGGCCGCGCTCATCATGTTTCTGCCTGTTGCGATGCAGTTTGAAACCATGCAAGTGCAATGGGAACTGGAGTTTATTTTGACCGTGTTGTGGTTGGTCGTCGTGCTCTCTTGTGTGGCGATTCTATTGTTGCTGTACATGGTGAGAAATGGGGCGTCTTCGAGTGTGGCGTCTGTGTTTTACCTAGTGCCGCCAACGACGGCGATTCAGGCTTGGCTCGCGTTTGGAGAGTCATTTGATTGGATGGGGATTTCTGGTTTCGTACTGGCAGCTACGGCGGTGTATTTGGTGGTTAAAAAGCCGGATCTGACGATAAAGAAATCGATTCAAACAGAATATACCTAAATTGGGTAGGGACATTTTCGTACCAGTGGGTACAATCTGCTTCATCTTAATCCGTGGAGCAGAATGATGAAGGTAAAGCCAGATCGAATGACCGCCATGCGTAGTATCATCGAGCAAGTAAAAGCGGAACTACCAATTTATGAACCAGAAACGTTTGTATGTGGACCAGAAGGGCAGTGCATTGGCTGTCCGAAGAAATTGTTGGAAATGGTCGATTCAGAAGTCACTTATTGGGAGTCAGCCATGGAGCGCGGCATTGTTCCGCAGTTCGATGAGATTCGTCGTTTTGGCAAAATGTGCACGAATGTTCGTCGTGGTCTGGTGCGAAATAATGTGCCTTTACTCAGTAACTAGAGAGTAAAAACCGTCTAATATCTGACACATAGCGTCGTTTTGTTACACGGCTATTTGGCTGCTGTTCTCAAGTTTGCGTGGTGTTTGTCTCTTCTTACCCCTTAAGCCTTTAATCGTAAGAAATTGGCGATATATTGGCTCGGTCTCACATGGATGTGGGGCTATTGTCTTGGGCTAGTTGAGATAAGAAACGTGAAATCAAAGGGATTTACGCTGATGGAAATCACCATAGTGCTTACCACTTTGGCTTTCATCGCATTAGCTGCTTTACCAGTACTACTCGATATTCATCGCCAAGCATACGCTGCGATGCTGCACAGTTCTCAGTCTTCTTTGGGTACGGCTCTCAAATTCTTCCATGCTCAATCAGTGATTGATAACGCTTACGGCCAAGAGCACGTTCACTACATTGACCGACATGTCAAAACACGCAAAGGCATGCCAGAAGCGAGTGCCGATAGTATTCGAGCTTTGTTAGAAATCGATCTACCAGCCAGAGGTTATTCGAAAATTGACGTGCCGTGCAAAGGCAGTGATTTTTGCATCATCGGTCAGCAGCACCCAAACAGTGCTCATTTTGTCGCTATTCCTGATTATCAGTTCTTAGATAAATCGGGTGTTGATCGCGTGGTGTACATTTGGCCGCAAGGTTACACACTGGCAGAAGACGCATGCTATTTCTACTACGTGAATCAAGCCTCTAACGATTCAATTGTTCGAGGGCATGTGACGCAAGGGTGTTAACCCCGAATAAGTGTTGCGAACAACGGTTATCGTGACTCTACAAATCTGGGCTTTTCGAGCGGCTTTGCGCTTTATACAATATCATTTTTTGACTCATCAAGACTTTACCATTTGGCAAGGTCACTTCCCCAAGTTCTCCCTGATGTTCAAATCCAAACCGTTCATACAAAGCAATCGCTGGTGTGTTGGTTGTGTATACGTAGAGTGCGATTTGGTCGTAACCAAATTCCCAACCACGTGCGATCGCGACTGCCAATAGTTTCCGCCCCAATCCTTTGCCTCGGTAGTTTTTGTCGATGTGAATACCAAGAATACCGACGCGAAGGCGTTGCTCTCTTTCGTAACCGCACATCTCAGCTGGGTAGATTTCAACACTACCGATAAGTTTTTGGCGGTCAAACGCGACAAACTGAGGGATGGACTCGTTTTCCACACGTTGCAGGATTCTGCGAAGCGTTGCGTTATCGGGTGCAGGAGAAATCAAAAATTCCCCTTCGGAGTACACTCGATTCCACAGCGCGGTGAAGCGCGCGATATCGCTCACCTTGATGGATCTGATTTGCATTCATCTTCCTTGATTAGTGCAGGTTAGTAACGGTTAGGGGATAAGCTCAGATAAACAACGAATTTGGTTAGGAATGGCTTCGGCTGGTGCATCAGCGCCCGTTGGGTTAAACCAAATTGTGTTTACGCCCGCTTTCATCGCAGGGTAAATATCTTTGTGAGGTAAATCGCCAACCATGGTTATTCCACTCACGTTAACCCCTAACTGTTTTGCGGTGGCGAGATAAAACTCAGGTTGGTTTTTAGCGATGCCGAGGTTGGCAAAACAAAAATAGCCATTTAAGTATTGGTCTAAGTCGACGCGAACAAATGCACGCTGAACCTCTTCCATGTTGGAATCAGATGCACTGGTCGCAATGTAGATGGGATGATTTTGGGAAAGTATTGCCAGTGTTTCTCTGGCTTGAGGGACTGCTTCTACGTGTTCCCAATCGCACATTTTTCCTTGTGCCTCAGGGAAATCTACCATCAAGGTGTTCCCCCAATCGAAAAGATAAATCATGTTCGAATCTCCTTATCCGCACATCATATCGTCTTTTTCTAAAATTAGGGGGTAAATTGCATCGATAAATACGATTTAGGTGGGTTTAGTCGTGAAAAGCGCTTAATTGTCGTTATCGTTACAAATGTTTCAGCATAATGCGTGAGTTAGTTTTAAAACCTTGATTATCGTAAAAGCGCTGTGCTGGCTGATTGAATTCCATCACTTCCAATCGAATTTGTGTGGCATTGGCGTCGCGCGCCCATTGCTCACAGGCTAGGAGCAGTTGGCGGCCGATTCCTTGCTGCTTTTGCGCTTCATCGACAACAATTGTTCCCACGCGACAAATTGGGTCTTTGATCAGAAAACTGACGGTGTCGTTTTGGGTGATCATCGCGGTTAAGAAGCCGAGAATTTGCTGTTCGCGTTCGGCAATCAAAAAGAGTCGCTCTTTGTTCTCTAGTGCTTGTGCAAGAAATTCGCGGTCAGCTTCTGAAGGCGCAACAAAGGCTTCTGGCGCATTCGCAAAATGCAGTGAATTAATTTGAAAATTAAGCTGAAAAATTTCGTCTAAATCATCGGGAATCGCTTGTCGGATATGGACTTGCATTCTATCTGCCCCCTGCAATATCGATAAATGATCCTGTGACATAAGAGGCTTCGTCACTTAATAGCCAAGCGATCGCATTTGCCACTTCTTCTACCGTGCCACCGCGTTTAAGAGGAATTTGAGGGCTGAGTCTATCTACTCGGTTTGGTTCTCCGCCGTCGGCATGCATATCAGTGTAAATGAAACCAGGTCGAACGCCATTGACGCGAATATTGCGCTCTGCCAACTCTAGCGAGAGCCCTTTCGTTAAAGTATCCATCGCGCCTTTTGATGTGGCGTAATCGACATACTCAAATGGCGCGCCTGAGCGCGACGCTCCAGAGGAGACATTCACAATTGCACCGCCTGCACTGAATCGCTTCGCCGCTTCTCGACAGCAGAGAAAACAGCTATTCACATTGGTGTTCATTACTTTCTGAAAGCGTTCCAAGCTGATTTCTGACAAAGGCGATTGAGTAAATAGGATGCCAACGTTGTTGACCAAGTGCGTCACTGCACCAAATTCACGTTCTGTTTCATCGAACAAGGAGAGCACTTGCTTCTCATCGGCTACGTCTGCGGCGATGGCAATCGCTTTGCCACCGTTTGCTTGTATTTCTGCCACAACTTGGTCGGCGGCCTCTTGCTGAGTGCGGTAATTAACGCAAACGCGATAGCCTTGCTCGGCCAGCTTTTTCGCCGCTGCGGCTCCAATGCCTCGGCTTGCGCCGGTAATGATGACTACTTTATTCAAAATACGTCCTTATTTTTGTAGTGAGTAGATTTTATCGGCGTAGGGTTTGCCACCAATTTGGTATGAGTCTGGAATGACCTCAATGAGTTCGAAACCACATTTTATCAGGACACGCTCTGACGCAATATTGCCTTCAGTGACCGTCGCGGAAAAGTGGTTGATGTTATGTGTCGAGGTTGCCCAGTATAGAAGCGCTTGAAGAGTTTCTGTTCCAAACTGTTGGCCATGAAATTCCGGCAAAAGTAAGTAACCTACCTCTGCCTTACCGTTTTCAATAGCAAAGCCAGTGATGCCGATGGGTTGCTCAGATTGCCTATCGAGTATTACAAGGCAAAGCCAATGCTGACAATTTGGGGTCCATGGTAATAATCGCGAAGCAAATTTTTCTCTTATTTCTGTTTCGCTGGGACGATCGAAACAGAGCGCAATAACCTCTTGTTCGGAGAGTAATCGTTGAAAGAGTTCCCAGTCACTGGCTTTGATGGGTCTTAATTGGCTTCTGTGCGTCTCGATGTAAACTGACATGCGTGTCCTTACTGCATCAATGTGGAGATTCAGTCTCTCATCCTCTTATCTGTTTAATCAAATAGTTGCATTCATAAAAGTGATTTATGTGGTGAATAGTTGGCTGGGTAATGGATTATTGCCATATATTCATCTTTGAGATGCAAATAACAAAATTTCATACTTGAGGCATACAGAGCAACACGGAAATGATGTGGATCAAGAGAGGACTACCCATAAAGTAGTAATTTGCGACCTATAATTACATTTTATTTGGAAGTGTTGCTAATTATGTCAATAAAAAAACGATATGTTGCACTGCTGGTTGCTGCCGGCATTGGTGTGGGCTGGTTAACTTTGGGGGGGAGTGCGGCAGTAATGCATTACACCTCAGATACTGAATTTTGTCTCTCGTGCCACTCTATGGAAACCCCTTACAAAGAGTACCAAGGCTCAGTGCACTTCAGTAATGCGAAAGGCATTCGCGCGGAATGTTCTGACTGTCATATTCCTCAAGAACCAATGGATTACCTGATCACCAAAATTCGCGCGTCGAAAGACATCTACCATGAATTTGTGACAGGTAAGATCGACACGCCAGAGAAATATGAAGCACATCGTAAAGACATGGCTGAAACGGTATGGGCTCAGTTCCGTGAAAATGATTCAGCGACGTGTCGTTCGTGTCATGATTTCGATGCAATGGAAGAGTTTGAGCAATCACGTGATGCGGCGAAGATGCACGCTTACGCGAAAGCAAACGATCAAACGTGTATCGATTGTCATAAAGGTGTGGCGCACTTTGCACCAGAAGCAGAGCTAGACAGCAAGGCATTTGAAACGTTGATGAGCTTCACCACAAAAACATCACCTGGTGCCAAAGTCGTTTACCCTGTGACTGAAATCGCAATGGGTGAGATGGGTAAAATTAACCCAACGACGAAGTTGGAAGTAATCAGCTCTGAAGGCGACAACCGCACTGTTAAGTTGAAGGCATTCCAAATGAAAGGCGCAGAGCAAGTGCTTTACATGGGAGAAGGTCAACGTGCCATCGTTGCAACGCTAACAGAGCAAGGCCAACAAGCGCTTGAAACTGGTGAATTTGAGGCAGATGTTTACGGCAACGAATGGCGCGCGGTTTCTCTAACTGGCGCTATTGATTCTCCAGTTGTTGACACGCTTGAACCCGTATGGTCATACGCAGAAGAGTTGGACAACGTTTACTGTGCAACTTGTCACGCGAAAATTCCTTCAAATCACTTCACAGTGAATGCATGGGGACCGGTAGCGAAAAGTATGGGTGATCGAACTGATATTTCAGCCGAGAACCTAGAAATTCTAACCAAGTTCTTCCAGCACCACGCGAAAGATGTGGTTGGTCACTAACGATAAATAGAAGGATAAGATTATGACTAATATGACCCGTCGCGGATTTCTAAAAGGCACTGGTATGGCGGCTGGTGCAATGGCATTCACTTCATTTGCACCTATGTCTGTTGCGTCTTCAAACCAGCGTGGCAAGGGCATTTTGACAGCGGGCCGCATGGGCCCAATGTTATGTGAAGTGAAAGATGGTAAGTTGGTTTCGACTACTAATGCTCTTCCACAAACTGTACCAAATAGTCTACAAACTACTGGGCCTGACCAAGTGCATACCAAGGCGCGTGTGAAGTACCCAATGGTACGTAAAGGCTACTTGGCAAACCCATCGTCGCCAGAAGGTGTGCGCGGTAGTGATGAGTTTGTGCGTGTGTCTTGGGATGAAGCTTACAAGCTGATACACGAGCAGCACATGCGCATTCGTAAAGAATATGGCCCGGCTTCTGTGTTTGCTGGTTCTTACGGCTGGCGTTCAAGTGGCGTGCTGCACAAAGCACAAACCTTGCTGCAACGTTACATGAGCATGGCGGGTGGCTATTCAGGCCACTTGGGTGACTACTCAACGGGTGCTGCGCAGGTCATCATGCCGCACGTTGTGGGCTCTATCGAAGTATACGAGCAGCAAACCACGTACCCAGTGGTACTAGAGTACAGCGATGTGGTTGTGCTTTGGGGCTTAAACCCGATCAACACTCTAAAAATCGCGTGGAGCTCAACAGACTGTGCTGGTCTTGAGTTCTTCCATCAGTTGAAAAAGTCAGGCAAGACGGTTATCGCTATTGACCCTATTCGTTCTGAAACCATCGAGTTCTTTGGTGAGAATGCGGAGTGGATTGCTCCTCACCCAATGACCGACGTGGCAATGATGATGGGTATCGCACACACCTTGGTGAAACAAGGTAAGCACGATAAAGCCTTCCTCGATAAATACACCGCAGGTTACGACAAGTTTGAAGCGTACCTGATGGGCGAAGAAGACGGCGTAGAAAAATCAGCAGAATGGGCATCACAAATCTGTGGCGTACCTGCGAAGCAACTTGAGCTACTGGCTGACATCTTCAGTAAAAACCGCACCATGCTGATGGCGGGTTGGGGCATGCAGCGCCAACAATACGGTGAGCAGCGTCACTGGATGCTGGTTACACTGGCAACGATGTTGGGTCAAATCGGTTTACCGGGCGGTGGTTTTGGTTTCTCTTATCACTACTCAAACGGTGGTAACCCTGCTCGTGATGCTGGCGTACTTCCTGCGATTTCGGCATCACTGGGTGGTGGCTCTTCTGCGGGGAACGACTGGGCAGTGTCTGGCGCGGTGCAAAGCTTCCCTGTGGCGCGTATTGTCGAGGCGTTGGAAAACCCAGGTCAATCCTACCATCATAACGGTCATGAACTGACGTTCCCGGACATCAAGATGATTTGGTGGGCAGGTGGTGCGAACTTTACTCACCACCAAGACACCAACCGTTTGATTAAAGCGTGGCAAAAGCCTGAGCTGATCGTAATTTCAGAGCCTTACTGGACGGCGGCTGCGAAGCACGCGGACATCGTTCTGCCAATCACCACATCGTTCGAGCGTAACGACTTAACGATGACGGGTGACTACAGTAACCAACACTTGGTGCCAATGAAGCAAGTGGTTGAGCCGCAAGGTGAAGCGCGTAATGACTTCGATGTATTCGCGGACATGGCAGAGATGCTAGCTCCGGGTGGCCGTGACGTATACACCGAAGGCAAAACTGAAATGGAATGGCTGTACGGCTTCTACAAGGCGGCGCAACAAGGTGGCCGTGGCTCTCGCGTAGCAATGCCGAACTTCAGCAAGTTCTGGGAAGATAACCAACTGATCGAGATGAAGTGGAACGAGAAGAACGCACAGTTTGTTCGTTACGCAGATTTCCGTGAAGACCCGATCATGAATCCACTCGGTACACCAAGTGGTAAGATCGAAATCTTCTCGAAAACCATTGAAGGTTACCAGTTGGAAGACTGTCCTCCACACCCAACGTGGATGGCACCAACCGAGTACACCGGCAATGCAAAAGATGGCGAGTTGCAGCTAATGACCGCGCACGCCGCGCATCGTCTACACAGCCAGTTTAACTACGCGAAGATTCGCGAAGAGTACGCAATTGCAAACCGTGAACCTATTTGGATTCACCCTGAAGATGCGAAAGCGCGTGGTATTAAAACGGGCGATCTAGTTCGTGCGTTTAACAACCGTGGCCAAGTATTGGTTGGTGCAGAAGTGACTGACCGAATCAAGCAAGGCTCAGTATGTATTCATGAAGGCGGTTGGCCGGATTTGGATCCGAAAACCGGCATTTGTAAGAACGGCGGTTGTAACGTGTTAACGTTGGATATTCCGACCTCTCGACTTGCAAACGGCTGTGCGGCGAACTCGGCACTGGTTCGTATTGAAAAATACACTGGCCCAGAATTAGAACTAACAGCGTTTGAACCACCAAGAAATGGTTAGAAAAAAGTAGCGCTTTAAAGCAAGAAGCCAGCGAATCGCTGGCTTCTTTTTTATCTAGTAATCGTTCACATTAGCGCGAAGCAAGAGAAACAAACGGCATCTGTTTCTTAATCTGAAATGTCGGGAGTAAAGTAAATACAATCGCGACAAACAAGACTGAGCCTATTAAATCTTCAGGGCGATGCATACCCAGCCATAAGCGGCTATATGCGACGCTCATTCCCCACATCCATAATGACAGTGCAGAGATATAGCACTTGTTCTGTAAGAACAACCCGCCAAAGAAAGCCAAACAAATCGAAACGAAAATCGTATGGCCGGATGGGAAAGAATAGTCTTTTTCGCCTTGCCAATGGCGCGTTCGCCAATCACTGACGTGTTCAGAAATCTGGTTAATTACGTTGGCTTGCTGCTTTGTATCCAACTGATAAAACGCGTCTGGGTGCTCAATCAATTGTTCTGCTGCGAGCAATTCCGTGTAGGGACGCGGGCTTTCTGTCATCAGTTTTAGCCCCGTTTTGCTGGCAAAACCAATCACCAGTAACAACCCTAACATTGAGAGTTTTTGTATCCACTCAATGCGACTTGGTTTAAAGCGAAATAAAGAAAGCAGTAGCAGTGTTAACGTAATTAAAAAGCCTTTGCTACCAGCAGAATCTGTGAGCAAAGTAAAAGTAATACCCAGACTTTCAGGCACTTGTGAAGTGAGATTGTGATAAGAGCCAAACAGCGACATTGGGATGATGCCAAGAACAAACAAGGCGAGCATCATCAATCCATATTTTTTGGTTTTCATTGAGAGCGTTTTGTTTTTATTGAGGGTTATTCAACCACGTTAAAATAAGGGGCTTATCTTACGTTATCTGGCGTGAAAAACTTATCAACGCTCTGTCAATTTGACGAGAGAATGAAGGTTGAGTGATGAATTGATGACATTTATCCGGAGGGTAAAGGCGCTCATCCTTAAGCGTTGGGGTCTTAATCCATCAGAGAAAGTAAGTACTCTGCTGCTTTGGTTGGGTTTTCTGCATGACAAATGGCAGAAACCAAAGCCAAACCATGTACACCTGTCGCACTCAGGGCAGGAATGTTGGTTTCGTTGATGCCACCAATCGCGACGATTGGTAAGGACGTGGTGTTCAACGCCATCTTCAAACCATCAATACCCCAGTGTTTTTTGGTGTTGGTTTTGGTCGGCGTAGCGAAGATGGCACTCAAGCCGATGTAATCAATGGGCAGAGAATCCGCCTCTGCCAGCTGCTCTTCAGTCTCAATCGATAAGCCGAGAATCTTGTTTGGGCCAATCAATTGACGAGCGATCTCTGCTGGCATGTCTGACTGCCCGAGGTGAACACCATCGGCATCGACGGCAAGGGCAACATCAACACGATCATTGATGATTAATGGGACGCCAGTGCCTTCAAGGATAGTCTTTATGGCTTGAGCTCGTTCGATAAACGCACGCACATCGCCGTGTTTTTCGCGGACTTGTACCATGGTCACGCCACCTTTCACGGCTTTTCTCACAACACGCTTTAGTGTGGCTAAATCTTGTTGGTCGTCGGTGACCAAATATAAACGATAGGCGTTCATTGTGTTTCCTTTGGGCCTCTCCTAGATGGAATGAGAGGCCGGTATTTATTAGAGCAAAGCTTAGCTCACTTGCAGTTTTAGGCGTTTTGCTAGCGTTTCTTCATCCAACTGGTAAAGCTCATCCAACAAGTTCATTTGCAGGCTGCCTGGACCACGAGCTTGTTCCGATGCAATCTCGCCAACAACGCCCAGTACCGCCGCCGCAGCAAGTCCGGAGTGATCACCAACAGCAGCGAAAGCACCCGTCAGTGCCGTTAGTGTACAGCCCATTCCGGTTACGTAAGGCATCATCTCGTGACCATTATTCAACTGGACGGTTTGCTCTTTCGTGACGATGTAATCAGTCTCGCCAGAAATCACTACACTTGCACCATACTCTGCGACTAAGAAGTTGGCTGCGCCAAGTGCTGCGTCGCTGCTGTCTAACGCATCAACGCCTTTGCTTTGTGCTTGCTCGCCAGCGAGAGCGATGATTTCTGAAGCGTTACCACGAATGATGAGTTTGTCTGCAAGGCGTGCGATTTCACGTGATGTCTCTGTACGTAGTGAGCTTGCTCCGCAACCGACAGGGTCGAGTACAACGATTTTACCATTGGCATTGGCTTGCTCTACGGCATAGCTCATACGTGGTGTCCAAACGCTGTCTAGGGTACCAATGTTGATAACCAGTGAACCCGCGAACGACATCATCTCTGCCATTTCCTGCTTGGAGTGCGCCATGATTGGAGAAGCGCCGATAGCTAATAGCGCGTTTGCCGTGTTGTTCATCACCACGTAGTTAGTGATGTTGACGACTAAAGGCTTTTGCTGGCGTACTGCGGTTAATGCTTGGGTGATTTGTTCAATTAACATGAGACTCTCCGATTAATCTTGCTGAGCGTTCAGACCTTGTTGCCAGAATGCTACTTCCATACGCGTTGCGGTTTTGAATACCTGAATCAGGTTTTGACCGCGCTGGCTGTTGATATCAATTTCTGCTAGCAACTGATTAAAGTGTTCTGCCCCTTTTGCGACACCAGATTGGAATTCCTCACCACCGTAGAGGTTGATCCAACTTGCATATGGGTTGCCTTCGATTACTGTCTTTTCATCTTCAATCAGCATCTTACCGATTACGGCATAACCGATGGAGCATGGCGCTAGTGCCGCGTATAGATCAACAAGATCGCCCGTCATGCCAGCATCCAATACGTAGCGGGTGTAAGCCACAGTGCCGAAATCTTCTGGCTCGTTTTCTAGGTCGGATTCCGTCAGCCCCCATTGCTCACAGTAAGTCACGTGATGGGCGATTTCAGAATCTAGCAATGCATGTACGCTTGGGAGCGCGCGGCGCATGTCATCCAAAGTACGCGCTTTGTAGATCGCTAATGCGTAAGCTCGTGCGTACTGTTTTAGGAAAAGAAAATCCTGCTTTAGGTAATGCAGAAAACAAGGCTGAGCCAGAGTGCCCTGCGCCAATTGCTGCACGAAAGCATGCTCGGTGTATTCTTGCCAATCTTGGCGGCAAGCGTCGATCAAATCTTGGTATTTCATTATGGGTATCTCGTTATCAAAAGACCCTAGGCTTAGATCCTAAGGTCAGTAGAATTAGTCAAAATTCGGTACGTAATCTTTCGCTTTTGGCAGTGTTTCGATGATTTTTTGTGAATACATAAACTCGGCGTAATCATCGTAGCGTTTCAGATCTACTGCAGATGGACGAAGAGCGAAACGAGTTAGTGTGTCGTTCCAAGCGCGTTGGTTAAGCTCGTTGTTGAGTGTGTCTGGTGAATAAGCCACAAACTCTTTCCACGACTCTTTTGGATGGTTAACGATGTAAGTGGTCGCTTGCTCTAGTGCTTTGTTGAATGCCTTGATGGCTTCTTTGTCGTAGGTTTTTGCATTGGCTACGAAGACTAACTCGTCATACGCTGGTACTCCGTGTTCTTCAGGGAAGAAGGCTTTAGCTTTATAACCTTCTAGTGCCAGTTGGTTGGTTTCGAAGTTACGTAGACCGCCCCAAATCGCATCCACTTTGCCAGACGCAAGAGACGAAGACAGCGCCCAACCTACGTTGATGATTTGTACGTCAGAAAACTTCACGTTCTCTTGCGCAAGCATGGTGCCGATTGTCGCTTCTTCGTTGCCGGCGATCGCAATACCGATCTTCTTGCCTTTTAAGTCGCCAAGGTTTTCATTCTTACCGTTGTCCAACACCATCAGCGTGTTGAGTGGCGTAGCAATCAAAGTCGCAGAGCGGATTAGTGGCAAACCAGCCGCGACATCGATGGTCAGGCTTGGTTGGTAAGAGATCGCCATGTCGACTTTACCCGCCGCGACCAACTTAGGTGGTGTGCTTGGATCAGCAGGCTCTTGAATGTTGACCTTCAAACCTTGTTCTTTGAAGTAACCACGCTCTTTGGCAATCACGATAGGACCATGATTTGGGTTGACGAACCAATCCAACATCAGTGTCATCTCTTTTTCAGCAGCAAGCACGTTGGTTGATACCACTGAAGCGAGTAGAGCAGCAGCGCTCATAAGTTTGTTTTTATTCACGGGGTTCTTCCTTTTCTTTCCCAATTTTCTTTGGTTATTTTCTGTAATTACTTACTTTCCCAAGGGATGGCTTTTTTCAATAATTTATCGGTGATGAAGTAGAGTGCGATAGACAGCACGGCGAGGATAAACAGCGCCGCAAACATCTCATCAATGATCATGCGAGCGTTGGCTTGGAGCATCAGATAACCCAAGCCTTCACTTGAACCTACCCACTCACCGACCACTGCTCCAATCGGCGCAATAACGACGGCAACACGAATACCTGAAGCTAAAGTTGGTAGTGCGGCTGGCAATTGAATATGACGAAGTAACTGCCATTTAGAGGCGCCCATGGTCTTGGCAAGGTCGAGGTAACCTGTTGGTGTATTGCGCAAACCGTCATAGCAACATGTCGTGACGGGGAAAAAGATGATGATTGCCGCCATGACTACTTTTGATGCAATGCCGTAACCCAGCCAAAGCATGAGCACTGGCGCGATGGCGAACACAGGGATCGCTTGGCTAGCAATCAGAATGGGCAGTAACCAGCGCTTGAGCGGCTCGAACATCAGCATTTGCAATGCGAACAGCAAACCCATCGATAATCCAAGCGCCAAGCCAAGTAAGATCTCTTGCGCGGTAACCCAAGTATGTTTGAGCAAGACATCGTAACGAGTGACCAATCTATCCAGCACTTCAATTGGTGAAGGTAAGATGAAGCTTGGCATGTCGAATACCACAACAACCAACTGCCACAATCCCAAGATCACCGCTGTGCTAATGACCAAGCGCAGAGCCGGATGGGTCACGCGTTCTTTTTTACTAATGCGTGCCGAAACGGAGTTGTACTGAGTCATATCACTCATAGTCTTTCTCCAATTGATCCAAAATCGCTTGTTGTAGCGCCGCGCACTCTCCATCGAGAGCTCGGGGCGGCTTGGAGTCTGGAACGACCAAGTGCTGAGCTTGCGCAGGTGTGCCTTGCAACACATAGAGTTGGTGAGCTAATCGCACCGCTTCTTGTGGGTCGTGGGTAATCAGAACAACCGTCTTATCTTTCAGTAATTCGGCAGACAAGGTTTGCAACTTATGACGAGTAACCGCGTCCAGTGCAGAGAAAGGCTCATCCATCAGAACTAGAGGCTTGTCTTGCATCAGAGTGCGAGCAAGGGCAACGCGCTGTCTCATGCCCCCAGAGAGCTGAGCAGGCTTAGCATCAGCGTAATCGGCGAGTCCTACTTGGTTTAGTAAAGTCAGTGCGCGTTGTTTATTTTGCTCTGGTGCTTGTTCTTGAGAAAACCGAGTGCTGAGGCAGACGTTGTCTAACACATTTAGCCATGGTAGCAACAAGTCTTGTTGTGCCATGTAGGCAATACGTTCGTGCAAGGCAATGCCATCCGTGGTGGTTAATTCACCATGCCATTCGACTTTGTCGTCTAACAACCCAGCTAGATAACGAAGGATCGTCGTTTTCCCGCAGCCACTTCGTCCGAGTAATACCGTCCATATACCGACGGGAATGGTCATGTTCATTCCTGCTAAAGTCGGTGTTTGGCTATCTTTGTATCGCAGGCTAGCATCGGAAAGCTGAATGCCAATCGCGTTAGCGAACATAAGTATGACCCGCAAAAAAGTGGTTCACAGGGCCGTGACCTTTACCGACATCCAATTCATCAGCGTGCGCGATAGCTTGGCTGATGTACTGCTTACCAAGGTGCACCGCTTTGTGCAGATTGTTGCCTTGTCCAAGATAAGACGCGATAGCAGAAGACAGCGTGCAGCCTGTGCCATGGGTGTTTTTGGTTGGAAAGCGTTTAGCGCTGATTAACTCGGCACTGTCTTGCATGATAAGCAGATCGTTGCTGTTTTCATTTTCTTCAAGGTGACCGCCTTTGAGCAGAATAGCTTTGGCTCCAAGCGCACGAAGCTCGGTAATCATATCGTTCATTTCAGACTCTGATTGAGGCACTGGCTTACCCGTCAATGCTGCGCCTTCGGGTAGGTTAGGGGTAATGATGTCTGCGAGCGGAATCAATTCTTCTTTTAAAGTGCTGATTGCTGACTGCTCTAGTAATAGATCGCCGCTGGTGGCCACCATTACAGGGTCAATCACGAGGTGTTTTGGCTGGTATTGTTTAATTTTGTCAGCAACGACTTTGATGATGTTGGAATCGGCCAGCATGCCCACTTTGACTGCAACGATGTTGAGGTCGGTAAATACTGCATCAAGTTGGCTCTCTACATGGTCGAGAGGAATGGGGAAAATCGCAGAAACGCCTTGGGTATTTTGCGAAGTAATCGCCGTGATTACCGAGCAAGCAAAACTGCCGGTTGCGGACATCGCTTTGATGTCGGCTTGAATACCTGCGCCGCCGCCACTGTCTGAGCCCGCGATGGTCAATACGATAGGGGTAGGCAAGGCTGGCGTGTGATGTGAATGAGGTTGTGATTGCTGCGTCATGGTCGCTCCTACTACAAGACGTATAGGAACTGACTTTGACCGTTGCAGATAGATCGATTTTTCGATCGCTATCGCTTACCTAAGAGGGGCGACGAAAGGCAAAGTGTGCATAGTTCCCTACGTCAGTGCTAACTGAATCAGGTTCAACGGGTCTCGAATTTCGATCTCAGCCAACACTTGTCGTGTGGCCCCCCGACTATTTCGTTCGGATGATAGCAGGACCATTGCGGAAGGGATACGTTTTTTGAGCGTAATTATAATGAGTATTCAATTATGCGAGGTGAGTGATAAAGTAAGCACCTAAATGGTTTGCTGGGTGGAATTTACTAGTGCAACGCTCTGGTGAATGAGCAGAACCTGGAATATTTAATAAATAATCGTGGTCTCGTTAAGCAAGGATTAGCACAAAACAAGGTTAAAAAACTGTTAAAATTTAACGTGTTGCCAATTTAACTTTGTTGAACTTTTTCACAGTTAATTAGGATGGCTAAGACGATCATCGAGCAAGGAGACTTCATGCTTAATTCTGTAACAGCGAAGTCAGTGATCGATCATGCGCTCTTTTTGGGGGCTGATTTCGCTGAACTATTCGTTGAACATCACCAAACCAACACTGTCCAGATCGCATCTGGTGAAGTGGATAAGGTTAACTCGGGTATCGATTTTGGTATCGGTATTCGTCTTTTTTTCGGTCATAAGGTGCTTTACGGTTACACCAACAGCACAGATGAAGCCGAACTAAAGCGCGTAACCTCGCTGCTTGCTGCAAAAGACAAGCGTGAGCAAATCGCGTCAGCGGGTTCTTTGAATTTGAACCGCTACCCAATCCAACATGGTTGCCGCATGCCACTAAGTAAGGATGCTAACCTAGATTCAAAAATCGCGTTTCTATTGAAAGTTGACCAAGCCGCACGTGCTGAGAGTGAGCATATCAGCCAGTTTATTGGCAGCGTGCTTCAGCGCGAACAGCAAGTGTCTATCTTCAATTCAGAAGGTCTACACGTTGACGATACTCGTCACTACATCAGAGTTGCTGGTAATACTGTCGCTCAAAAAGGTAATGAGCAGTCTTCTGGTATGGAAGGTCCTGGTGCTCTTGCTGGCTGGGAGTTCAGTGAACAGCTTGATGCGAAAGAGCTAGGTCAAACTATCGCGCAACAAGCGTTGGTAAAACTTGGCGCTGATGCTTGTCCATCGGGTGAAATGCCAGTGGTAATTGGTAACGGCTTTGGCGGCGTTATCTTCCATGAAGCGTGTGGTCACTTGCTAGAAACCACTTCGGTTGCGAAGAAAGCATCAGTATTCCACGACAAGATGGGCGAAATGGTTGCTCACACCGCGGTGAATGCAGTCGATGATGGCACCATGACCAACGAATGGGGCTCGATTCATGTTGATGACGAAGGCATGAAGACTCAGCGCACCCAATTGATCAAAGACGGTAAGCTAACCAGCTTTATGGTCGATAAAATGGGTGGCATGAAGACAGGTTATGAGCCTACGGGTTCTGGTCGTCGTCAAAACTACAAGTTCGCACCAACCTCGCGCATGCGTAACACCTTTATCGAAGAGGGCGAGCATTCACTTAATGACATGCTGGCAGGCATCGAACGTGGTATCTATGCGAAGAAGATGGGCGGTGGCTCTGTTCAACCGGGTACGGGGGAGTTTAACTTTGCTGTTCGTGAAGCCTACCTCATTGAAAATGGCAAAATCACCAAGCCTCTGAAAACAGCAACGCTGATCAGCACGGGTCCAAAAGTGTTGAAAGAAATCAGCATGGTCGGCAAAGACATGGCACTTGCGCCGGGCATGTGTGGTTCCGTGAGTGGTTCAGTGCCAACAACAGTCGGTCAGCCAACGCTGAAAGTCGATAACATTCTGGTAGGAGGCGGTAACTAATGAGCCAAGAACAACAACTTCTTAATGCGGTTGATTACGTCCTATCAGAAGCAAAACGCCAAGGTGCAGAAGCGGACGTCATTGTAAACCGCAACAGCAGCTTTTCTCTGAAAGCGAACCAAGGAAAGCTGGATGAGTACAAAGTAAGCTCAAGCCAAGTTCTGGGTGTTCGTGTTGTGAAAGATGCGCGCGTTGCAACAAGCTATTCTGAGTCGTTAGAGCAACCAAGCTTAGATTTGATGCTGACCAACGCACTGCAAAGCGCTCGCTTTTCCAAGCAAGATGAACATCAGACTATTAGCTGCGTGAACAGCCAAATCGCGACTGATGTTGCTGAGATTGCGCAAGAAGATACAACTTCTGTTGACGAAAAAATCGAACTGTCTCTCGCACTTGAGCAAGGTGTAGTAGCTCTGCCTCACGCCTCTAGCGCACCTTACAATGGTTACAGCGATGGCGAAACACAACTGATCATTGCCAATACTCAAGGCACATTGTGTCAACACTTCGAGCGCTCGTTCACTTGTTACGCGTATACCTTGTTTGAAAAAGACGGCAAACAGTCAATGGCGGGTAGAATGTCACTGGGTCGCCGTTTTTATGAGTTGAATCCAGCTTACTGTATCGAAGGTGGCTACAACCTTGCTCGCGATCTTCTTGAAGGCGCACCGGTTGCTACGGGTAACTACCCTGCTATCTTCCACATCAATGCGCTAGCAAGTTTATTCGGTGCTTTCGGCAGTGCTTTCTCTGGCGTAAGCGCGATGAAAGGCATTACGCCACTGGGTGACAAGCTTGGTCAACGTGTTGCGAGTGATTTGATTACCTTTACTGATACGGCTTACATGCCAAATGGTATGGCAATCGCGAGTTTTGATAGTGAAGGCTTCGCTACTCAAGATAATGTCATGATTGCTAATGGTGAGTTGAAAACCTTGCTACACAACAGCCAGACCGCAAGTTACTTGGGCGCAGTCTCGACAGCAAGTGCCGCTCGCGGTGCAAAATCGAGCCTAGACGTATCAGCGAATCACAAAGTGATTGCGACGGGTAACAGCAGTGCGTCAGAAGTAAAAGCGGGTGAGTACCTAGAGTTAGTCGAACTTCAAGGTGTCCATTCTGGTGCGGATGCAGTGAGTGGTGATTTCTCATTTGGCGCGAGTGGTTTCTTGTGCCGTGATGGTAAGCGCATTCAACCAGTTCGTGGGATCACGGTAGCGGGTAACTTCTACAATATGCTGCAAGAAGTTGAGGCAGTAGGTGATACTCAGCTAATTAACGATAGCCGAACTTTCTTCTCGCCAGACGTTCGTTTTGCTCGTTTGAGCATTGGTGGTAAGTAAACTTAGCATTACTATAGAAACAATAAGAGGACTCAATAGAGTCCTCTTTCATTATCTAGCAACGTGTGCGCGAATAACTAGAATTCGCGTATGTCCAACTCATTGTGGATCAATACTACACACTGAGAAGCGAAAAGCATCTTAGGACCTAAGCTGATCTTCTCTGTGCCAAGGCGCTTTAAGCTGTTGAACGACTTCTTCGGCATCGGTATATGGTCAGTTAGCAAGAAACATGGGTTTTCACCAATTTCTGCATCACGAACAAATTCGCCTTTCTTATCCAGCATATATAGTTGGTGATCTTCTGCCAGTTCTTGTACTAGGCGTTCAAAGCTCACTGTACGAACGGTAATACCAGGTTCGACTTCACGAAGTTGCTCTTTACCCATACCAACCGAAGCATCCAAAGCGCGAGCCACTGCTGCAATCAAGGTTGACTCATGGAAGCCGCCAATGTTGGTGATGTCGTTGGAGCGAATAGTAATGGTGCGTGAGAAATCTTTTGTGCTTTCTAAAACCAAGTGAACAACCACATCTTCACGGTGTGATTGAGCAACGAACATCGTGTTCATCATGGTATGAGCAAGAATCTCTGTATGCGCTTCATTACCAACACCTTCTAACAGTGCTTTGCTGGTGGTTGGCGCCGCGCGAGCTCGTAAAACAAAAGAGCGCATGAATTTAGCCTCTATATAGGAAGAGTGAATGCGCGGAAGTATATACCCAAGCAGGGAAGGGATGCGAGTTTAATAGCAAATGTGAACTTACTTACAAAGCTTCGATTGTGGAGCTGGGTGTGCTGGTTAGAATAGGAGGCAACCCTGTTAGGAGTGGTATATGGAAATCAAACAGATAAATAAAGACATTTATAAAAAGAAAGTAAACCTTGTGATTGGCGGTTTTGTTGCGTTGCTCGCAATCTCCTCTCTTGCCTTTAGTACCTTGTTGATTGTTTTGTTTGGCAACACTGAAGTCGTACCAGAACAATCAACGGGCAATTTCCATTGGAATTTGATTGGTGTCGTTCTCGCAGTTGCAACTTCCCTCTCTTTATTGAATCAAATTAAAACTCGACCATACATGGAAGAAGTGCTGTACGTTTGGAAACTCAAGCAACTGCACAACAAAATCTTTCGTAAACTAAAAAGCATTAAAGCAGCCGCGAGCAATGACAATGTAAAAGCGCTCACTACGCTTAAGTTCTATTACACCACGCAACGCCAAGTGTTTGAGTTAGACAACAACACACTGACGATGAGCAGTGTAAATAAAGAATTGGAGGCTATCGAGCAAATCGAAGCGGCGCAATCACTGGATCTTGATATCACCAGCTTTAAAGAGAGCTGGGTAGACACATACTGATTGCCTATTTGCTACTTGAAGTTAACAACTGAGTGCTAAAATTAAGCGTTTGAGTGAGATTTAATCACTCGATGCTTTTTTTTAAGTTTTTTTCTAAAAAGGGGTTGCCAAGAAAAATCATCTCCCTATAATGCGCCTCCGTTGTCAGGGCAAAGCGGAAACGCAAAAGCAATTGGCAATAAGGAAAAAGAAAGCTTCTAAAAATTAATTTTAAAAAGTGTTTGACACTGAAAGTTAATTCCTTAGAATACGCCTCCGCTTCGATAGCAAAGCTTACGAAGCAAGCTCTTTAACAATATAGACCTATCAATCTGTGTGGGCACTCGTTGATGATAATCCAATTAGAAGCTTCGGCTTCAAATTAGGTTTCAATGAAACGAAGTGACCATTGAATCGAAAGATTCAGCACAGTCAATTCAAACATTACTTCTGCTATTTATTAGCGAAAGGAATGTTCAGTATTCATTGAGCCGAACAAAATCTTAAATTGAAGAGTTTGATCATGGCTCAGATTGAACGCTGGCGGCAGGCCTAACACATGCAAGTCGAGC